>JBJTAV010000097.1:0-68870 GCA_046091005.1 Gammaproteobacteria bacterium | reverse complement strand
CAATGCCTGGGCTGTTGACGGCAGACACACGCAAAGTGGCGCCGCACTGATTGCGGGCGATATGCATCTCGGGCTGCGCGTGCCGGCGACGTGGTATCGCGCCCGTCTGCAAGTGGCTACCGAACCGACCGAGGCCAACGGCGTGACCTTGCCGGGCCTGCCGGGTCTCGCGGCGGGCAGCAACGGGCGCATCGCCTGGTCCTTCACCAATAGCTATGGCGATTGGAGCGATGTGGAGCCCGTCGACTGTGATCCGCAGCGCAATGTTTACGTGACGGCCGAGGGGGAGCAGTCATTCCGCTTGTATCGCGAATCGATTTTGATCGCCGGGGCGGAGCCCAAGGTGCTCGTGGTTCGCGACTCGCCGCTTGGCGTCGTGATGCGCATCGATCCGCCTGCACAAGGTTCAAAAGATTTGAGTACCTGCTGGCTAGCCCGTTGGGCGATCACGCAGCGTGGCGCGACGACGGTGGCGGGTCTTGAACTGCAAAGCGTTGCCGATATCGACGCCGCGCTGAAGATGGCGCCGCAGGTCGGCATACCGCATCAAAATTTTGTGGTGGGTGATCGCGAGGGTCGTATCGCCTGGACAGTCATTGGCCGTATCCCGCGAGCCAGTCTGGCGACCATGCCGTCGCAGGCGATGGATTGGTTGTCTGCCGGTGAAACGCCAGTCATCCGCGAGCCGGAGATCGGCAGGATCTGGAGCGCGAACTCGCGCCACGTCGAAGGCCCTTTCGAGGCCGTACTCGGCAACGAAAAAGCGGTCAGTGGCATGCACTACGACAAGGGCGCGCGTCAGCGACAAATTCGTGATCGTCTGCTCGCACTCGATCGTCCGGCCACCGTGCAGGACATGCTGTCGATACAACTCGATGATCGCGCGCTCATGGTCGAACGTTGGCAAAGGCTGCTGCTCGCCACGCTCGATGAGGACGCCGTGCGTGACAACGCGGGACGTACGGAGCTGCGCAGGTTGGTGGCCGATTGGTCGGGTCGTGCGGCGGTCGACAGCGTGAGCTATCGATACGTGCGCGAGTTTCGCGAGCGTACTCGCGATGCCGTCTGGAAAATGATCACCACAGCACTGCAGGCGGGCGAGGGCTCGAGTCCCTACCCCTTGTTCGAGGGTTCTTTGTGGCGACTCGTGAGCGAGCAACCACCGCATATGCTGTCAGGCGACTACGCCGACTGGCGCAGTTTCCTGTTGCAGCAGGCCGACGCCGTGATCGCTGATGCCCGCAAAGCCTGCAGCGCGCTCGATCGTTGCACTTGGGGCGCCTACAACACGACTGCCGTACGTCATCCGTTGTCGGGTGCGTTGGGGCCGCTCGCGCGCTATCTCGACATGCCCGCGCTGCCGATCGATGGGGACCTCAATGTGCCCCGGGTCGCGGGACCGAGTTTTGGCGCTTCTGAGCGCTTTGCGGTGTCACCGGGACGCGAGGCCGAGGGTTACATGCAGCTGCCGGGCGGCGCCAGCGGCCATCCGCTATCGCCGTTCTATCGTGCCGGCTTCAAAGAATGGGCTGCAGGAAGCCCGAAGCCCTTTTTGCCGGGGCCCGCCGTACATACTTTGATACTTCCAGCATCCAGTGCAGCCGCGGGCGCCGCAGCACCTGCGCCTTGAGAACTTGGAGGAACCATCAACCATGAGCACTTCGCGTTTCACAGGGACCGATCGCTACATCGCGACCGACGATTTGCGCATGGCGGTGAATGCTGCGGTCACGCTCGCTCGTCCGCTGCTCATCAAGGGCGAGCCGGGCACGGGTAAAACCCAGCTGGCTCTCGAAGTCGCCGAGGCCCTCGGTCGGCCGATCTTCGAGTGGCACGTCAAATCGACCAGCAAGGCACAGCAGGGCCTGTACGAATACGATGCGGTTTCGCGTTTGCGCGATTCGCAGCTCGGCGATGCGCGGGTGGCCGATATCCGCAACTACATCGTGCGCGGCCAGCTCTGGGAGGCCTTCGAGTCGGAGGTGCAGCCCGTGCTGCTGATCGACGAGATCGACAAGGCGGACATCGAGTTTCCGAACGATCTGCTGCGCGAGCTCGATCGCATGGAGTTTTACGTGCACGAAACGCGTGAACTGGTGCGCGCGCGGCATCGGCCGATCATCATCATCACCAGCAACAACGAAAAAGAACTGCCCGACGCTTTTCTGCGCCGCTGCTTTTTCCACTACATTCGTTTCCCCGATCAGGAGACGATGACGAAAATCGTCGAGGTGCATTACCCGAACCTCAAGCGCGAGCTGCTCGCTGAAGCGCTCGGTGCGTTCTACAAGGTGCGTGAAACGCCCGGTCTCAAAAAAAAGCCGTCGACCTCCGAGCTGCTCGACTGGATCAAGTTGCTGCTCGCCGAAGATATTCCACCTGAAGTGCTGCGCAGCGATGATCCTAAAAAAGCCATTCCGCCGCTCCACGGGGCACTCCTCAAGAATGAGCAGGATGTGCACTTGTTCGAGCAACTCGTGTTTTTGAACAGGCGGGTGCGCTGAGGCGAGGGCTGCGGAGGCCGCATGCTGGTTCGCTTTTTCTTCGAGCTGCGCAGTGCAGGGGTGCCGGTCTCCCTGACCGAATTTCTGTCGCTGCTGCAGGCACTCGAGGCGCGGGTGGCATTTTGTTCGGCCGAGGAGTTTTATTGGCTCGCGAGGCTCGCACTCGTCAAAGACGAGCGGCACTTCGATCGCTTCGATCGCGTATTTGCTGAGCACTTTGCAGGCGCCGAGCGCCTGTTCCAAAAGCTTGTGGCCGAGGTGCCCGCCGAGTGGCTGCAAAGTTTGGCGCAGCGGCTATTTACGGAAGAGGAGCGCGCGAAGGTCGAATCGCTCGGCAGTTGGGACAAATTGCTCGAGACACTGCGCCAGCGTCTCGAAGAACAAAAAGAACGGCACGAGGGTGGCAACAAGTGGGTCGGCACGGGTGGCACTTCGCCCTTCGGCTCGGGTGGCTATAACCCCGAAGGCATACGTATCGGCAACGCGGGAGCGCGTCAGCGCCGCGCAGTCAAAGTATGGGAGGCTCGCGAGTACCGAAACTTCGACGATCAGCGCGAGTTGGGTACGCGTAATCTCAAGATGGCACTGCGGCGCTTGCGCAAATTCGCCCGGCAGGGCGCCGCTGATGAACTAGATCTTGACGGGACCATCGATGCCACTGCGCGCAATGCGGGCTGGCTCGATCTGAAGCTGCGCCCCGAGCGGCGCAATGCGGTGAAGGTGTTGTTGCTGCTCGATGTGGGTGGCTCGATGGAGGATCACGTTCGGGTGTGCGAAGAGTTGTTCTCGGCGGCACGCAGCGAGTTCCGTCACCTCGAATACTTCTATTTCCACAACTTCATCTATGAAAATCTTTGGAAGGACAATCGGCGTCGTCATTCCGAGCGTACGCGCACGTTTGATCTGCTGCGCACCTTTAATCCCGACTATCGCGTGATCTTCGTCGGTGATGCCGCAATGAGCCCCTACGAAATCGTGCAGCCAGGCGGCAGCGTCGAGCACTTCAATGAAGAAGCCGGCAGCCTGTGGATGCAGCGCATGAGCGCGCATTTTCCGCATCTGGTGTGGCTCAATCCCGAGCCCGAAGAGCGCTGGGAATGGACACCCTCGATCAGGCTGACGCAAGAGCTCGTGACGGGTCGGATGTTTCCGCTGACGCTCGATGGTCTCGATCGAGCGACCGCTGCGCTGCGCCGCAAATCGTTGCCAAAATAATCAGCCTGAAAAATCAGCTCAAGAAGTCGAGTATTGCACGGCGCTGGGTGATGGCGTCCGTGTGACCCTGTGCGATGAGCTCGCGGGTGTAGGGGGCCTCGAACATCAGATAACTCGCGAGCAAACTGCCGGCTGCACCGCGGGCACCGATCACCGCGAGTAGCGTGCGTAGTGCGACAGGCAGGCTGCCGAGGTGGCGGGCCGCGACCTCGCGAGGGTCGGCGCCGGGTACGAGACGCAGCGCGCTGATTTCGCGCAGACCATCGAGCGGACTCGCTGCCTCGCGAATCATCCGATTGGTACGCTCGAGTTGGTCGAGGTCGGCATCGACCTGGTCGCTGAACAGGGTATCAAGCAGAAAGCCAAAGATTTCACCGGAAGAGGGGGGGTGCCCCGTGCCGATATCGCCGCCGAGACCTGCGGCATTTTGGGCGCGCACGCCGAGCACAAGCAGCCGGTCAGCGCCGAGGTGAATGGCTGGTGATAGCGGGGCGAGTTGGCGCATGGCGCCATCACCGTAGTAAATCTGCTCAATGAGCACCGGCGGAAACAGAAACGGGATTGCCGCGCTTGCCATGAGGTGATCGAGATCGAGGGTTGTCCTGGAACCCGCGCGACGCACGCCGCGCCATTCGGCAACTTCTTCGGCGGCTTCGAAGAAAACGCGGTGGTGTCCGCCTGCATAGCTGGTCGCGGTCAGCGCGAGCGCGCGGAGGCGGCCTTGGGCGACGTGCTCGCGGATCGCCGACCAGTTCACGCGATCGGCGAGCAGTTTTCGCAGCGGCGAATTATTGAATAGCGCGGGTGGCGCTACGATCAGCCGGCCGCCGGTGAGCGCGGAGCTCGTCCAGCGCAAGCCCGCACCAAGCATGGCTGCAAAGCCTGCGCGGAAGACTTGCTCGACCGAAAAATTCGCCCAGACCTGCTCGAGTCGGCGAATACCCTCGCGCCAGTCGTCGGCGTGGGTGGCGAGGACCGCCGCGCAGACGGCGCCTGCCGAGGTACCAACCACAATGTCATAGGGCGCCTCTTTGCCCGGCCAAATTTCAGATAAGGCCTTGAGCACGCCGACTTGATACGCCGCGCGCGCGCCGCCCCCGGAGAGCACCAGAGCGCGACGACCCCGGTACGGGCTGCCGGAGCTGCTCACGTTGCGGACATCGGCTTGCAGAGTCACGGCGCCTATTGTGCCGCAGACGGCGAGCCGTGAAGATACGGTTCAACCCATTTTCAGAGGATCACCGACCATGATGATCATTCGTCGCTGCCTTTCCCTGCTGGCATCTTCGGTGTTGCTCGCCGGGGCCGCCATGATCGGCGATGCTCGGGCCGACAGCCCGGCGGCCGGCCAGCCCGCTCCCGAATTCCGCCTGCAGGATCAAACTGGCAAGTGGGTTTCGCTGAAGGAGCATCGGGGCAAATGGGTGGTGCTCTATTTCTACCCCAAGGACAACACGCCGGGCTGCACGACTCAGGCTTGCGAGTTTCGAGACGATATCTTTGCCTTCCGTCGGGCCAATACCGTGATCCTCGGGGTCAGCGTTGATGACGTCGACTCGAAGAAGGCTTTCGCCAAGGAACACAGTCTGCCTTTCCAGGTACTCGCCGATCCCGACAAGCAGGTCACGAAGTCCTACGGCGTGCTCACCAGCATGCTCGGGCTGATGGAGTTTTCGCGCCGCGACACGTTCATCATCGATCCGCAGGGTCGCATTGTGCGTCACTGGGAGAAAGTCGACGCCAAGGGTCATTCGAAGCTCGTGCTCGCCGAGCTCAAAAAATTGCAGGTACCCGGCGCCTGATGCGGCCCGGGGTCAACCAAAGACGGGTCAACGATCGATAAGTCAAACGCGTTCATACACTGGGGGTAAATGCTCATGTCGAATTCGGATCAATTGGCCGCGCCCGCGCGGCGTGATTTCCTCACCACGGCCAGCGGTTTGGGCGGCGCGCTCGCCATCGGGGCCTCCGGGCTCGCCAGCATGACGCTCGGCGGACCCTCGGCCATGGCGGCGGCATCCATGTCGTCGAAGTACGGGATGGGACCGTTCCTGAAGGGGCCCTATCTCGATTTGGGTACCGGACGCGGCAATCAGCTCGCTTATGCGCGTATTCAGGGTGACCTCGATTTCGGCAAGCCGAAGTATTTTTGGTTCAAGGGCTACCTCATGGCGGTCGAGCCCAACAAAAAAATCGTCGACCTGATGGGGACCTCGGGCTTTGGCGTGATCCGACTCGCCGAGGGGCCGAACGGTTCGATCCGCCGCATGTGTCGCGAGATCATCGTGTACACCGATCTGCGCAGCGGCGAGGTGCTCGATGACTGGAAGAACCCGCTGAGTGGCGAGACGGTCAAGGCGGTGCACGTCGACAATGACCCTTTCAACTACCTGATCGAAGATCACTTCCCGCAGCCGCCGAAATTTGGTGGGCTCAACAACGAAGCACCGCCGCCAAAGATTCCGTTCATTTTGCCTTGGTACCAGCACGGCAACATGGCCGAGATGGAAATCCACATTCACCTCGCCTACCCGAATGCGTTGCAGCCGGACAAGTGGCCGCGCGAGTCCTCAGGTCCGATCGTGCAGGTATCCGAATTCTTTGCGCATCACATCAAGGTCGAAGACCTGCAAAATCCGAAACTCACCACGATCGACTATACGGGCACCTGGAATCGCATCACGCCGTGGTTGCCCTGGATGCTGATGGGTCAGCGCCCGGGTTTCTGTCAGTACGCCTGCTTCATGGGTACAACAAAGAATCTCGACGAAGTGCTGTCGCGACCGGTACTCGATTACGCGCAAAAGAACTACGCCAAGTATTTCGATGCGCCGACGGTGTGGAGCGACGATCGCAGTCTCTCGAGCCTCGAGCACTACGCGCTCCGTCAAAAACCGGCACCGGTCAAGTAAGGCCAACACGCAAGGTCAAAGGGATGCAGGGATGCTCCGAGTTCTGCAGCGAGTGATCGCGGCACAGCGCACCTCCGATGGAGCGGGGGTGACGCTGCACCGCAGTCTCGGGCAGTCGCCGTTTGCGCGACTCGACCCGTTCCTGATGCTCGATGAGTTCGGCAGCGATCGCCCGGACGAGTACATCGCCGGTTTTCCCGCGCATCCGCATCGCGGGTTCCAGACCGTGACCTACATGCTCGAAGGCCACATGCTGCATGAGGATCACCTCGGCAACCGGGGCCACCTCAAAAGTGGCGGGGTGCAGTGGATGACCGCAGGGCGCGGCATCATCCATTCCGAGATGCCGCAGCAGGAAAGCGGCCTGATGCGCGGCTTCCAGTTGTGGATCAATCTGCCGGCACGCGAAAAGATGTGCCCCGCAGGCTACGAGGACATCGACGCAGCGCGCATTCCGGTCGCCGGCATGCAAGGCGGGCAGGTGAAAGTCATCGCCGGCGATTTCATGGCTGCGGCGGACGCAGACTCACCACGCGTGAGCGGACCCGTCACCGGGGTCAGCACGCAGCCTATTTTCTTTGATGTGAGCCTGCAGCCGGGTGCCGAGTTTCGCTACGGTCTGCCCAGAGGGCACAACGTTTATCTTTATGTGTTCGAGGGCGGGCTCGCGGCGCGCGCGGACGGCAGTCTGCCGTCCGGGTTGATGCGCCGTCAGGGTGGCGTGCTTGGCGCAGGTGATGAAGTGTCACTCGCTGCGGGGCCGGAAGGTGCGCGCTTTCTGTTGCTTGCCGCAGCGCCGATCGGCGAGCCCGTGGTCCAGTATGGGCCCTTCGTGATGACCACGCGCGAAGACATCGAGCGCGCGATTGCCGATTATCGGTCCGGACGTTTGATAGCTACGGTATAAGCCGCGATCGGTTGCGGCACGCCCTTGAGCTGCAAGCTGCCCACCGCCCGCAGTGCCGCAGTATCTTTGAGTCGCGAGCGCGTAGCCTCGCTGACCAGCACCGTGGTATCGAATTCTTTGTTGGCCACCTCGAGGCGCGCGGCAATGACGACCGTCTGCCCGTAGGCGGTGTAATTGAAGCGCCGCTGGCCGCCGAAATTGCCGACGAGGGCAGGCCCTGAGTGAATGCCGGCGCGGGTGCGGCCCAGCTTCAGGCCGTAGTCGCGCTCCACCTTCGCCCGGTAAGCGTCAGAGAATGCGTCAATGTCGCGCGCGCAGGCGACCGCGCGGTCAGCATGATCGGCATGCAGCACCGGCGCCCCGAAGAGCACCACGACGCCATCTCCGGTCAGCTTGTCGAGCATCGCTTCGTACCGCCACAGCACCTCGAACAGCCCGTCGAAGTAGCCGTTGATGATCGGCGTGAATTGCTCGACCGGGGTTTCAGCGACGAAGTTCGAAGAATTCTCGAGATCGGTGAACAGCACCGTGATCTCGCGCATGCCGGCACCGATCTGCACGGGTTCGGAGCCATCTTCGATGCGGCGGATCACCTGGGGTGCGAGATAGCGCTCGAGCGCGGTTGCGTAGAGCTTGCGCTCATCACTCAGTTGCGTTGCGGCGACGCGACTGACCACAAAGAAAGACAAGGCAAACGCCGTGAATGGCGTGACCATCGGCGCCATCACATCCAGTTGTGCCATGGCGAGCCAACCCAGTGCCGCAGCGGTCACGAGACCGCCAGCGAGCCAACGCAGCGCACGCACCCACCCCGACACCGATCGACCGAATGCAGCACCCGCAAGCGCTGCAACCAGCGCAAGCAGGGCGGCGATCGGCCACGGCAATACTTTGACCGAGTCGCCCTCGAGCAACTGCGACAGCGCATGCGCGTGCACCTCGACTCCGGGCGTGCCGTCGTAATGACCTCGCAAATACTGCAGCGGAGTACTGAACATGTCCTCTCGCAGGGTTTCGGCGTCGTTACCCGCGGATCGCGTGACGCGCCCGATCAACACGATCTTGCCCGCGAAAAAATCCGCCGGTAGAAGCTCGACGTCGGTTGCCGAAAACGACGGGGCAATGGCGCCTTCGTTTTCGTTGCGAACGTTCGGATGGGGTGAGCGGTAGCGCAGCAGAAATTGACCGCGTTGTTCGGTCTTGGTGTCGAGTTCGCCTGCAAGAGCTACCGCGAAAGCCGGCAGCCGACCGGGTGGCGAGGCCTCATAACGGCGGACGACATCGCCGTAATCGTCTTTGACCAAGGTTCGAGGATCGGCATATCGAACCGTGGGCAGCGCGGCGTAATCTTTACCCGGTTCAAGTCGCGGGTCGGCGACCACCACCACGGGTACTTTGACCGCGGCAAACATAGCGGCGGCTGCAGCGAATTCCTCCGCCGAGCGCCAAGTGTCAAAGAGGTAGTCCACTGCGATCAGCTTGGCGCCATGCGCATCGAGCGCGCGGACCACCCCGGCAAGCCATGTTTTGTCGATGGGGGAGATACAGCCGCAGGGACTTTGCGCGCGCATATCCTGAATCGCCCGATCGTCGATCTTGACGATCACAAGATCGTTGCGCGCTGCGGGCGCGGCAAAAGCCAAGCGCAAATCGTAAGTGAGACCTTCGACGTAGCGTGCAGGTGTTGAAAGGCTGAAAAACATGGCGAGGGCGGTAGCGCCCAGCGCTATCGTCAATGCCATAATGTTGCGAGATCGTGCAGTTGTGACAGCCATTGCACACAAATATGCCGCAAGTGCAGACTTTCAGGCCTGGTTTTTTGGGGTCGTTCGAAATCGGGGAGGCGGGATGGCGCGCGGGTATGGCGCGGCCGGTGTCGCGGGAGCGCTGCTCTGCGCGCTGCAGCCGCTAGGTCTGTTTGCGCAAGCGGGTCTGACCCGTGACGAGGTGCTGCGTCTGCCGGCGCCGTTGCGCGCTGCGGCGTCGGACTATGGCGCAGTGCGCTGTGAAGCTTGGCCGGTGGTGGGTTTGCTCCCGGACGAAACCATTTTGGTGAATGACGTCTTGGGCGTGGCGCTCGACGGCGCGACGGTACTCCCGCGCAGAGACTTCGAGCTACTGATCTCGGCGCTTCCCGGGGTGCCGGCGAGTCGAGAGGGCCTCGCTCGACTTGCCGCGGCCATCGAGTGTCGCTATCGCGAGCTTGGTTACGTTTTCGCGCGGGTTTCGGTATTCAGTGAGCCCGCGGGCGAATCGGGTCGCTATCGCGTCAAAGTCACCGAGGGCACGGTGCGAGAAGTGCAGGCGCTCGCGGAAAACGAAAGTCTCGCGCGACTTGCCTTGCGCGCATTTGCGGGTGTGCGTGAGGGCAAGCCTCTGCGCGCCGCCGACGTGCGTCGTGGTCTCGCCCATGCCGCATCGGTGGGTCTTACCGATTTGCGACCGACGGTGCGGCGCTCGCGCATCGATCCGAACGGTCTCGACATTGTGCTTATCGTCGCGTCCAACCCGGACCAGTTGTTCTTGCAGGGACTCAATGGAAATTCCGCTGCGCTCGGGCCGGTGGGTTTGTTGGCGGGTACCAGGCTCGCGGGGGTCACGCCGCTCGAAGAACGCACGACGCTAGGCGCCTATGCAGCAACCGAAGTGCGCGAGCAGACCTCGCTGCAGTTCGATAGCGAGGCTTTGCTCGGTGCAGGCGGACTCAAGGGTCGTTTGGGCGGCGCCTACTCGCGTTCGCGACCGGGAGCGGTGCTCGCGCCGCTCGAGATCGATGCCAAGACAACTTATCTCGCCGCCGAGTTGTCCGCCCCACTGTTGGTCAGGCAAGGGCTTGTGAGCTATTGGCGTGCCGGCATCGAGAGCGTCGATCAGCGCACCCGTTTCTTGGGCGGACTGCCATTGGGCGACGATCGTTTGCGGGTCGCATTTGCCGGATTGCGCGCTGATGGTTTGTTACGCGACGGCTTGTGGGTTTGGCAGACCGATTTGCAGGCGCGTCGCGGCGTTGCCGCTTTGGGTGCGAGTCGCCGCGGAGCTGCGGACTTATCGCGGTTCGACGCCGATCCTCAGGGGCTTGTGCTGCGCGCCGATGCAGGGTTGGGCATGCAGTTGTCGCGCAGCATTTCTTTGGTGGGTACGCTGCGATCGCAGTGGAGTCGCGATCCGCTGATGGCCTTTGAGCGGGTCAGTTTCGGCGGTTTGAATGGCGGGCCCGGTTTCGATCCGGGCGCATTGGTGGGCGATTCGGGCGTCATAGCATCGCTGCAATTGTTTTTTCCTGCGCGACCGATGGGCGTTGCCGGGACCGTCAGACCCTTCGCGCAGCTTGCGGCGGCGCGTCTATGGACCACGGACGATCTGGGTCTTGCGGCGGCGCGGGGTGCGTCAGCGGGTCTGGGATTGCAGTGGACACCGAGCCGCTCTTGGCAAATTGAAGCCAGCGTGGTTGAACCCATCGGCAGGATCGAAGGCACGGGTGACGATGCTTACGGTCGGCGATTTCTTTTGAAGGTCACTGGCTCCTTTGAATGGCGCGGTCGACGGCCCTCCTCGACGGGGCCTCGCGAATGAACGCTGCGATGACGATCCGCCGAGCGCTCGCCGGTTCAGCCGCGACGCTGCTCGTGGGCGTGACGGACGCGCAAATCGTTCCGCCTGCGTTTTTACCCGTCAATCCGCAGGTCGAGGCGAACTCGCCCGGCAGTACCACCTTCAACACCAATGCCGCAAAGACCAAGCTCGATGTGAACTCGAGCTCGCGCCGCGTGGTGATCCGTTGGGACTCGTTCAATATCGGCGCGGGGAACGAGGTGGTGTTCACGCTACCCGATGGGCAGTCGATTGCGGTCAATCGCGTCGCCTGCGTGGCCAATTGTCTTGCCAGTAACATCAACGGCTCGCTGCGATCGAACGGCAATGTCTGGATTCTCAATCCCGCCGGTGTGCTGTTCGGAGTTGGCGCGCGCGTGGATGTCGGCGGTTTGCTGGTTACACCTGCATCCATCGATGACCTGCGGGGCTTCGTCAATGCAGCAACCGATGCACCGATTGCGTTTTCGATGCCGGCAAATCCCGGCCCGGTGGTGGTGAGCGGCGGAGCGCAGATTTTGGTGCGTGGGGGGCCTGCGGTACTTGTGGGTCGCAACGTCACGGTCAGCG
Source organism: Gammaproteobacteria bacterium (assembly GCA_046091005.1). Taxonomy (GTDB): domain Bacteria; phylum Pseudomonadota; class Gammaproteobacteria; order Steroidobacterales; family Steroidobacteraceae; genus UBA964. Next base: position 57,171 of record JBJTAV010000097.1, on the reverse strand, counting down.
GAACAGTGAAGGCGGCCGACGATTCGAGCGAAGCTGAAAAGGCCTCCAGCCAAGTGCTCTACGGCGCCGCTGGCAAGTTTCGGCTGCTGCTCAAAGAATCGGCGCCCAGCGCGATTGCGAGTGGTGATCTCGATCTTTTCGACTTCATCATCGATGAGGGCTTTGCGCTCGGCTCGGGCACGGGCGCGCCGACATCCATCGATGTCAATTCGGGCTCTGTCACGCGCGCGGGTCAAGTGCTGGTGCATGCCAAGGCAGCCGGCACGGCGGGCGCGGGCTGCGCCGGCTGCATCAGCATCGAGTCGTCGCTCGAGGCCACGGCTGCTGATCGCAGCGGACCCTTGGCGGCGGCAATGTCGCTGCGCGGCGAGGGTATCGATCTGCTGCTGCAGCGTACGGCGCGATTCAATTCTTCGGGGACAGCCACGCTCGATCCGCTGTTGAGTTTGAACTCCCGTGGTTCGATGAACCTGAGTGCGCGCGGCATCATCGCACCGCAGTTGCTGAGCTTGCGTTCTGCACCCAGCGCGCCCGCGGTCGCACTCGCTGATCACGTCACGGTCGAGCTGGCGGCGGTCGGGCCTATTTCATTGAACGCCGAAGAATCCATTTTGATGACCTCGGTTAAACTCGGTGGCGCAAGGCTTAATGCGAAGGGCGATGTACTGCTCGCTGCGGCCATCGCCGATCCCGCCGCGGGGGCGATCACTGCCGGCGGCAGCATTCTGCTCACCGAAACCCTCGATGCGTCGGGTCGACCACGCGTCCCCGGTGCCAATCTGACGGTCGGCGATCTGCGGGCGGGCGGCGATATCTTTGTCGACTATCGCAGGGCCTTCACGGCAGGCAATCTCAACGCGACCGGTATTGCCGAGATCACGGTTGACGAGGCCGTTCGCGTGGCCAACGTGGCGGCGTCGAACGTTGCCATTCGCTCAACCAAGGCGGCCATCGATGCCGGACAAATCAGTTCGGGTTCGGCTGTTGCGCTGACTGCAGGCGGGGGCTCGATCACTTTTGCGGGTGCGACGGCGCGTTCGATCATCGCCAACTCGGCGCGCAACATTGCGGTGACTGGCGCGATCAACTCCGTGGGCAATGTTTCTTTTACGGCAAGCGGCAGCTTCGCCAACACCGCGACCATTCGGGTGACCGAGGGCACGGCGATCAACGGTGCGAGTGCGGCCGCGGGTTACGGCGGCGTTGATATTCGTGCGAGCGATGTCGATATCGGCGGATTGATCAGTGTTCGTGGATCGGGGGCGGGAATTCATTTACAGGCGAGTGGCGCAGGTGGCATTGCCATCGGCGGCGGTTTGGCCGCGCCAGCGAGTGGCACGCTGCAAGTGTCCGATGCCGAACTGCAGCTGCTCGATGCTGCGCTGGTCACACTGCGCACCGGCAGCAGCGCGTCGAGCGGCGGTGACATCACTCTCGGTGATTTCACGCTTGATCGACCGCGTATTGGTGAAATGCTGCTGGCGACGGGTACGAGCGGCAAGGTTCGCGTGAGCGGAGCGGTGCGCGGCAGCGGTGCGCCCGCGCTGACGATCGGCGAGACCGGCCGCAAGCCCGGAGATATCGAAGTTACCGGCTCGCTCGGTGCGCTTGCGGCGCCGCTTGGACGACTGCAGTTGCGCTCGACGGGAAGCATTCTCATCGGCTCCAACACGTTTCTCGAGCAGGTTCGAGCGGCGACTGATCTGGCGACCTTCGACATCAACAGCCTTTCGCCTACCTTGGGCGGCACCACGGCGGGTCAGTTATTCATCGTCAGTGGTCCTGCGAGTTTCGAAGCGGCGCGCGCCGTGCTGCAGCAAAACACGGGGGGTCGGGCCGGCGATGGCATACGCATCGGCGCAGCGGGAGGCGCGGTACCGTCCACGCTGATTGTCTCGGGATCTTCAGTGCCGCTGCGCGTCGCGCTCTTTGGCACGGTTGTCGATGCTGGCGGCAATGCGCTGCAGGGCTCGGCGGCGGCCTCTGCCGCCCTGATGTTGCCCGCGGGAGCCGAGACGAACACTGCGTGGCGATTCAACACTTGCATCGCGGGTAGTGGTGCATCGTGCCTGCCAAAGAATGATCCGATCGCGACCATCGTTGCGGTGGTGCCGACCACCCCCACGGTGCCGCCGCCGCCGGTAGTCCCGGCGTCGCCCGCGCCCGCGCCTGCGCCGGCATCGTCGACGCCAGCGCCTGCGTCATCAACGTCCTCGCCGGCGTCGTCGGGATCGGATTCTTCGAGCGGCGGCGAGCCGGAACAGGCTGCTGAGCGCGAGCCGACCCCCGAGGAAGAGGCCGCCGAAGAGGCTTCCGCCGAGGTGGCCACGGCGTCCACTCAATCAACGGAAAACAGTATCGAACCGATCGAGATCGATCCCGCATCGCGAGATCTGCTTGATCCGGCCGCGCTGCGTGATGAGCGTGAGATTGGCGTTGGCGCCGCCAACGAGGACCTCTGGCCGGAGGGACCCGATTGAAATTCTTTGAGAGAGAGGTCTTGTTTGCGGCGTTGACGATGCTGTTTTCCATTTCGGTCGGCGTCGCGTCGGCTGCGGCGCCGCCCTCATCGGCCACCTCGACCGCGGTGACCGCCGCGGGCAAAGCTTCGATCAATCTCGGTGCCGATCCGACCGGACGTGTCTGCGTGGCGCGTCGCCTGTACGGCGACTCGCTGTTGCGTAGCGGCAAGAAAGATTTTGCCTACGATGTGTCCTGCGGTCGCTCGGGCAGCATCGGTCGACTTTATCTTCTCGGTTCGCGAGTCAAAGATATTGCACTGCGTGAATGGCGAGATGCCGTGGCCCCGCTATGCGTGGGGCCGCGACCGCAGGAGTGGGCGCCCGCCGGCTTGAATGCGGAAGTCGGGCTTTTCTGCGCTGGTGGGGCAACCGTGGGTTCGCGTCCCGCGACGGTGCTGCTTGCGGCCAGCGGGTCTTCAGGTCTGGTGGCGGGTGATGGTCCGGTGGCGTCGACGCCGGGCATCGCACTGGCCCTGCGCGTCCGGGCCGGCGCTGCGGCAGAGCCGGAGCGCGTCCGACAGCGAGGTCCGCGCAGCAGTCTGCTCTCCACGCTCGAGTCGGTGCTCGGCAGCGAGTTGACCGGCGGCGGTTTCACCGATTTTTCCAGCCTTCGTGCCGCTGCTTTCGAAAACAACTCGATGTGGACTTTTGGCGCAGCAGAACTACAGTTCGCCGACGCTGTCCGTATGCATGCCGGGCTGTGGCCCGAAGATTATGCTGGCCGTGCCGATCTGCAATCCGAACGTGGTTTGAACCTCGCCAATCAACGTCGTTTCGCGGAAGCCGAGCGCGTGTTGATGGATGCCGAGCAAAACGCGAACAAATCGGACGATGCGTTTCTGCGCGCGAAGGTGGCCGCTTATGCAGCGATCGCGGCACTCAATGCTACGCGATACGCCGAGGCTGGCACGCGGGCCATCCGCGCGCGTGAGTTGTTGGCTGCGTGGCGGCAATCCGGTCAGGTAGAGCGCGAGCAGCAGGATCAGGCGGCGGCGCGATTACCCGTCGCCAAGCGCGCAGCGATTCTCGAATCTCAGATGCTGCGCACGCTGGCTATCGCAGCTGCGCGAGATCCCAAGCGCGGCGAGTGGCGCGACAATCTTGCAAAGGCGGCTGACGTGGCTGCCGCCCTCGATGCACGCAGCGGCGGTTGGTTGCAGTCGGGACTGGCCCAGGATCGCGCGGCCCTCGAGCTGCGTGATGGGCGCCCGCAGGATGCGGCGCGCCTGCTCGAAGAAGCCTTGCTGCGTTATCGACGTGTGGCGCAGGGGACGCGCGTTGAGGCCAATTTATTGATGGATCTTGGTGAAGCCTTGCAACGCATGGGTCGCAAGGAGGACGCGCTCGCGCGCTATGGTGAAGCCTTCGAGATCTACCGGGAACAGATCGAGAATCGCGGCGTCGCACCGATCCGCGGATTGCGCTATCTGGATTCACTCGCCCTCGGCATGACGGCAACACCTCAAGCGACCGAGGTGGCGCCGTTATTCGCAGCCCTCGAGACCTTGGCCTCGCCGGCTGTTGCACAAACGGCTGCAGCAACGGCTGCACGATTGCTTGCCGGGCGAAACGGTGCCGTGATCCGCGCCTGGCAGGACACCGATCGGGCTCTGCGCCGCGCGCAAACCAAACTGTCCAACTTGCCGACCGATGTCTCGCCGGATATTCGTCGCAGTGCCGAAGAAGAAGTTGCCGACTGGCGTCGCCGCTCGAGCGATCTCGAGCAGCAAGTCGCAGTGTTGTTTCCGAAATTCGGTGTGCTGACGCTCGAGCCTGTCACCTATGAGGCGCTGCGTGAATCTTTGGGCAGCGGCGAGCGCTTGATTCGTCTTGCACTCGGCGCCGAGCACGGTGTCGGTTTGTTGGTGGATCGGCAGGGTGCGCGTGTGTTTCGTATCGGTATCGGCGAGTCGAAAGCTGCCGAATTGGTCGCCCGCGTCAAAGATTCTGTCCGCGATAAATATGCAGACTTTGATCGCGCCGCCGCGGCCGAGCTTTTCGAGGGTCTTTTCGGCGAGATCCGCCCGGTCGTGTTCGCGGCCGGTGCGCCTGACCGTTTGCTGATCGAGGCGAGTGGGGCACTCGCGAGCTTGCCCTTTGGCGTGCTGATCACTGGTGATGCCACCGCCGAGGGTGAACCCTGGTTGGCACGACGTTTTTCCGTTGTGACGGTTCCGAGCATGCGGGCATTCGTTTCGTCTCGCGCAGCGGGTCCCTCCAAAGGTACCGTGCCCTTCGTGGGCTTCGGCGATTTTTTGCCGATCGCGGAATCGCCCTCGGCGGAATCGATCGCTCGCGCCGTGGTCAACGCGAGAAAACTGCCGACGGCTTGCGTGCCGCGACTCACGGCGGCGCTTGCCAAGTTGCCGCGTCTCGAAGGCACGGCGATCGAACTCGAGGCGGTGAAGACGGCATTGGGAGGTGATGACGACAGCATTCGCCTGCGCGAGCGATTCACCGATCGTGCCGTATTGCGCGATGAGGCGTTGTCGGCCGCGCGAGTACTGATGTTTTCGACGCATGGTGTTTTCGCGAGCGAGTTTCCGGAGGCCGAGGGCTGTCTGCCTGATGCGGGTCTTTTGGCCTCGGCTGTTTCGCCGGCGGCGGGCGTGATCCTCGACTCCGCCCAAGTGCTCGACTTGAAGCTCGACGCCGATATGGTGGTGCTGTCGGCCTGCGACACCGGTAACCCGCAGCCGGTCGCGCCGGGTGAGTCGGGCCTGCCCTCGGGGGGCGACGCACTGAGTGGACTTGCACGTTCGTTTTTCTATGCCGGTGCGCGCACGGTGTTGGTGTCGCACTGGCCGCTGCCCGACGCAGACACGGTACCGCTGATGAAGGCTTTGTTCGAGCGCCTGCGCGCAGGCGATGAATTGCCCGAAGCCTTGCGCGCCGCACAACTGTCACAAATCACGGTGGGCGCAGACGACCCGTTGCAGTGGGCTGCCCTCGCCGTGGTCGGTGCACCGCAAGCACGTTGAGACAAAGCCGTGCAGTGCGCGGCGCCGAGTAACATCGAGTCGGGGTCAACAGGGAGAAGAGCATGAAAAAGTTTTTTGTTGCGGCAACGCTCGCGGGGTTGCTTGCCAGCGGTATCGCGCTGGCAGCCGATTACGTCGTCGCGCGGTCGAACGCGCCGACCATCACCAAAGGCATGCAGTATGGTGCGGGGGATACCGTCCCGCTGCTTGTCGGTCAACTGCTCACCCTGATTTCTTCGGGCGGTGAGATCGTGGTGTTGCGCGGTGCCGAGGGCGGCGTGCGTTTGCCGCCGCTTGCCAAGGGAGCGCAGACCGCCTCGATGGCGGCGCTCACTGCCTTGGTCAATCGGCCGGCGCCGCGCCGAAACTTTGGGGCGATGCGCGGCAAAGAGGGTTGTCCGGCAGTCGAAACCCTCAGTTCGATGGAGGGCATCCTCGCCGCCTCTGCGATCGAGGGTTGTGCTGGGCTCGCGCGCGAGGCTCTCGAGCGCTACATTATCGCCGGTGAGGGTGGCACGACTTCTGCGCCGGCGGGCGCGAAGCAGAGCGCAGAGAAACCTTGATCGCGCACTCTCAAAAATATCGCATTGCCATCGTCGGCGCCGGACCGGGTGGACTGAGTGCGGCCGCGCGGGCGGCCGTACCGCCCTCAGCATCAGTATGGGTTACGGGGCTGGGTGCAGCGACACGGCAGCAACTCGTCTTGCTCGCACAGCATGCTGAAAAACCGCGCGGACCTTTCCCTGACTTCGCGCTCTACGCCTGCCACTCTTGCCATCGCGATCTCAAGCTCGATGCGTGGGGCAGTGCGAGTAGCGGCGAGCCCGGCGCATTACGCTTGCAAGATGGTCAGGCGCGGACGCTGCAGGTCGTGGCGACGGCGCTCGGCCTACCGTCGGCGACCGCGTTCAGTACGGCACTCGATGACTTGCAGGCTGCCGTCAACGACGAACGCAGCCGGTTACCGCCTGCGCTCGCCGCGGCGCGTCGGCTGCTGAGCTCGATCGAGACTGAGGCGCGTGGGCATCGTTGGACTAATGCCGATCGCGATCGAGTACTCGCCAAGCTGGTGACGGCTGCAGAGCGCGGCAGTTTTGCCGCTCCGGCAGCGGCCGAGCAGGCAGCAATGGGCATGGTGGTGCTGTTGGCAGATCTGAACCTTGAACGCAGCCGACGGACCGATATCGAGCGCCTGTTTGCTGCACTGCGCGATGATAATGCCTTCGATGCGCAGCGCTTTCAGCGCGCCTTACAACGCCTGAGCGTGCGCTGACGCCACCCACTGCGAAAAAACCCGCTCTCAGGTCAGGAACAGCGCGCCGAGGCCAAGCAGCGTCGCAAAGCCGATGCAGTCGGTGAATGTGGTGATGATGACACCCGCCGACAATGCGGGGTCGATTTCGAGGCGCCGCAGGGCGAGCGGCACGAGTACACCCACCGCCGCCGCCGCGAGCAGATTGATGAGCATGGCGGCGGCGATGATGCCGGCGATCTGCCAGGTGTCGAACCAGAACACCGTGACCACGCCCACCACGAAGGCCCACAAAAGGCCGTTCAGCCCACCCACGGCGATTTCTTTGAACAGCAGCCAGCGCGCGTTGTCCCACTGCACCTGACCGAGCGCCAGGCCACGGATGATGAGCGTGACCGTTTGCGTGCCGGCGATGCCGCCCATCGAGGCAACGATCGGCATCAACGCAGCGAGCGCTGCCACTTTTTCGATCGTGCCCTCAAAAGATTTGACCACGGCTGCAGCCATAAACGCGGTCACCAGGTTGATGCCGAGCCAGAGCAATCTGCGTCGCGTCGAGGGCACGATGCCGGCGAAAAGATCTTCTTCGTCTTGCAAGCCAGCCATCGACCGCACCGAGTGCTCGGCCTCTTCGCGGATGACATCGACCACGTCATCGATCGTGATACGACCGAGCAGACGCCCCTCGCTGCCCACCACGGCAGCCGAGACGAGATCGCGATCCTGAAAGAGCTGCGCGACCTCGTGTGCAGCCGTCTCAGGTTCGATGCGCGGTGCCTCGGTGTCGAGGCTGTCGCCGACCGTGGCTTCGGGATCGCCGGTGATGATGCGAGTCAATGCGATCGTGCCGAGATAGCGATCGTGTCGATCGACCACGAACAGGCTGTCGGTGCGCGCCGGCAGCTCGCCACGCATGCGCAGATAACGCAGCACCACCTCGAGCGTGACGTCGGCACGCACGCTCACGGTGTCGGTATTCATGAGACCGCCCGCGCTGTCTTGCGGCCACGACAGCACATTGCGCAGTCGCTCGCGATCGCGCTGATCCATAGAGCGCAGCACCTGCAGCGTGACCGTCTCGGGCAAATCGCCGACCAGATCGGCGAGGTCGTCGAGTTCCATGCCCTCGGCGGCGGCGACCAGCTCTTCGGTCGCCATTTCTTCGATCAATTCCTGCCGGACGTTTTCATTGAGCTCGACCAGTACATCGCCTTCGAGCTCGGGGTCGACCATGCTCCAGACGAGCTCGCGTTGGCGCGGGGGCACCGACTCGAGCAGCAGCGCGATCTCTGCAGGATGCATCGCGGTCACCATGCGCTGTGCGGGCCGCAGCGTGCCGGAGTCAAGCGCTTCACGCAGCGCGACCAGTCGCGCTTCTTTGCGAGTGCTGACGTTCATGCGAGCGAGCTGTGCCGCACGGCGAGCGACGGCGCTTTGGCGCGCAGGCGCTCGGCCAGTCGATCGACGAGATAGACCGAGCGGTGCTGGCCACCGGTGCAGCCTATGCCGACAGTGAGATAACGCCGTCGCGCGGCCTGATGCTCGTCGATGCGTACGGCAATGAAGCGCTCGAATTCTTCGAGCAAGGCGCCGACGGCAGGCTGTGCGCCGAGATAGTCGATCACTTCCGGATCACGCCCCGTCAGCGCACGCAGGCTCACGGTCCAGTAGGGGTTCGGTAGCGTGCGTGCATCAAAGACGAAATCGCAATCGCCTGGCACGCCATGTTTGAAACCGAACGACACCAGCGTCAGCGACAGTTCGGCGCCGCGACGGCGATCGATGCGCTGCACGATGACATCGCGCAGCTCGTGCACGCCCATGTGTGTGGTGTCGACCACGAGATCGGCCGATTGGATCATGGGATCGAGCAGTTGGCGCTCTTGCAGGATGGCTTCCTGCAAACTGCCGCCTTCGCGCGACAGCGGATGACGCCGTTTGGTTTCGCCGAATCGGCGTAGCAATTCGCTTTCGGCCGCGATGACCACGAGCAACTCGCAGCGCAGACCACTGCGCCGCAATTCGCTCATGGTGTCCGGAATACGCTCAAGGCCCTGACCCGAGTCGCGGGCATCGATGCCGATGGCTACGGTCTGGTAGCCACCCTCGCTGCTGCGCAGCACATGCGCCACGAAGGGTTCGAGCATCGAGGCCGGAAGATTGTCGACGCAATAGTGACCGAGATCTTCGAGCGCATTGAGCACCACGCTCTTGCCGGCCCCGGAGAGACCGCTGACGAGAATGAGCCGCAGCGTCGAGGCCATGCGAAGAGATAGCGCAGAGGACGCCGTCAGTGGCGTGCTCGGCGACCTTCTTCGGCGTGGTGATCGTGGGTCTTTTCTTTGCGCTTCTTGACCAGCCGATCGAGCTTGTCGGCGAGCGCATCGATGGCGGCGTACATGTCCTCGGCCACGGCATCGGCGTGGATGTCGCCGCCGCGCACTTTGAGTGTGGCCTCGGCCTTCTGTCGCAGCTTCTCGACCGACAGCACGTAGTGCGCGTCGATCAGCTGATCGAAGTGGCGTGTGATGCGGTCCATCTTTTTATGGACATAGGCGCGCATGGCGTCGGTGACTTCGACGTGATGGCCGGTGATGGAGATCTGCATGGCGTCCTCCTGTTGACGTCAAGGTTAGCGCGATTTGACCTTCTTGCGCTCGGCCGAGGAATCGATACCGAGCCCTTCCCGATACTTGGCGACCGTGCGGCGGGCCACGGGTATGCCTTCGCCGCTGAGAATCTCCGCGAGCCTGCTGTCGGAGAGCGGGTTTTCGGCGTTCTCGTCACGGATGAGTTTGCGAATTTTGGCGCGAATGGCGGTCGACGAAGTGCCTTGGCCATCGCCGCCCTCGACCTGACTCGAAAAGAAATAACGCAATTCGTACACACCGCGGGGGGTATGCATGTATTTGCCCGAGGTGACGCGCGAGATGGTCGACTCGTGCATCTCGATGGCCGCGGCGATGTCCTTCAGGATCATCGGCTTCATGTGCTCATCGCCATTGTTCAAAAAATCGGCTTGGCGCGCCGCGATGGCGCGCGTCACCTTGAGCAGCGTGTCGTTGCGAATCTCCAAACTTTTGAGCAGCCAGCGTGCTTCCTGCAGCTGGGTGCGCAGCGTGGTGTGGGCGCTGCCGCGACCGAGCATGCCCACATATTCCTGATTCACGCGAATGCGCGGCATGGTTCCCGGGTTGAGCTCCACCGCCCAACCTTTGGTGGTGCGGCGCACGAACACATCGGGGATGACGTACTCGGCGCGCGCCGCGCTCACCAGCGAACCCGGACGGGGATGGCAGGCTCGCACCAGTGCAATCGCCGCAGCGAGTTCGTCCTCGCCGGCGTTCGCGACCTTGGCGAGTGGCGCCGGATCGCGATGGGCAAGCAGGTCAAGATGCTGCGCCGTGATCCGCAGCGCGAGCGGCAGGCCGGGCGTGGCCGCATCGAGCTGGGCCAGTTGCAGCGTCAAACATTCGGCGAGATTGCGCGCGCCGATCCCGACGGGTTCGAGGGTCTGCACCAGCAGCAGCACACGCTCGATTTCTTCGTCGTCCCAGACGAGATCGGGCCGCAGACTGAGACCGATCTCGCTCAGCGTCTCGGTGAGGTAGCCGTCGTCGTTCAAAGCATCGACCAGCGCCGTGGCCACGGTGAGATCGTGATCCGAGAGACCCGCGAGTTCGAGTTGGCCAAGCAGGTGATCGCGCAGCGACTCGCCGCGCTCATCGACGATGTCGCGCTCGGCCATCTCGTCGTCTTCGGCGCGACCCGCATCGCTGCCAGTGCCCGGGCGGTCTGCCCACGGTTGCTCGACGACCTCGACCTCGACGGGCTCAGCGGCTTCAGCGAGCGAGGGTTGTTCGACGGCGGTGAAATGACTGCCGAGCTCGACCTCGTCTTCGGGGTCTTCTTGCTCGAGCATGACATTGGTCTCGAGCACCTCGGCGAGATGCGCCTGCAACTCGATCGTCGGCATCTGCAGGAGGCGGATCGCCTGCTGCAGCTGCGGCGTCATGGTCAGGGACTGACCGAGCTTGAGTTGCAGGGACTGCTTGAGCATCGGCGGACCTGAATTTGCGCGGGCGACGCGGCTGGCGTCGCGGGGGCTTCCTAGAGACTGAAGGACTCGCCTAAGTACACCTCACGCACGCGGGGATTGGCAAGGATTTCCGCCGCCGATCCGGACGCGATGACCGTTCCGTCGCCGATAATGTACGAGCGCGCACACACCCCGAGGGTTTCGCGCACGTTGTGATCGGTGATGAGCACGCCGATGCCGCGCGCGGCCAGCTCACGAATGATGTGTTGAATGTCGGCGACCGAGAGCGGATCGACGCCGGCGAAAGGTTCATCGAGCAGCATGAAGCGAGGATCGGCGGCGAGGGCGCGCGCGATCTCGACGCGACGACGTTCACCACCCGAGAGCGCCATGCCCAGCGAGCGCCGCACGTGCTCGATACGCAGATCGGCCAAAATTTGCTCGCAGCGCGCCGCGCGTTGCGCGGCATCGAGCTCGGCGCGCGTTTCGAGGATGGCGCGCACATTGTCCTCGACCGACAGTCGACGAAACACCGAAGCCTCTTGCGGCAGATAGCCGATGCCTGCTTTGGCGCGCTGATGGATCGGCGCGTGGGTGAGATCACGACCGTCGACTTCGATTCGACCGGCGTCGGCCGCGACCAAGCCGACGATCATGTAGAACGCTGTCGTTTTGCCGGCGCCGTTGGGTCCGAGCAGGCCAACAATTTCGCCCGCCTGCACTTCAAGAGTCAGGTCGCGCACGATCTGTCGCGCGCCATAGGCCTTGGCGAGATGGGTCGCGCGCAGTTGGCTCATGACGACAGTCTCATGGCTTTGGCGCCTCGGGGTTGGCAGGTGTGACCGTAGTTTGCGGCCTGATGACGATGCGCACGCGTTCGCTGCTGCCCGCCGGCTTGCCTGCTTGCACACGCTGTTCGCGCACGTTGTAGATGAGCGGGTCGCCGCGGATCTCGCTGCGACCGTTGTCGCTGAGCCAAGCCTCTTCGCGCAGCGTGACCGTAGCTGCCGTCATTTCATAGGTGATGCTGCCGGCGCGGCCGCGCGCCTTGCCGCCATCGCGCAATGTTTGTTCGAACTCGGCCTGCTTGCCGCGAATGGTCGCGCGCACGATGCGATTGCGCTCAAAGACCACGGTGGCCTCGTCCGAGCGCAGCTCGCCACCATCGACGTTCAGCCGCACCACGCCGCTGAAGGTCCAAGTCGAATCGTTGAAATCGAGTCCGGTGGCCCGAGCGCGTTGCGCGGAGACCCGTACGTTGCCTTGGGTGATCACCACATCACGAAAGAGCAGCGTATTGCTGCGGTAATCGACTTCGGACGATGCAGCATCAAGCGTGATGTCGCCGTTGTCCGCATGGCTCGTCAGCGGCCCGCCGATCAACAAAAGACCCGCGCACAGCACCGCGAACGGCGCTGCGCTCCGACTCAATGCCACGGATCTGCTCACCTTCATGGCGTAAAGCGTCCGCGGATCTGCGACTGCAGGCGCACTTGTCCGCTGCGCAGATTGGCTTCGAGACCCTTGGCCGCGAGCTCATGACCTTGCAACGAAACTTTGACCTCACCGGGCGCCCGCATCTGCGACGACTCGAGGTCGTACTGCAGACGGGCAGTCACCATCTGCAAAGATCCACGAGCGCCGTCTGGCGTATTGCCCTGGGTGCTGACCGTCACGCCGCCCGAAAGATCGAGTCGTTGGGCATCGGCGGAGAGCGAACCGTCGGGTGCGCGTACCCGCCAGGGCTCGCCGTCACGGGTGCGGGTTTCGAAGCGCAGCTCGTGCAGGCTGACTTTGAGCGATTGGGGGTCTTGCTCGACGCGCTCGGCCTCGAGTCGGTAACGCGGCAAGCCGTCGGCGCCCGTTTGCACGATCACGGCATCGGTCGCGGAATAGCCCGGGTCACGCTCGCTCTCGGGCAAGCGCGTGGTCGCATCGCGTGCCGTCGGGTTGCAGGCAGCGAGCAGCGCCGCAAGCGGCAAGCTCAGCAAAATTTTTGGTGTCGCGATCTTCGAAGCGAATGTCATGCGCGAATCATCCGCTCACATCACACCACTGCGCAGCAGATCGTGCACGTTGAGTGCGCCGACGAGCACACCGTTCGCATCGACCACCGGCAACGAGGTGATCCGATGGGTCTCCATGAGATGCACGGCCTCGGCCGCGAGCTCGCCCGGTCCAATGCTTTTGCAAGGGTGAGTCATGACGTCGCGAATGCGCGCGCCGTGAATATCGACCCGGCGATCGAGCGAGCGCCGCAAGTCACCATCGGTATACACGCCGATCGCGCGACCCTCGGCATCGACCACCACGGTCATGCCCAGCCCCTTGCTGGAGATTTCGAGCAAACCATCGGCGAGCGCGGTGTCGGGCCCGACGCGCGGCACCGCGGTCCCGCTGCGCATCACATCTTTGACGCGCAGCAGCAGACGGCGCCCGAGCGCACCACCCGGATGCGAGCGTGCAAAATCTTCGGCCGTGAAGCCGCGCGACTCGAGCAGGGCGACCGCGACCGCATCGCCCATGGCGAGCGCTGCCGTGGTGCTCGCGGTCGGCGCCAGATTGAGCGGGCAAGCCTCTTCGGCGACGCCCACATCGAGATGCACTCGCGCCTCGCGTGCGAGCGTCGATTGCGAATTGCCGGTCAGCGCAATGAGCGGCACACCGAGCCGGGTGATCGACGCGAGCAGGGTCAGAAGCTCAGGCGTTTCGCCAGAGTTCGACAGCGCGAGCACGACATCGTCGCGGGTGATCATGCCGAGATCGCCATGACTGGCTTCGGCCGGATGCAGAAAGAAGGCGGGTGTTCCGGTACTGGCAAGCGTCGCAGCGATTTTGCTGCCGACGTGTCCGGATTTGCCCATGCCGGTGACGACCACTCGGCCGCGGCAAGCGAGGCACAGCCGACAGGCCGCCGCAAAGGCGTCACTGATGCGGGCCTCGAGTGCGGCGAGCCCGCGAATTTCGATGCCTAGGGCGCGGCGGCCGGCGGCGATCAGCCGGGTGGCCTCGCCCGTCGGTTCTGTTGGTGCGGCCGGGTGTTCAGCGGCCGATTGCGCAGGAGTCTTCATGAGGTGGCATCATAGCGCCCCTGCATGCACCCCGAAAAAGTAGCTGAACTTATCCGTGCCGGCCTGCCCGGCGCCCTCGTCGTGGTCCAGTCCGAGGATCAGACCCATTTTGCGACCCGAGTGGTCAGCGAGGCCTTCGTCGGCAAGCGCAGCATCGCCCGGCACCAGATGGTCTACCGCACCCTCGGCGAGCTGGTGGGTCGCGAGATCCACGCGCTTTCCATCGAAGCGCTGACGCCTGAGGAGGCCGGGGCGCGCTGATGGACAGACTGCAGATCGACGGCGGTGCAGTGCTCGAGGGCGAGGTTCGCATCTCGGGTGCCAAAAATGCCGCGCTGCCCATTTTGGCGGGTACGTTGCTGGCCTCCGAGCCCGTGGCGATTGGCAACGTGCCGCATCTGCAGGACGTCACCACCATCATCGAGCTGCTCGGTCGCATGGGCGTGACGGTCACCGTCGATGAGCGCATGAATGTCGAGGTCGAGGCGAGCACGCTCGAGCAGCCGATTGCGCCCTACGATCTGGTCAAAACCATGCGTGCCTCGATTTTGGTGCTCGGGCCCTTGCTCGCGCGCTTCGGGCAGGCGGATGTTTCTTTGCCCGGTGGCTGCGCGATCGGTGCGCGCCCGGTGAACATTCACGTGGCCGGGCTGCAGGCCATGGGTGCAGAAGTGTCGATCGAGAACGGCTATATCCGCGCTCGCGCCAAGCGTCTGCGCGGCGCGCGATTGGTGCTCGATACCGTTACCGTCACCGGCACCGAAAATTTGATGATGGCGGCAACCTTGGCCGAGGGTCAGACCGTGCTCGAGAACGCGGCGCGCGAGCCCGAGGTCGTTGATCTCGCAGATTTCCTCAATTCCATCGGCGCCAAGGTTCGCGGTGCCGGCACGGACAAAATCATCATCGACGGTGTACCGCGTTTGCATGGCGGCCAGTTTCGTGTGCTGCCCGATCGCATCGAAAGTGGTACCTATCTGGTTGCCGGTGCGATCACGCGCGGCAAGGTTCGCCTCAAGAACACGCGACCCGAGCATCTCGACGCGGTGCTCGCGAAGCTTCAGGAGGCGGGTGCGACGCTCGTCTCGGGGAGCGACTGGATCGAAATCGACATGCGCGGCCGCCGGCCCAAAGCGGTCGATTTGCGTACCGCGCCCTATCCGGCGTTTCCCACCGACATGCAGGCGCAGTTCGCGGCACTCAACACCGTAGCCGAAGGCGTGGGCACCATCATCGAAACAATCTTTGAAAATCGTTTCATGCACATGCTCGAGATGCGGCGGATGGGCGCCGAGATTCGCCTCGAAGGCAACACGGCCATCATCAAGGGTGTGGCGCGTTTGCAGGCCGCGCCGGTGATGGCGACCGATCTGCGCGCTTCGGCATCACTCGTGCTCGCGGGTCTGGTGGCCGAGGGACGCACCGAGATCGATCGCATCTATCACATCGATCGTGGCTACGAGGCCATCGAAGAGAAGCTGGCGGCGCTCGGCGCCGCGATCAAGCGCGCCCCGGGCTGATCTGCACGGCCCGTTTGCGGTCGACTCATCAGCGCGGCCTAACTTGCTGCGGCGCTTCGTCGACCCGCACGCGCGCGGTGCCGCGCTCGTTGCCACGCTGAACCTCGATGGCGAGTGTTTGTCCGGGCGAGGTGTCGGCGATCCGCAGTTGCACCTCGCGCGAACTGCGCGCCGCCTTGTCGTCGATCTTCAAAATGACATCGCCTGGCAGCAGCCCGGCTTGTTGTGCGGGACTACCGCCTGCAATACGCGTGATGCGCGCCACGGCGCCATCAAAGCCCGCGACCTTCGCCCGCTCTGCGTCGATGGTCTCGGTGCCGATGCCAATCCAGCCGCGCAACACCTTGCCACGCGTGACGATTTCATTGACAACGCCGCGCACCAGATTGACCGGTATCGCGAAGCCTATCCCCTCTATGCCGAGACTTTTGGCAATGATGGCCGTGTTGACGCCAATCAATTCACCGCGCGTATTGATGAGTGCACCGCCGGAGTTGCCCGGGTTGATCGGTGCATCGGTCTGGATGAAGTTTTCGAAGGTGGCAATGCCGAGCTGATCGCGACCGGTGGCGCTGACGATGCCCTGCGTCACTGTTTGCGCAAGACCAATCGGGTTGCCGATCGCGAGTACCACATCGCCGACGTTGAGCAGATCCGAGCGACCAAGCCGAATGGCGGGCAAGTTGGGTAAGTCGATCTTCAGCAGCGCGAGGTCGGTATCCGGGTCGCGACCAATGATCTGCGCCTCGGCGGAGCGGCCATCGGCGAGCTGCACGCGAATGGTGGTCGCATTGGCGATGACATGATGGTTGGTGACGATTTGACCCGAGGCATCAAGGATGACCCCCGAGCCGAGAGTCTGCTCGGTGCGACGCCGGTAGCGCGGCGCGAATTCGCCGAACGGATCATCGAGGAAGCTGCGCAGTACGCGTTCGGTGGCCATGCGGGTGACATAGAGATTGACCACGGCGGGTGCGGCGATCCGCACCGCGTTGGCGTAGCTCGCCGACCCTGCTTCGCGAGCGGCTTGCGGTGCAACGAGGGCGGGAGCGGACTCGTTGTCGGTGGTTGGCAGAGGGCCCATCGGCTCTCTGGCGTCGGGCAATTCGACCGTCTGCGGCGTTCCGGTTCGGGTCAGTCCTGCAAGAATCTCCGGTCGCCACACATACAAACCCGCCACCGCCAGGAAGGCGAGTGCGAGTCCGCCCACCAGCGACCCGGTCAGGAAGATGACCGCTTTTTTCCATCCGCTCATCTGATCCTCGCTAGTGATCCTCGCTAGCACAGCCCGCGGCTCCACAGGAGCACTCGCGTGTATAATGCCGCGCTTCCACGCATAACGGATAGCGCCCCGACGGAGTGGTCGGGCCGGGAGACCATGGCATGAGCGACGAGAACGCTACCCCCGATGACGCCGATCTGAGTCGGCGCAAATTTCTGACGGTGGCAACGGCGGCGACCGGTGCGGTCGGTGCCGCATTTACTTTGGTGCCCTTTATCGCGTCCTGGAAGCCGTCCGAACGCGCTCGCGCGCTCGGTGCGCCGCTCGAAATTGACGTCGCCAAGCTTGAGCCGGGTCAAATGATCACCAAGAGCTGGCGCAAACAGCCCATCTATGTCGTGCGCCGCACGCCGGATGCCGTCGCCAAACTGGCAACTGTCGCGCCGAACCTCAAGGATCCGAACTCAGAATCCTCAGACCAGCCGACGTACGCCAAGAACGAAATGCGTTCGCTCAAGCCCGAGGTGCTGGTTCTCTATGCAGCCTGCACCCACCTCGGCTGCCTGCCGAAGCAATATTTCACCGTCGCCGACCCGGCGATGGGCGCAGATTGGCCGGGTGGTTTCTTTTGTCCCTGCCACGGTTCGCGCTTCGATCTCGCGGGTCGCGTCTTCAACGGTTCGCCGGCTTCGGCCAACTTGCGCGTTCCGCCTCACAAGTTCGAGTCTGACTCGATGCTCGTCATCGGCGTCGATGCCACCCAAGGAGCTGCCTGATGGCCGCCTCGACCGACACCACCGCCGGCAAGGCCGGCTTCCGTGCCTGGCTGAACAAGCGACTGCCTGTCGACGAATTTATAGACTCGCAGCTGATCGGCTACTTCGCGCCCAAGAATTTCAACCTCTGGTATTTCTTTGGCGCGCTGGCGCTGCTGGTTTTCGTGATCCAGATTCTGTCGGGCATCTTCCTCACCATGCACTACAAGCCGAGCGAAGCACTGGCCTTCGATTCGGTCGAGTACATCATGCGCGAGGTCGAATGGGGCTGGCTGATTCGCTACATGCATTCGACCGGCGCATCGTTCTTCTTCATCGTCGTCTATCTGCACATGTTCCGCGCGCTGATGTACGGGTCTTACCGGGCACCCCGCGAACTCCTGTGGATACTCGGCATGCTGCTCTATCTCGCGCTGATGGCCGAGGCCTTCATGGGTTACGTGCTGCCGTGGGGCAACATGTCCTATTGGGGTGCACAGGTGATCGTGAATCTCTTCGGCACGATCCCGGTCATTGGTCCGGGGATCGTCGAATGGATCCGCGGTGACTACGGCATCGCCGACTCGACGCTGAACCGTTTCTTCGCGCTGCACGTCATCGCCGTCCCCTTCGCGATCGCGTTCCTGATCCTCATGCACCTCGTGGCGCTGCGGCAGACAGGTTCCAACAACCCGGACGGTATCGAGATCAAGGCCAATACGGGCGCCAACGGCAAACCGCTCGACGGCATTCCGTTCCACCCGTACTACACCGTCAAAGATACTTTCGGCGTTGCCGTGTTCCTGGTGTTCTTCTGCGGCGTGATCTTCTTCGTGCCGACGTTTGGCGGTCTCTTCCTCGAGAAGCCGAACTTCGAACCCGCGAACGAACTGTCGACGCCCGAGCACATCGCGCCGGTGTGGTACTTCACCGCGTTCTACGCCATGCTGCGCGCGGTTCCCGATCAGCAACTGGGCGCCTTGCTCATGCTGCTCGCCATCGTCGTGCTCTTCTTCCTGCCGTGGCTTGACCGTTCGCCGGTGAAGTCAATCCGCTACAAGGGTTGGATTTCGAAGGTGGCGCTCGCGCTCTTCGTGGTGGCGTTCGTGGTGCTGAGCTACCTCGGCCTGCAGCCGGCGGACGGGCTCTACGTCATTCTCGCCCGCATCTTCACTGCCGTTTATTTTGCGTTCTTCATCCTCATGCCGTGGTACACGAGCATCGAGAAGTGCAAGCCTGCTCCGGAGAGGGTTTCGTACCATGCGTAAGTCCGTAGTCACTGCCGCTCTCGGGCTCGCGCTTGCGCTGACGAGCTCCCTCGGTCTTGCTGCCGGTGCGGGTCCGCACGCCGCCTGGATGGACTGGAAGCCGGGCAACGACGTCAGTAACGTCGCTTCGCTGCAGCGTGGTGCGGCGAACTTCATGGGCTACTGCGCGGGCTGTCACTCGCTCAAGTACAACCGCTACTCGCGCGTCGCCACCGATCTCAACATTCCGGAAGAGCAGATGGAAAAACTGCTGCTGTTGCCGGGTGCCAAGAAAGGCGACTACATGATCTCGCCGATGCAGGCCGCCGATGGCGAGGCGTGGTTCGGCAAGGCGCCGCCCGATCTTTCGCTGATCACGCGCGCCAAGGGTTCCGATTACGTTTTTCAATTCATGAAGACGTTTTATGTCGACCCCACGCATCCGAACGGTACCAACAATCTCGCGCTGCCGGGCACAGCCATGCCGCACGTGTTGTCGGCGCTGCAGGGCTTGCAAGAAGCGAAGTTCGAGACGGTCGAAAAAACCGTCGATGGTGCGAAGGTCACTGAATCGCACTGGCAGTCGTTCGAGCTCGCGTCTCCGGGGCAGCTCTCGGCCGTCGAGTACGATGCGTTCCTGCGCGATACGGTCAACTTCCTCGAATACGCGGGTGAGCCCTACAAGGCCACGCGGCAATCGCTGGGCGTGTGGGTGATTCTGTTCCTGCTTGTGTTCACGGGCTTCGCGTATCTGCTCAAGCTCGAATACTGGAAGGACGTCAAATAAGCTTGAGCGCCAACCGCATTCCACGACGCCCGTATTTATTGCGGGCGATGCATCAGTGGATGACGGACAGCGGGCTCACGCCGCACCTGATCGTCGATGCTGCGCAAGAGGGCGTCGAGGTGCCGCGTGAGCACATCCGCGAGGGGCGGATCGTGCTCAATGTCAGCTATGACGCCACGCGCCATCTCGATCTCGGCAACGACTGGGTAATCTTTGAAGCGCGTTTTGGTGGCGTGCCGCGCCAGCTGCGCTTTCCGAACGCGGCGGTGCTCAGCATCTATGCGCGCGAGACGGGCGAGGGGTTGATGTTCCCGGCCGAAGAAGACGCACCGCCGCCGTCGCCGACCGATCCTGCACCCGGACCCTTGGTTCCCGATCGCGGTTTGCCGACTGGCGGCGCCGGGCCAGCGCCCGCGGCGGGCGCCCGGCCGAAGCGCCCGAGCCTGAAAGTCGTCAAATAACGGCGCGTTCCCGTCAGCCCTGCGCCTCGAAGGCGTGTTGCAGCCAATCGATATGCCAAGCCGATGAGCCGCCGGCCGCAATTTCAGGCGACAGCGCGATAACGTCGAAGCGCACCGGATGACGCGCGAGATCGCGTCTTTGCTGCAGCAGTTGTCGTGCCGCGTGTATCACCCGACGTTGCTTGCAGCGATTCACGCTGGCCGCGCCGCCGCCGTGACTGGCGGTCGAGCGCAGGCGCACTTCGACGATCAGCACCACGCCGCGATGCAGCGCCACGATATCGAGCTCACCGCGTCGGCGTCGGTAGTTGCGCAACACGATCTCGGCACCCGCGGCGATCAAATACGCCGCGGCCAAATCTTCGGCCTCGCGGCCAAGACAAAGATGCCGAGCGGAGCGCAGCCCGGGATGGCGCGCCGGCTGCCCTGAATGGCGCGCCGGCTGCCCTGAATGGCCTGACTCAGTCACCGCCGTTGTTCGGCTTGGTGTCGACATCGAGCAGGCGCAAGCCGCTCGAGCCAATCTCGGCCCAGCGCAGGCTGCGTTGCACGCGTCCTGCAGCATCGATCGACAACTGCCCGGTTGCACCGACGAGCGGTGACTCCACGGTCGGTGTTTTGCCCGCACGCAGCGCGGACTGCAGCACCCAGGCATCGTGCCCGAAGGCGAACAGACGACTGCGACCGCTGCTGTCACCGAAGGCGGCCGCAGTGTCCGCGCGCAGCGCGGCGACCGCAGGCGCCAGGGTGGCGAGCGACCAATCCATGTCCGGAAAAACGAGGCCCGCGAGTTCGGCGCCCGCGCGTCCGTCCCAGGCATCCGAGGTGGCGTAGGCGGGCAGGTCGCCGCCGCCCTGGAATCGCAGCTGCGGCCGCCACTGTCGCAGCGAGGCAGCTTGACCCGGCATGAACACGAAATCGATATCGGCACGCCGCCGCGACTGAAAGGCGAGCGGGGTGTCGAGCACGGCCTGAATGCGTCGATGCCGCGCCATGCTGTCATCGACGCGTAGCGCCGATTGCAAGGCTGGCCCGACTTCACGACCGCTCAATGATTCGCTGGCGAGGATCACGCCGCCGCCCGCTTCGAGCGTCTCGCGAAACGCTGCGAGCACGCGATTGCCCCAGTCGCCCGCAGGCGCAAGCACCACGGCACGACGACGACCTTCGGCGAGCGCGCGTTGCGCGACCGCACGCGCTTCGTCCTCGGGTGACAGGCCGAATTGTTTGAACCCCGCGGGCGGTGCCGATTGCTCCACGGGCAAAAAATTGAGCGCGAGCACGGGTGGCACACCCGGCTGCGCGGCGCTCGCGGCGGCAGCGACCACTTCTTCGCGAACCAAGGGACCGATAATGAATACCGCCCCTGCGCGAGTTGCAGCGGCGAAGGCCACCTCGACGCTCTGCCGCGCGGTGTCATAAAAGCGCACCGGTGTACGGGTGGCTTCGGGCTCAAAGAAATGTGCTGCGAGAATGCCATCACGCAGCTGGATTCCTGCACTCGCATTGCGTCCGCTGAGCGGCAGCAACACGGCGACGTGCGCCGCGCGCGGCAGCGGCTGACCGGCAGGCGTGAGCGGCGCGGCACCCGCTTCGAGATCCGCGGCGGGCGCAGCAACGGGGCGCGCATTGCTCGCGGCTGCGACCGCCGGCTGCGGTGGCGGTGCTTGCCCGATCAGCGCCAAGGCCGCTGCCGCCGGATGATTCGGATAACGTTTGCGCCAAGCCGCCGTGATCCCTGCATTGGCAGAAATGGGTGCACGGGCTGCACGCGCCGCGAGTGGCGCGGCCTCGAGCCAGCCGCTCGCCAGCGCATCGCGACCCGCGAGCCGCGGATCGATGAGGGCACCGCGCTCCACGGTCGCCTGCAGTTCAGCCAGAAACTCGCGTCGCAACTGCGCGACGCCGGCCGGATCTGCGACCAGGGTCTCGCGCTCTATCTGGCTGCGGATGGCCTGCAGTGGTCGATTGGTGGCGAGTGCCAACTGCTGCCGCAGCGCGTGGTAAGCATTGATGCGCTCGTTGCCACTCGGCGCGCGCAAGGCCGCGAGCAGCTCCCAACCGCGAGCGCTCTCGCCGCGTCGCAGCGCAATCTCGGCGGCGATGAGGTCGCGATCAAAAATCTGCAGCTCATCGAGCGGGGGCAGCAAGCGACCGAGGGCCTGTGAGGCGGCATCGGCATTGCTCGCGCGCAGCCACTCGCGGGCAGCCGGCAGCAAGGCCGCATTGGCGAGCACCGACTCGGCCGTCGCCGCGGCGACCGCCTCGTATTCGCGGGCGGCAGCAACGTGATCGCCACGCATGGCGAAAGCAGCGGCGCGCTCGACGCTCGCCGTGGGTCGCGTGTTTGCGGCACAGCTCACAAGCGTAAGCGCCAGCAACAGCAGCAGGGCGCGGCGCACAGCGATCAGGGCTCGAGAGGTCATCGATGCACTCCGGCTGCCTGCGCGGCAGCGTGCCGATTGAATACCGCGTTGGGCGCGGGCACGATGCAGACGCGCCAAATCACGGGAGCGAAATTATAGTGGCTGCAGAGCAGGCGGCGGGCGGCAAGCGCGAGATCGCGCAGAGTGAACCCGCCAAAACCGGTCGCGGCCGGCTTGAAGTGGTGGCAACACCCATCGGTAACCTCGCCGATCTGTCGCCGCGGGCGCGCGAGGCCTTGGCCGGCGCCGATCTGATCGCCGCCGAGGACACCCGCCGCAGCAGTCAGTTGCTGTCGGCGCTCGGTCTGCAAAAGACTCTGATCTCGCTGCATGCCCACAATGAGCGCGAGCGCGGCGATGCGCTGCTCGCGCGCCTGCTGGCGGGCGAGGTGATCGCGATCGTGAGCGATGCCGGCACGCCGCTGCTCTGCGATCCGGGCTTTGATCTTGTGCAGCGGGCCGCCGCCGCCGGCATCGAGGTGCGCAGTGTGCCCGGGCCGACGGCGATCGCCGCCGCGCTGTCGGTTGCCGCAGTACCGACTGATCGCTTCTGTTTCGAGGGCTTTTTGCCGGCGAAACCGCGCGAGCGGCGCGAGCGCCTCGAGTCTTTGCGCCGTGAGCCGCGGACCCTCGTTTTCTTTGAAGCGCCGCATCGCATCGTGGCGGCACTGCAGGATTGCGCGGCGGTGCTCGGCGGGACGCGGCAGGCTGCGGTAGCGCGCGAGCTCACCAAAATGCACGAGAGTGTTTATCGCGGTCGCCTCGAAGAACTCGCGCAGCGCGCGGCAGAGGAGCCGGCGTTCGAGCGCGGCGAGATCACCTTGGTGATTGCCGGTGCCGTCGTCGAGACGGCAGGTGAGGGCGGTGCGGCGATGAGCGCAGCGATTGCTGCCGAGGAAGTGATGGAGCGGGTGCTGCGGGCGGCGTTGGCCCACTTGCCGGCAGCCAAGGCCGCAGCGATCGCCGCGGCCGCGAGCGGCCTCGGGCGCGATGCGGCTTACGCGCGCGCCGTTGAGCTTGCCGCGGCGCGACGCTGAGTCCCTCATCGCGGCAGCGTGCGATGGCGCATTTGTGATCGGTGGCATCGACGCGTATCGTCACCCTCGGAGTCGGCCAGACGATCGCTGCATATCTCACGAGATGCGGAGGAAAGTCCGGGCTCCTTCGGACACGGCGCCAGGTAACGCCTGGGGGGCGCGAGCCCACGGAAAGTGCAACAGAAAGATACCGCCGATGCGCAAACTCCCCTTGCGGGAGGGATCGCAGGCAAGGGTGAAATGGTGCGGTAAGAGCGCACCGCGCGACTGGTAACAGTTGTGGCATGGCAAACCCCGCCGGGAGCAAGGCCAAATAGGGAAGTCGCAGGGAAACCTGCAGCGCGGTGTCCGAGCGTGACTTCCGGGTAGGCTGCTAGAGGCATCCGGTGACGGGTGTCCCAGAGGAATGGTCGTCCACGACAGAACCCGGCTTATAGGCCGACTCCCCCTCTTTCCTAAGTGCCCGCGTAAGCATTCGCGGGCAACTCCCTGAAACCCTTAAAACTTTGCGTCGTTTCGGCTGTTGAATATCGACCTCGGCGAATGTAAGTTATTGGCGTAACTGAAAAAAATTACCGCCAAACCGTTGACACCCCGCTCGGCCGATTCCTATAGTGGCGCCAAGTGGTAAAAAGTGGGGCGAAATGGGTGCAATTGCACCCGTCGGGGTCATGTTTCGCGGTGCCAGCAAAGTCACGTTAGATGACAAAGGTCGGATGGTATTGCCCACCCGGCAACGCCAGCGCGCGCTCGAGCGTAGCGAGGGTCAGTTGGTGGTCACCGTCGATCGCGACCCCTGCCTGCTCATTTATCCGCTGCCGGACTGGGAGCAGATCGAACGCAAGTTGATGAGCCTGCCCTCGCTGCATGAGCGCTCACGGCGTCTGCAGCGACTGATGGTGGGCCATGCGACCGAAATCGAACTCGATGCCCAGGGCCGGTTGTTGTTGTCGCCGGAGCTGCGCGAATTTGCGGGGCTGACGCGGCACGCCATGTTGATCGGTCAGGGGAATCGGCTCGAGCTGTGGGACGAAGCGCGCTGGATCGAGCGTCGCGACTATTGGCTGAAGAGCGAGGAAACCGCCACCGATCTGTCGACCGAACTCGACTCGCTGTCGCTTTGAGGCGGATGGACAGGTGGATGAGCACATCCCGGTACTCGTCGAAGAAGTGCTGGAAGTGCTGGCGCTCAGCGCCGACGATTTCTTTGGTGATGGCACTTTCGGGCGCGGCGGACACACGGCGCGCCTGTTCGAGGCGATCGGTCCGAGCGGCAGCGTGCTGGCACTCGATCGCGATCCTGCAGCCATCGAGGCAGGGCGTCGTCGCTTTGCCGATGAGCCTCGACTCGAACTGCTGCACGCCGAATTCTCTGATCTCGCAACCGCAGTCGCCACGCACGCGCGCGGGCGCGCGGTTCGCGGCGTGCTGCTCGATCTCGGCGTCTCTTCGCCGCAACTCGATGAGGCCGAACGTGGCTTCAGTTTCTCGCATGACGGCCCGCTCGACATGCGCATGGATCCGAGCCGTGGCGAGTCGGCAGCCGGTTGGTTGGCCCGCGCGACTGAGCGGGAGATCGCCGACGTGATCTACGAGCTCGGCGAAGAGCGCTTTGCGCGACGGATTGCTGCGGCGATCGTGGCGGCTCGCAGCGAGACGCCGATCACCCGCACGGCAGCGCTCGCGGCGATCGTGCAGCGCGCGGTGCGGACCCGCGATGGCAAGCATCCGGCCACGCGCAGCTTTCAGGCGATCCGCATGCACGTCAACGACGAACTCGGGCAGCTGCGTACGGCGCTTGAGGCGGCGTTCGAAGTGCTTGCGGTGGGCGGTCGATTTGCGGTGATCAGTTTTCACTCGCTCGAAGATCGCATCGTCAAACAATTCATCCGGGTCAAGAGCAGCGTGGATCCCGTGTTTGCAGGTCTGCCGGTGATTCCGCCGCAGGCGCAGCCGGTGATGCGCGAAGTGGGGCGCAAGCGGCGCGCGGGCGAGGCGGAGCTCGCGCGCAACCCGCGCTCGCGCAGCGCCGTACTGCGTTGCGCCGAGAAACTGGCACCTGCGCAAGTTGCGACACGAGGCTTGGCATGAAGCTGCCCTCGCAACGCGCCCTCGCCATGCTCATTCCAATTCTTTGGCTGGCCGTACTTGGCTCGGCGGCAGGTGCCATTTTCATCAAGCACCGGGCGCGCGAACTCTTCGTCGAGCTCGAGCGAGTGAACCGTGAGCGTGATCAGCTGGAAATCGAGTGGGGTCAGTTGCAACTCGAGCAGAGTGCCTGGTCGACGCATGCGTTCGTCGAGAACGTGGCCGCCACCAACCTCGGCATGCGCACGCCGCCGCCGAAGCAGATCGAGGTGGTTGCACCATGATCCGTTGGCCTTTCGGCAAGCGTGCCTCGGGCAAGCCTGCTGCAGGCCAGCGCGGCGGTGCGCGGCAGTCGCGCAGCGGCCTCACCCGCAAACCCGATGCGCCAAGCGCCTCTTTTGGGCTGCGTCTCGGCACGGTTGCGGTGCTCGTGGGTGTCGGTGCTGGTGCGCTCATTTGGAAAGCCTCGACTCTGCAGTTCGTGGAGAGCGAGTTCCTGCGCGGGCAGGGCGATGAGCGCTTCACGCGCGTCGCGACCATTGCGGCGCATCGCGGCAGTGTGAGCGATCGTTCCGGCGAGCCACTCGCCGTCAGCACGCCAGTCGATTCGGTGTGGGTGAATCCGAAAGAGTTGACGCTCGCCAACGAGCAGATTCCCAATCTTGCGCGCGCCCTGAATCGTGATCCTGATGAGCTTGCGCGCTTTGTCACCACCAAACTCGATCGCAAATTTTTGTACGTCGCGCGCCATCTGCAACCGGCCGATGCCGCCAAAGTGCGAGCGCTCGATATCCCGGGCGTGCATTTGACGCGGGAATACCGTCGTTACTACCCGGCTGCCGAGGTGACCGGTCACGTCATCGGGTTCACCGACGTTGACGATGCGGGGCAGGAAGGTCTCGAGCTCGCGTTCGATCATTGGCTCGCCGGCGACAACGGTGCCAAGCGCGTGATTCAGGACAACCTCGGCCGCACCGTGCAGACGGTCGAGAGCATCAAGCCGATGCGTGCGGGTCGCAACATGCAGTTGTCGATCGACATGCGCATTCAGTATCTCGCGTATCGGGAGTTGAAGGCGGCGATGCAAGTGCATCGCGCCCGTGCAGGGTCAGTCGTGGTGATCGATGTCACGAGCGGCGAAGTGTTGGCGATGGTCAATCAGCCGACTTTCAACCCGAACGACCGCGCACAGTTGAAACCGGCGGGCTACAAAAATCGCGCGGTGACGGATCTCGTCGAGCCGGGCTCAACCATCAAACCTTTCGTGGTAGCGGCCGCGCTCGCTTCCGGCAAGTTCCGCACCGACAGCATCATCGATACCAATCCGGGCATGGTGAAAGTCGGCATCAAGATGATCGAGGACAAGCACAACCTCGGTGCCATCGACCTGGCAACGGCACTCGCCAAAAGTTCGAACGTGGCGATGACGCGTATTGCGCTCACGCTCGGACCCGAGACCTTGCACGACACGCTGTCAAAAGTTGGTTTCGGACGTGTGACGACCAGTGGTTACCCGGGCGAATCGGCGGGGCTGCTCACGCAGTACACGCACTGGCGACCGATCACCACAGCGACGGTGTCTTACGGTTACGGTTTGTCCGCTACGCCGCTGCAGCTGGCCCATGCCTACGCGACGCTGGGCGCTTATGGCCTGCAGCGACCGGTGTCATTTACACGCATCGATCATGCCGTGGAGGGTGAGCGTGTGCTGCCGGAGCAGGTGAGTCGCGATGTCATCCGCATGCTGCAGTCGGTGGTTTCGGATGTCGGCACTGGCAAGCGCGCGGCGATTCCGGGCTATAGCGTCGCGGGCAAAACCGGCACGGCCTGGAAGGCGAGTGCGGGTGGCTATTCCACCAATCGATATCTTGCGGTGTTTGCAGGGCTCGCGCCGGCGAGCAATCCGCGTCTCGCCACGGTCGTGGTGATCGACGAACCCTCGGCGGGTCTTTACTACGGCGGCGATGTGGCGGCACCGACTTTCTCGTCGGTAGTGGGTGGTGCATTGCGGCTGCTGGCGGTCGCGCCCGATACACCCGTCGATCAATTCTTTGATGCGCTGCCAGAGACCGAGTCCCTGCCTGCAGATCTGCCGCAAAATATCGCGACGGCTGCAGCATCGGCACGTCCTGCGAACGGGGAGTTGCGCTGATGGGCGCCTTGGTGGCGCGTCGGCTCGGTGAATTGCGCGTCGACCGTGTCGCGGGTGACGATGCCGTCAGCGACGAAACGGCGAGCGACGATGCCGCAAGCTACATCGTCGTCGACGACATCAGTCTCGACAGTCGGACCGTCGCGGCGGGGGGCTTGTTTCTCGCCTGCGCAGGGCGCTGCACCCATGGTCTTGCTGCGCTGCCGCAGGCGCTCGCCCGCGGCGCTCGCGCCGTGTTCTGGGAGCCGGCCCCGGGTATCGCCGAGCCCAAGTTGCCTGATGATGTTGTCGCGCTGCCAATCAAAGATTTATCGCAGCACGCCAGCGAGATCGCCAGCCGATTCTTTGGCCGTCCCTCCGCGCAGCTTGCCGTTGCCGGCATCACCGGCACCAATGGCAAGACGACGACGGCGTGGCTGCTCGCGCAGGCCTTGAGCCGTTGTCAGTTGCCGGCCGCTTACATGGGCACGCTCGGCGTCGGTCGCGTGCCCGAGGCGATCATGCCTGGCGAGTACACCACCGCCGATGCCGTCAGCGTGCAGCGCCAGCTGGCTGCCATGCAGGCAGCCGGGGCGCAGTGCGTGGCGATGGAAGTGTCATCGCACGCTCTTGATCAGCATCGTGTCGCGGCCGTGAATTTTCGGGTGGCCGCATTCACCAATTTGACTCGCGATCATCTCGATTATCACGGCACCATGGAGGCTTACGGGGCCGCCAAGGCGCGTTTGTTCGACATGCCGCAACTCGGTTGCGGCGTCATCAATGTTGATGACCCCTTCGGTGCCACGCTGTCCCTGCGACATGTGCATACGCTGCCGCTCGTGCTGACTGCGCGCACGGCGGCTGGCTTGGCGGTCATTGATGAATGCCGCGCGATCGACGGCGCGACGCGCTCGTTGACCGCCTTTGAGGTTCGCAGTCAGTCCGAGGGGCTGGTGTTTACGCTTGAGGCGCAACTCGGCGAGGGCGCGATGACGCGTCACGCGGTCACGTTGCCGCTGATCGGCGAGTTCAATGTCGATAACGTGCTGGTCACGCTCGGTATTCTCGACGCGCTGGGTGTCGGCTTGGTCGATGCGCTGAGCGCGCTTGCGAGCATCAGCGCACCGCCCGGGCGCATGGAGGCGATGGTTGCGCCGGGACGCGCACTCGCGATCGTCGATTACGCGCATACGCCCGATGCGCTGGCGAAAGCGCTGCGTGCGGCGCGTTCGCATTGTCATGGCCGTTTGAATGTTGTCTTCGGCTGTGGTGGCGATCGTGATGCCGGCAAGCGTCCGCTCATGGCGAGCGTGGCGGCGGCGATGGCTGATGACATTGTCATCACCGACGACAACCCGCGCAGCGAACCCGCGGTCGGGATCGTCGCCGACATTCTTGCCGGATTGCCGCAGGGACGACGGGCGACAGTGATCCATGATCGCGCTGCTGCAATCCAGCATGCACTCGAACATGCCGCCGCAGGCGATGTGGTACTCGTTGCCGGCAAGGGACACGAGAATTATCAAATCGTGGGCGCCGAGCGGCGCCACTTCAGCGATCGCGAGCTCGTTCAAAGTATTTATTACGCCGCTGAATTGCGGTCCGAAGGTGCGCACTGATGCGTCGGCTGCAGGACATCGCCGTCGATTGCGGAGGCCGTCTCGTCGGCGCGGACTGCGAAGTCGTCGCCGTCACCACCGACACGCGCAAACTCGCCCCGGGCGAACTCTTCGTCGCGTTGCGCGGCCCCAATTTCGACGGCAACGCTTATCTTGCCGCAGCGGCGGCGCGCGGTGCTGCCGGGGCGATTGCCGAACGCGAAGGTCCGCCGGGATTCCCGGTGATTGTGGTGACCGATGCGCTCTCGGCACTGCAGCGCGCCGCGCAGGCTTGGCGCGAGCGGTTCGCGCTGCCGCTCGTGGCGGTGGCTGGCAGCAACGGCAAGACCACGAGCAAAGAAATGATCGCGGCCATTCTGGCGGTTCGAGGCCCGACGCTGGCGACGGTCGGTAACCTCAATAATCACATCGGCGTGCCGCTTACGCTGCTGCGTCTGTCGCCTGAGCACCGGCATGCGGTGATCGAGATGGGCGCCAATCACGCCGGCGACGTGACGCAGCTGGCGGCGTTTGCTTCGCCCTCGATCGGCATCGTCACCAATGCCGGCGCGGAGCATCTCGAGGGTTTCGGTTCGCTCGAGGGCGTGGCGCGCGCCGAGGGCGAATTGTTTGCTGTACTCGGTCGCGATAGCACGGCGATCCTCAACGCCGACGACCGCTTCGCCCCTTTGTGGCGCGACATGACCGTGGCGCGCATCGTCACCTTCGGACTCGGTGCCAAGGCGGATTTCACGGCGCGCGACATTCACACGGAAACCACCCACCGCGGCTTTTTGACACGCTTCACGCTGGTCACGCCCCAAGGCGAAGCCGCAATCGAGCTGCAGCTCGCTGGCAAGCACAACGTACTCAACGCGCTCGGTGCTGCCGCAGCGGCGAGCGCGGCAGGCGCGACGCTGACCGACATCGCGCGCGGTCTTGCGCACATGCGGCCGGTCACCGGCCGACTGCAGCTGCGACCCGCGCGTGCAGGCGCGTGGTTGATCGATGATTCCTACAACGCCAATCCCAGCTCGCTGGAGGCGGCTATCGACGTGCTCGAGTCACTCGGTGGACGAGGTTTGCTCGTGCTCGGCGAAATGGCCGAACTCGGCGCGTTCTCGCACGAGGCGCATCTCGAGGCGGGTCGCTACGCACGAGACCACGGCGTCGCTCGATTGTTTGCGCTCGGCGAAGCGACGCGCCACGCCGTCGAAACGTTCGGCGAGGGTGCGAGCTGGCATGCCGACGCGGCAGATTTGACTGCCGCTGTCGAGCGGGAACTCGCCGGTGGCACGCGCGTGCTCATCAAGGGCTCGCGCATGAATCGGCTGGAGCGTGTGGTCGCAGCGCTCGAGCAGAGCGCGACTCCGATGGACGACCGCGAACCTGCTGCAGAGGGGGTGCACTGATGCTGCTGTGGTTGTCGCAACGCCTGGCTGAAACGGTCTCGCTGTTCAATGTTTTCTCTTATCTTACTTTTCGCGCCATCCTCGCCGCGGTGACTGCACTCGCCATTTCTTTGGCGATCGGGCCGTGGATGATCGCCAAGCTCACGCGCGATCAGATCGGTCAGGTGGTTCGCGACTACATCCCTGCCGCACACCAAAAGAAAGTCGGCACACCGACCATGGGCGGCTTGTTGATCATCGTCGCGATTGCCGTGTCGACCCTGTTGTGGGCCGATCTCGATAATCGTTTCGTGTGGATCGTGCTCGGCGTGACTCTGCTGTTCGGCATGGTCGGCTTCTGGGACGACTATCTGAAGCTCGTCAAGAAGAACCCCAAGGGGCTGATCGCTCGCTACAAATATTTCTGGCAGTCGATCGGCGGTTTGGCTGCGGCGCTGGCGCTTTGGTACACCGCCAGGACTCCGGTCGACACCACGCTCTTTCTGCCGTTCGTCAAAAATTTCGCCTTGCCGCTCGGCATCTTCGGCTTCGTGCTGCTGACCTACCTGATGATCGTCGGCATGAGCAATGCCGTGAATCTCACCGATGGGCTCGATGGTCTCGCGATCATGCCCGCCGTCATGGTGGCGGCTGCGCTCGGCGTGTTCGCCTACGCGGCGGGTAACGCCGTGTTCGCGGGCTATCTCGGCATCCCGGCTGTGCCTCACGCAGGCGAACTGCTGATTTTCTGTGCCGCGTTGGTCGGCGCCGGCCTCGGATTTCTTTGGTTCAATACTTATCCGGCGCAGGTCTTCATGGGGGATATCGGTGCGCTGTCGATCGGTGCCGCGCTCGGCACGATCGCGGTGATCGTGCGTCAGGAGCTGGTCGTGCTCGTGATGGGTGGCATTTTCGTGCTCGAGACCGCCTCGGTGATCTTGCAAGTGGCTTCCTTCAAGCTGACCGGCAAACGCATTTTCCGCATGGCGCCCATCCATCATCACTTCGAACTGAAAGGATGGGCCGAGCCCAAAGTCATCGTGCGCTTCTGGATCATCACTTTCTTTCTGGTTCTCGCGGGTCTCGCGACGCTCAAGCTGCGATGACCGACACTCCATCCTCACCGCGGGCGCTCATCGTCGGTCTCGGCAAATCGGGGCTGTCGGCTGCGCGCCACCTTTCGGCGCGCGGCTGGGATCTTGCGGTCACCGACAGTCGTGACTCGCCACCCGGACAGTCGGCCGTCAGCGCGCTGCAGCCGAGTGCGCGCGCCGCGTATGGTCGGTTCGATCTGAGTTTGCTCGACGGTGTGGCGCTCGTGGTGGCCTCGCCCGGAGTCGCGCTCGATGAACCGCTGATGACTGCAGCCCGCGAGCGCGGCATCGAAATCGTGGGTGACGTCGAGCTCTTCGCTCGCGAGGCGGCGGTGCCCGTAGTCGGCATCACGGGTACCAATGGCAAGAGCACCGTGACGACCCTCGTCGGTCGCATGGCCGCTCGTTCAGGTCGCCGTGTCGCCGTTGGCGGCAATCTGGGTACGCCGGTGCTCGATCTGCTCGCGCAGCCGGCTCCCGAACTCTATGTGATCGAGCTTTCGAGCTTTCAACTCGAGAGCACGTCTTCGCTGCGCCTGCTGGCGGGTGCCGCACTCAATCTCACGGCTGATCATCTTGATCGTCATGGCAGCATGCAGGCCTATTGCGCGGCCAAGGCCCGTATCTTCCGTCACTGCGGCACCGCTGTCGTCAATTACGACGACCCGTGGACGCGCTCCATGCCTGAGGTCATCGCGAGCAGCGATTCCTCGGTACCCGGCCCCAAGCGGGTGGTCGGATTCTCGGTCGCAGGTGCGAGCGGAGCCGACTATTCTTTGATCGAGCATGCGGGTGAGCGCTGGCTCGCCATTCGTGGCACGCCCGTGCTTGCGGTGTCGGCGATGCGGATTGCCGGTTTGCATAATGCGGCCAATGCGCTCGCCGCACTTGCGCTCGGCGAGGCGAGCGGTTTGCCCTTGCCGCCAATGCTCGAAGAATTGCGCGAATTCACCGGGCTTGCGCATCGCTCGCAGTGGGCGGGCGAGAAGCGCGGTGTGCGCTACATCAACGATTCCAAGGGTACCAATGTCGGTGCGACGGCCGCTGCAGTGTGCGGCATGCCGGGCAGCTTGCTGCTGATCGCCGGCGGCGATGGCAAGGGTCAGGACTTCGCGCCGCTCGCCGAGGCACTGCGCGGTCGCGTTCGGCGCGCTTTGCTCATCGGTCGCGACGCAGCACAGTTGGCCGCGGCTCTCGAGGGAACCTGCGAGTGGCAGCACTGCGGCTCGCTCGAAGAGGCGGTCGAGGCTGCGGCCAGTCAGGCAAAGCCCGGCGAGATCGTCCTGCTGTCGCCCGCTTGCGCGAGCCTCGACATGTTTCGTGATTACGCCGAACGCGGCGATCGCTTCGCCGCTGCCGTGCGGAGGTTGCCCGCATGAGTTCCTTCACTCTGCCCGCGCGTGGCGGCGCTCGACCGACCACCATCCACATCGACACGGTCATGCTGCTCCTGGTCTCGAGCATCGTGCTGCTCGGTTTGATTGTCGTCGCCTCGGCTTCGATGTCGATCGGCACCAAAGAATCCGGCGATCCGTTCATTTATCTCGAGCGGCAGTTCGTGCTGGTGATGGTCGGCGGTGTTGCTGCCGCTTGCGCGCTCGTGGTGCGTACCGAGTGGCTGGAGCGTCTCGCGCCTTTGCTGCTCGTTGGTGCATTCCTGTTGCTGGTGGCCGTGCTGATTCCGGGCGTGGGTCATGTGGTCAATGGCAGCCGCCGCTGGATTCGTCTCGCCGGATTCAACTTTCAGGCCTCCGAGGCAGCGCGCGTGATGGTCCTCGTGTTCATCGCCAGTTATGCCGTGCGGCGCGAGGCGGAGTTGCGCAGTTCCTTCATGGGCCTCGCCAAGCCACTGGTTTTGGTGGGTGTTTTCTTTCTCTTGTTGCTGCTCGAGCCCGACTTCGGCGCCGCCACGGTGCTCACGGCGACCGCGTTTGGCGTGCTCTTCATCGCCGGTGCTCGATTGCGCGATGTGCTGGCACTCGCAGTGGTCGGCGCAGGGTTGCTCGCGACCGTTGCCATCTCATCGCCTTATCGACTGCGACGTCTGACTTCGTTTCTGGATCCGTGGCAGGATCCTTTCAACAGTGGCTTCCAGCTCACTCAAAGTTTGATCGCCATTGGTCGCGGCGGTTGGACCGGAGTCGGTCTCGGCGAGAGCGTGCAGAAGCTCTTCTATCTGCCCGAGGCGCATACCGACTTTCTGTTTGCCGTGCTCTCCGAGGAACTTGGTCTGCTTGGCATCTTGCTGACGATCGGGCTCTTCGTTGCGCTCGCCCTGCGTGCCTTGTGGGTTGCGCGTCTCGCGAGCGATGCCGGCCTGAAATTTCCCGCTTATCTTGCTGCCGGCTTTGGTCTTTGGGTGGCGATGCAAGCGTTCATCAACATGGGCGTGAACATGGGTTTGCTGCCGACCAAAGGTCTGACGCTGCCGTTCATGAGTTATGGCCGTTCGAGCATGATCGTCACGCTTGCTTGGGTCGGTATGGTGCTGCGTGTGTATCACGAGGCCGTGCAGGCTTCGCGCGGCACGGCAGCGGCGAGCTTGCGCGGCAGTCATGCGGCACGGGCGCGCGACGGCGGGACTGCGGAGGCGCTGCAAGCGTGAGCAGACCCTGCGTCATGATCATGGCGGGCGGCACCGGTGGACATGTGTTTCCGGCGCTGTCGCTCGCGGCTTGGTTAAGAGCTCGAAACTTTGACGTGGTTTGGCTCGGCACCCGTGCGGGTATCGAAGCACGTCTCGTACCTGCAGCGGGCATCGAGGTGGAGTGGATCGACATCGGCGGCTTGCGCGGCAAGGGGTTGACCACGCTGCTCGCTGCTCCGCTGCGCTTGTTGCGCGCGCTGTGGCAAGCGCTTGCGGCGGTCCGCCGTCACCGCCCGCGGGTGGTCGTCGGCCTCGGTGGCTATGTGACAGGTCCCGGGGGTCTCGCGGCTTGGTTGTCAGGTCGACCGCTCGTGATCCACGAACAGAACGCGATCGCCGGCTTCACCAACCGTACGCTGGCAAAGATTTCGACTCGAGTGCTCGAAGCCTTCGCCGGCAGCTTCGCGGCGGGTGTCACGGCGACCGAAGTCGGCAATCCCGTGCGTGACGATTTCTTTGCTCTGGCGCCGCCGGCGACGCGCTACGGCGCGCGTAGTGGCCCGTTGCAGTTGCTGGTCGTGGGCGGCAGTCAGGGTGCGCAGCGTCTCAACAATGTCGTTCCGGAGGCGATCGCGAAGCTTGCGGCGGGCACGGTGCATGTCCGTCACCAAAGCGGTATTCGCATGTTCGAGGGGACCCAGCAGGCGTATCAGAGTCGCGGCATCGCAGCGGAGGTCAGCGCGTTCATCGACGATATTGCGATGGCCTATGGCGCGGCCGATCTCGTCATTTGTCGCGCGGGTGCCCTTACGGTCTCGGAGATCGCCGCCGCAGGCGTCGCCTCCCTACTCGTGCCGTTTCCGGCGGCGGTGGATGACCATCAGACCCGCAACGCGCAATTTTTGGTCGCGCAAGGTGCGGCCATCCTCATTCCCGAGCGTGATCTGACCGCGGAGAAATTGGCGACCGAGCTTAAACGTTTTGCAACGGATCGCAGCGCGCTGCTGTCGATGGCTGAGCGGGCACGGCGCATCGCGCGTCCTGAATCGACGGCGGACCTCGGCGCAGCGTGCTTGGCTGCGGGCGGCCTGACGATAGAGGTCGCAGCATGAGCAGCGCGAGTGGCATGGAGCGCATGCGGCGCATCAACACCATCCATTTTGTGGGCATTGGTGGCAGTGGCATGGGCGGCATCGCCGAGGTGCTGCTCAATCTTGGCTATCTCGTGCAGGGCAGTGACCTCAAGCCGAATGCCGTCACGGCGCGCCTCGGCGAGCTCGGTGCGCGGATCGCCTTCGGGCACGATGCAAAGAATATCGTCGGCGCGGACGTGATCGTGGTGTCGAGCGCGGTCTCGCGCGAGAACCCGGAAGTGGCGCGTGCTCTCGAGCAGCGCATCCCGGTGGTACCGCGCGCCGAGATGCTCGGCGAGCTGATGCGTTTTCGCTCTGCCATTGCCGTCGCCGGAACGCACGGCAAGACCACGACCACGAGCCTGGTTGCTTCGGTGCTCGCCGAAGGCGGCGAAGATCCCACTTTCGTGATCGGCGGTCGTTTGAAGAGTGCAGGTACCAATGCGCGTCTCGGTGCCGGTCGCTATCTGGTCGCCGAAGCGGACGAAAGCGATGCCTCGTTCTTGCATCTGCAGCCGCTCATCGCCGTCGTCACCAATATCGACAACGATCACCTCGCCACTCACGACGGCGACTTCAATCGGCTGCGGCAGAGCTTCGTGGATTTTTTGCACAACCTGCCTTTTTACGGACTCGCGGTGTTGTGTGCCGACGATGCGGAAGTGCGCGGCGTCCTGTCGCGCGTTGGTCGACCGATCACCACCTACGGCATCGAAGAGGGCGCGGATGTGCGCGCGGTGAACGTGGTGCGTAACGGACCGCTGTCCTCATTCGATGTGCTGCGACCGGGCCGTGCCGCGCCGCTTGCGATCAGCCTCAATTTGCCGGGTCGCCACAACGTGCAGAACGCACTCGCGGCGATTGCGGTGGCGAGTGAACTCGGCGTCGAGGATGTCGCCATCCAACGCGGACTCGCCAAATTCCAAGGTGTCGATCGGCGTCTGCAGTATGTGGGTCGTCTGCCTGCGGGCGGCGGCAACGCGGTGGTGATCGATGACTATGGCCACCATCCGACCGAGATCCGCGCCACGCTCGATGCCGTACGTCAGGCCTATCCGGGTCGACGCATCGTGCTCGCCTTCCAGCCGCATCGCTATACGCGCACCCGCGATTTGCTCGATGATTTTGCGAACGTGTTGTCGACCGCCGATGTGTTGCTCGTGACCGAGGTTTACGCCGCCGGCGAAGCGCCGATCACGGGCGCCGACGGACGCGCCATCTGTCGTGCCGTGCGCAGTCGCGGGCATATTGAGCCCGTGTTCGTGGCGCGCGTCGAAGAACTCGCCGACAACCTGCGTGATCTGCTGCGCGCGGACGATGTCCTGCTCGCCATGGGCGCGGGCAGCATCAGCGCCGTCGCCCACGATTTGCCCAAGCGCCTCGGTGGAGAGCACGCCTGATGCGCGCCACCCTCGACTCGGCCTTTACCAACAGTCTGCAGCAGTATTTTGCCGAGCGCGTGGCGCTCGCTGAGCCGATGTCGCGGCATACCTCATGGCATGTCGGTGGACCGGCCGAGGTTTTCTTTGAGCCGAAAGATCGCGAAGACCTCGCGGAGTTCCTGCGGGTGTTGCCGGTGACGACGCCCGTGTCCTGGGTGGGCCTTGGCAGCAATCTTTTGGTACGCGATGGCGGTCTGCGCGGCGTGGTGATTTCCTTGCATGGCGCGCTTGGTGCGCTCGAACGTCGCGGCATTACCGAGGTCTGGTGCGAGGCCGGTGTGCCCTGCGCCCGTATCGCTCGGCAGTGCGTACGCTGGGGCCTCGGCCCCGCCGAATTCTTTGCCGGAATTCCGGGGACGCTGGGTGGTGCCCTCGCGATGAACGCCGGTGCGTTCGGCGGTGAAACCTGGCGGCACGTGCGCAACGTCGAAGTCATCGATCGCAGCGGCAGCATCAGGCTGCGCAGCGCGGGCGAGTATCGCGTCTCTTATCGGCATGTCGAGCCGCCCGTTGCGAACGAGGCTTTTTTGGCCGCGTCCTTGCACTTCGAACAGCGCGCGGGAGCGAGCACCGACGCCATTCGTGATCTGCTGGTCGAGCGCAAGCAAAAGCAGCCGATTGGCGAATGGAGCTGCGGTTCGGTGTTCACCAATCCGCCGGGTGACCACGCCGCGCGTCTCATCGAGGCGGCGGGTCTCAAGGGCACGCGTATCGGCGGTGCGCTGGTGTCGCCCAAGCATGCCAATTTCATCGTCAACGAGGGCGAGGCCAGCGCGGCCGACCTCGAGCAATTGATCGCGCATGTACGCAGCACGGTCGAGCAGCACTGCGGTGTACGGCTGCAAACCGAGGTACGCATCGTGGGGGAGTCGGCCTGATGCATCTCGTTCACGATCCCGGCGCCTTGCGCGAGATCAGCGACGCTCGCGAGTTCGGCAAAGTTGCTGTTTTGCTTGGTGGCGACTCGAGCGAGCGCGAGATTTCTTTGTTGAGTGGTCGTGCTGTACTCGCTGCATTGCAGCAGCGCGGTGTCGATGCCCAGGCCTTCGATCCTCGCGAGCAGCCGCTCTCGGCTCTCGTGGCGCAGGGCTTTGATCGTGTTTGGATCGCCCTGCATGGCCCGGGCGGCGAAGACGGCACGTTGCAGGGAGCGCTCGAGTGCCTTGCCATTCCCTACACCGGCAGCGGCGTGCTCGGCTCGGCACTGTGCATGGACAAAGTCCGCACCAAGCGGCTCGCGGCAGCGGTCGGGATCAGTACGGCGGATTTCGTCGTGTTGCGAGGTCCCGAAGATTTCGATACCGCACTCACACAACTCGGTTTGCCGATGTTCATCAAGCCGGCGACTCAGGGCTCCTCGGTGGGTATGAGCAAGGTCGAACGCGCCGCTGACTTGCCCGCGGCCTTCGCGGCGGCTGCCGCAACCGATGCCGTGGTCTTGGCCGAAGCCTTCATCAGCGGCGCCGAATACACGGTCGGCATTCTTCACGGCCGCGCGCTGCCTTCGATCCGCATCGTCGCAGCAAAGAATTTCTACGACTACGAAGCCAAATATTTCCGTGAAGATACGCAGTATCACTGCCCGTCGGGCCTCGCGCCCGAAGCGGAGCGGCACCTCGGCGCACTCGCGCTCGGCGCGTTCGCAGCCACCGGTGCCGAGGGCTGGGGACGCGTCGATTTTATGATGGATAAAACTGCGCGACCGCTGCTGCTCGAGATCAACACGGTACCGGGGATGACCGATCACAGTCTGGTGCCGATGGCGGCACGGGCGAGCGGCATCGATTTTCCGACGCTGGTCTGGCGCGTGCTCGAGACGAGCTTCACGCGTCGGCCCAAGAACTCGGGGGAGGGTGCAGCGCATGGCCATGTTCGGTAGCCGCAAACCCCGCAATCGCAAACGCGCCGAGGAATCCGGCTGGCAACTGCCGCAGATCGATTGGCAGCGTCTCGCTTCCGCGGCGTCCGGTCTTGCCGTGGTCGGCGCATTTCTTTGGTTGATCGTCACGGCACTCGATCAGCCCATTGATCGAGTGTTGGTGCAGGGTCGCTTCCAGCGGGTTTCGCAACTGGAAGTCGAGCAGGCGGTCCGCGATCGTCTGCATGACGCGGGTCTCGTCACCGCCGATCTCGGCACGCTGCAGCGCGCCCTCGAATCACTGCCGTGGGTCGACAGCGCGAGCGTGGGCCGCGCC
The DNA here is from genome assembly GCA_046091005.1 of Gammaproteobacteria bacterium. Lineage (GTDB taxonomy): Bacteria > Pseudomonadota > Gammaproteobacteria > Steroidobacterales > Steroidobacteraceae > UBA964. Next base: position 18,189 of record JBJTAV010000097.1, on the reverse strand, counting down.
TGGCCGCGCGGCCTCGAGGTTCGCGTCGTCGAGCAGGTCGCGGCAGCTCGCTGGGGCGCCAACGGACTTTTGAACGCCCGCGGTGAATTGTTCTTGTCGGAGTCGCGATTCATCCCGCCCGAATTGCCGCGACTCTCCGGCCCGAAGGGCAGCGAGAGCATGGTGGCCCAGCGCTACCTCGCGATTCAGGGGCGGCTGATCGAGGGTGGTGTGCGGATTGCCGCGCTGCGACTCGATGCGCGCGGTGCCTGGGAAATCGACCTCGACAACGGCGTGCGCATTCGACTCGGTCGGCGGCAGGTCGATGAGCGCTTCGAGCGCTTCGTCGCCGCAGCTTTGCGCCTCGTCGTGCAGCGCTCGGCGGAAATCAATTACGTGGATATGCGCTACACCAACGGCTTTTCGGTCGGCTGGCGTGGCAGCACCAAGGTTGCGGCAGTGGATGAGTTCGACGAGTCCACCGAAGGTTGACGGACGGAACAGGCATGGCAAAGAAACCGGAAAGACAGCTCATCGTCGGACTCGACATCGGTACCTCGAAAGTGGTCGCCCTGGTCGGCGAGATTGCGCCCGACAACAGCATCGAGATCATCGGCATCGGCTCGCAGCCTTCGCGCGGCTTGAAGCGTGGCGTGGTGGTCAACATCGAGTCGACCGTGCAGTCGATACAGCGCGCCGTCGAAGAAGCCGAGCTGATGGCCGGTTGCGAGATTCACTCGGTCTACGCAGGCATCGCCGGTAGCCATGTGCGCAGCCTCAACTCGCATGGTGTGGTGGCGATCCGCGACAAGGAAGTTCAGCTCGCCGACGTCGAGCACGTCATCGACGCCGCGAAAGCGGTCGCCATTCCCGCTGATCAAAAAATTCTGCATGTGCTGCCGCAGGAATTCATCATCGATGGGCAAGAGGGCATCCGCGATCCGGTCGGGATGTCCGGCGTGCGCCTCGAGGCCAAGGTACATATCGTCACCGGTGCGGACAGCGCTGCGCAGAACATCGAAAAATGCATCCAGCGTTGTGGGCTCGATGTCGACGACATCGTGCTCGAACAGCTGGCATCAAGCTATGCCGTGCTGACCGAAGACGAAAAAGATCTCGGGGTTTGCATCGTCGATATCGGCGGCGGCACCACCGACATCGCCGTGTTTTCGTATGGCGCGATTCGTCATACCGCGGTGATTCCGATTGCTGGCGATCAGGTCACCAACGATATTGCCGTGTCGATGCGCACGCCGACACAGAACGCCGAAGACATCAAGCTGCGTTATGCCTGTGCGCTGTCGCAGCTGGCGAATCCGGATGAAACCATCGAAGTGCCGAGCGTGGGTGATCGACCGGCGCGCAGACTCGCTCGTCAGACGCTCGCCGAGATCGTCGAGCCGCGTTACGAAGAGCTCTTCAGCCTGATCCGCGAAGAGCTGCGCCGCAGCGGCTTCGAAGAAACCATCGCCGCCGGCATCGTACTCACCGGTGGCAGCTCGAAGATGGAAGGCGCGATCGAACTCGCCGAAGAAGTTTTTCATGTACCGGTGCGACTCGGCATGCCGGTCGGCGTGCGTGGCCTCGCGGACGTCACGAACAACGCCATCCATTCGACCGGGGTGGGTCTTTTGCTGTACGGGCGGGATCACCTCGCGCCGAAGCGCTCGCGCGCCGGTGCAATCAGCGGCAAGGCGCGCGGCATGGCCGAGCGGATGCGGGATTGGTTTCAGGGCAATTTTTGAAATAAATTTTTGAAATAGGAGTGTCACGTCATGTTTGAACTCATGGACTCATACAGCCAGAGCGCAGTGATCAAAGTGCTGGGCGTGGGTGGCGGCGGCGGCAATGCGGTTTCGCACATGGTGCAGAGCGGCATCGAGGGCGTCGAATTCATGTGCGTCAACACCGACGCGCAGGCGCTGAAGAACTCGAACGTGAAGACGGCGTTGCAGATCGGTTCCAACATCACGAAGGGTCTCGGTGCGGGTGCCAATCCGGACATCGGCCGCCAGGCCGCGATGGAAGATCGCGATCGCATCATCGAGCTGATCGAGGGCTGCGACATGCTGTTCATCACCGCGGGCATGGGCGGCGGCACCGGCACCGGCGCTGCGCCGGTGGTGGCGCATATCGCCAGAGAACTCGGGATCTTGACCGTCGCCGTGGTGACGCGGCCGTTCAACATGGAAGGCAACAAGCGTTCGATGATTGCGGATCACGGCATGGAGGAACTCGCCAAGCATGTCGATTCTTTGATCACCATCCCGAACCAGAAGCTGCTCACCGTACTCGGTCCCAAGACCACGCTGCTCGATGCCTTCAAGCGCGCCAACGGCGTGCTGCAGGGTGCGGTGCAGGGCATCGCCGATCTCATCACCCGACCGGGTCTCATCAATGTCGACTTTGCCGACGTGCGTACCGTGATGGGCGAAACCGGCATGGCGATGATGGGTACCGGATTTGCGAGCGGTGAGGATCGCGCTCGAGTGGCTGCGCAGATGGCGGTGTCGTCGCCGCTGCTCGAGGACGTCAATCTTTCGGGCGCCCGCGGCATTCTGGTCAATGTGACTGCGGGTCTTGATCTCGGCATCGGCGAGTTCGAGGAAGTCGGCAATATCGTCAAAGAATTCGCCTCGGAAGACGCGACGGTGGTGGTCGGTACGGTCATCGACCCGAACCTCAGCGACGAGCTGCGCGTCACCGTGGTGGCAACGGGTCTCGACCGTCCGCAAGCGCAGGTCACGGCGGCTCCGGTCGCCATCGCCCCGGCCATGGCCGCTGCCCCGGCTGCGCCCGCGGGTGTTGCGCGCACAAGCGCTGCGCGCTCGGGTCTCGAAGGGCTGCGCGCCGGACGCCGGCCGGTCGTGGTGCCAACCGACTACAGCAAGCTCGATGTTCCCGCCTACGAGCGCTTCAAGGCCGCGGCCGGTGATGGTCTGCGTCACGAGGCCGAGGTCGCCGAGGAGATCCTCGACATCCCGGCGTTCCTGCGTCGGCAGGCCGATTGATGTCGGGACTTTTCGGGTACACTCGCGCCCTTCTGTGATCCCCCGGCCCGCTGCCTTTGCGGCGGCGGGCACGGGCGGAACCGGGGACATCAATGGTCGGACAGAGAACGCTTAAAAACGTCATTCGCGCGAGCGGTGTCGGCCTGCACTCCGGCAAGCGCATCCTCATGACCATTCGTCCGGCGGCGCCCGATACGGGCATCGTCTTTCGGCGTACCGATCTTGCCGTGCCCGTCGATGTGCCGGCGCGTGCCGGCAACGTCGGCGAGACCACGCTCGGCACCTCGCTCGTCAAAGATGATGTGCGCGTGTCGACGGTAGAGCATCTGCTCTCGGCTTTTGCCGGGCTCGGCATCGACAACGCGCTGGTCGAAGTGACCGGCCCCGAGGTGCCGATCATGGACGGTAGCGCGGGCCCGTTCGTGTTCCTGCTGCAATCGGCGGGAATCGAGCAGCAGCGCACACCGAAGCGCTTCGTGCGCATTCGCAAGTCGGTTCGAGTCGAAGACGGCGACAAATGGGCGCAGTTCGATCCCTTCGACGGCTTCAAGGTGAACTTCGAGATCGAGTTCAACCACCCGATTTTCAAGCGACGCGCGCAGCGTGCCAGCATGGATTTCTCCACCACCTCGTTTCTCAAAGAAATCAGTCGCGCGCGCACCTTCGGTTTCATGCGCGATCTCGAGACCATGCGTGCACGCAACCTGGCGCTCGGCGGCAATCTCGACAACGCCATCGTGCTCGATGACTCGAAGGTATTGAACGAGGGTGGTTTGCGCTACGAAGACGAGTTCGTGAAGCACAAAATCCTCGATGCCATCGGTGATCTTTACCTGCTCGGACACAGCCTCATCGGCGAGTTCTCGGCCTTCAAGTCTGGCCATGGTCTCAACAATCGTTTGCTGCGCACGCTGCTGGCCGACGAGTCTGCGTGGGAAGCGATCGTCTTCGAACGGCCGGAAGACGCGCCGATCTCTTATGTGCGCGCGCCGGTCCTCGCGGCGACTGGCTGAATTTTCACCGTCCAGCGTTCGGTCCCGGGGCGGAATTCTCGCGCGGCCCTCCAGAGTTCGGGCAAGGCAAAGCGCAGGCGGGCGGCCCAAGCGGCAGAATTCACAAAAATTGTGAGTGTTCCGTCCTTCTCGACGTAGTGCCCGATGGCCTCGAGCAACATGGGATCAAGGCGCCCAGCGAAGAAACTGCCCCAGTCGTCCTGTCTGCGGACAAACTCCCGGGCCTGTTTTGCAAGCCCCGAACCTGCCAATAAGCTATTGATATCCTTGGGGTTTCCGGGTCTGGGGAGCCCATTTCCTGCCAACTTGGGTAATTTTGGGTTGTTTCGGGGGGGCGGTTTGGGCATAGTCGCGGCTGTCTTTCGGTCGGCTACCGTCCAATAACAGTCGATGGATTATGTCACCGGCTTCTTCACGAAGTCGGACCACATGGTCGTCGGCGCCTTCCGTCGGGGGAAGTGACGTGAGGCTAGTGGTTCTCAGACGACGCGCCGCGGGCGCTGCGAGCTTCAATGTTTCCGGGCCTTGGGCGCTGGGGCTTTCGGCCGTGGCCGTGCTGTCGCTACTCATCGTTGCGTTTGTTGCCGGTTTCAATGTGGGCAGTCGTGGTGTTGATCTCGGTGACGGCAGCACCGCCGCGCTCGCCCGTGCTGCACTACAACAAAAAAGCGACTTGGATGAGCTTCGCGAACGCGTGCAAGAACGCGTCGATTCGATGTCGGCGCGCATCGGTCAGCTGAACGCTCACGTGATCCGCCTCGACGCGCTCGGCAAGCGGCTCGCCGAGATGGCGGACGTCAATTCCAGCGAATTCGATTTTTCGGCGGCCCCTGCCGCGGGCGGCCCCGAGTCCGAATCTGCGGTGCCGGTTGCCGCCCCCGATTTATCGGGAATGCTCGATGATTTCGAGTCGAAACTCTCGCAGCGCGAGTCGCAGCTCAGCGTACTCGAGCAGTTGATTTTGCAGCGTGAACTTCGTCAACAGACGGTACCCGAGGGACGTCCTGTGGTGCGCGGATTCATGTCCTCGGGGTACGGCGTAAGACAAGATCCGCTCTCCGGCGAATTCGCTTTTCACCGCGGGATCGACTTCGCGGGTAATCGCGGCGATCTCGTCATTGCGGTCGGCGCGGGTGTTGTCACGTGGGCAGGATACAAGCTCGACTACGGCAATGTGGTCGAAGTGACTCACGGCGATGGCTACATCACGCGCTACGCGCACAACGAAAGATTGCTGGTGAAGTCGGGCGACACCGTCACCCGTGGGCAACAGCTTGCAGTCATGGGTTCGACGGGCCGCTCCACCGGTCCGCACGTGCATTTCGAAGTGCTGCGCAACGGCAACCCGGTCAATCCGCTGTCCTATATCGGCGGTTGAGTTCAGCGCGTAAAATACGCGCCTTTTTACCGGCTTCCCCGGCAGGGCTTCCAGAGTGCTCAATTTCCTTACGCGTATTTTCGGCAGTCGCAACGACCGCATGCTCAAGCTCATGGCCCGCGAAGTGCGCGCGGCCGCGACCCATGAAGCGGCGATGCAGGCCCTCTCCGACGAGGCGCTGCAAGGCAAGACCGCCGAGTTCCGTGAGCGTCTGCAACAGGGCGCGACCCTCGACTCGCTCCTGCCTGAAGCCTTTGCGGCCGTGCGCGAAGCCGCGCGCCGCTCGCTCGGCATGCGTCACTTCGACGTGCAGTTGGTCGGCGGCATGGCCCTGCATCGGGGTCGCATCGCCGAAATGCGCACGGGCGAGGGCAAGACGCTGGTGGCAACGCTGCCTGCCTATCTCAACGCGCTGACCGGTGAGGGCGTGCACGTCGTCACCGTCAATGAATACCTCGCGCAGCGCGACGCCGATTGGATGGGGAAGGTCTATCGCTTTCTCGGCCTCACGGTGGGCGTGATCCGCAACGGGCAAAGTGCGGCCGACAAGCGCGCCGCCTACGCCTGCGACATCACCTACGGCACCAACAATGAATTCGGCTTCGACTACCTGCGCGACAACCTCGCTTTTCGGCTCGAGGACCGCGTGCAGCGTGCGCTGTCGTTCGCGATCGTCGACGAGGTCGACTCGATTCTGATCGACGAGGCGCGCACGCCGCTGATCATTTCGGGTCCCGCCGAAGAAAGCACCGACACCTACGTCTCGATCAACAAGCTCGTGCCGCGCCTTGATCGCGCAGAGGGACCGCCGCCGCGCTCCGGTGGCATGCTCTCGGGCGAGGCTGAGCCTGAACCCGCCGGCGACTACATGGTTGATGAGAAACAGCGGCAGGTGCATCTCACCGAAGTCGGTCACGAAAAAGTCGAAGCTTTGATGATCGAAGGCGGATTGCTGCGGCACGGCGAAAGCCTCTATGACCCGGCCAATATTCGCCTGATGCATCACCTGAACGCCGCGCTGCGCGCGCATGCGCTCTACAAGCGCGACGTCGAGTACATCGTGCGCGGTGGCGAAGTGATCATCGTCGACGAATTCACGGGGCGAACCATGCCCGGCCGTCGCTGGTCCGAGGGCCTGCATCAGGCCATCGAAGCCAAGGAAGGCGTGCGCGTCCGCGAGGAAAACCAGACCATCGCCTCGATCACTTTTCAAAATTATTTCCGGCTCTACAAAAAATTGTCGGGCATGACCGGCACCGCCGACACCGAGGCGCCGGAATTCCTGCAAATCTACAACCTCGAGGTCAATGTCATTCCGACCCATCGACCGATGGTGCGCAAGGACATGCCCGATCTCGTGCATTTGACGCAGAGCGACAAGTTCAAGGCCATCGTCGAAGATATTCGCGAGTGCGCGGCGCGACAGCAGCCGGTGCTGGTGGGCACCACCTCGATCGAAACCTCCGAACTCATTTCTGGCGTGCTGCAACAAGAAGGCATTGCGCACGAGGTATTGAACGCCAAGCAGAACGAGAAAGAAGCACAGATCGTCGCGCAAGCCGGTCGTCCCGGCGCCGTGACCATCGCCACCAACATGGCGGGCCGTGGCACCGACATCGTGCTCGGCGGCAGTCTCGAGTCCGAGCTCAACGCCTTGCCAGCCGAAGCCGGCGATGATGATCGACAGCGCGTGCGCGCCGATTGGCAGCAGCGTCACGATCAAGTCATTGCTGCGGGTGGTCTGCACATCATCGGCACCGAGCGCCACGAGTCGCGCCGCATCGACAATCAGCTGCGCGGTCGTTCAGGTCGTCAGGGAGATCCGGGTTCATCGCGCTTCTATCTGTCGATGGAAGACAACTTGATGCGAATCTTCGGTGATCCGAACTTCACCAAGCGGCTGCTGTCTGCGGCCGGCATGAAAGAAGGCGAGGTCATCGAGAGCCGCATGCTCACCAAGCGCATCGAGGCGGCGCAGCGCAAAGTCGAGGCGCACAACTTCGACATCCGCAAGCAGCTGCTGCTGTTCGATGACGTCGCCAATGATCAGCGCAAAGTCATCTATCAGCAGCGCACCGAGATCATGGGCGCGAATGATCTCGCCCCGGCCATTCGCGGAATTCAGGCTGATGTCGTCGGCCGCCTGCTCGATGAGCACCTGCCGCGCAACGTGCCGCACGAGGACTGGGATCTCGACGGGCTGCGTGAGGCGACCCGCAAAGATTTCAATGCCGAGATCGACCCGCGAAGCTGGCTCGCTGCAGAGCCCGAGCTCGACGAAGTCAGCATGCGCGCCCGCGTTGTCGATGCCGTGGCAAAGAATTACGCAGTGAAGTCCGAGCGCTATGGGGTCGATCTCATGCAGGCGCTCGAGAAGGACATCATGCTGCGCACGCTCGATCAGCATTGGCGCGAACATTTGGCGGCGATGGATTACCTGCGCCAAGGCATACACCTGCGCAGCTACGCGCAAAAAGATTACCGCTACGAGTACCGGCGCGAAGCCTACGAACTCTTCGCGAGCATGCTTGAGCGCGTGAAGTTCGATACGGCTTCCACGCTGACCCGCGTCGAGATTCGCAGCGAGGCCGAGTTGCAGCGCGAAGAAGAGGAGCGGCAACGCCGCTTGCTCGCCGCGTTGCAGGCGCAGCATGCCGAGGCGCAGTCCGTGCTGTCGGCGCCGGTTGCCGAAGCGGCGGCCGGCGTGCAGGGCGAAGACGGTTTCACGGCCGAGGCCGTGCCGCAATCGCCCGTGACGCGTGGCGAGCGCAAAGTCGGACGCAACGAGCCCTGCCCCTGCGGCTCGGGTCGCAAATACAAGCAGTGTCACGGCGCGTTGCAGGCCTGATCGTCGTCGCGGGAGCGCTCTTCGATCACGATGGTCGGGTGCTGATCGCCGAGCGTCCGCCGGGCAAGCACATGGCTGGCCGCTGGGAATTTCCCGGTGGCAAGGTCGCCGCCGACGAATCCGCCGAGCAAGCCTTGCGGCGCGAACTGCGCGAAGAACTTGGTATCGAAGTCGAGCAGGCCGAGTTCGTCATGGAACTCGTGCACGCCTATCCGGACCGCGAAGTGCATTTGCGCTTTTATGTGGTCGATTCTTTTGTCGGTGAGCCACGGGCGCTCGATGGTCAGCGGTTGCGCTGGCTGACGCCCGCCGAACTCGACCACGCCGATATCCTCGAAGCTGACCTGCCTTTCATTCGCGCTTTGCAGCAACGTGCGCAGGACGGCAAACTGTCGCTTGCCGAGGCACCGCCCGTCGCTTGATGGTGACCAAAATCCGGATGGTGACCAAAATAATGAGCATCACAGAAAGCAATCCCAAGCCCGATGAGTTGCCGCCACGGCTGAGTGGCGAATTCATCGAGGTGCGTAACCCGCGCACAGGTCAAATCGACTACGACTTCAACGCGCCGAACGAGCTGGAACTCGCCACGCGGCTTGGCGCGATGCGTCACGCGCAGCAGCGCTGGGCGGCCCGTCCGCTCGAGGAACGAATCGCCATTCTCAAGCGCTGGCGCGGCAAGTGGGTCGCAAGGCAAGCCGAAATCATTGGTGCACTGGCTCACGACACGGGCCGATTTTTGATCGCGACCAGCGAGGTCGGTTCGGTACTCGGCATGATCGATCGCTGGATCGCAATCACGCCGAGCCTTGCACAAGAAGAAGAACTGCGTTCGGCGACCATGCCGAGTATTTCTTATCGCTCGCAGTACGTGCCGTATCCGCTCGTCGGCATCATCAGTCCCTGGAATTTCCCGGTGTCGTTGTGTTTCATCGACGCCATCCCGGCGCTGCTCGCAGGCTGTGCGGTGTACATCAAGCCGAGCGAAGTCACGCCGCGTTTCGTCGAGCCCGTGATGCGCAGCATCGCTGCCGTCCCCGAACTTGCCGAGGTGCTGCAGGTGCAGCCCGGCGGCCGCGAGACCGGTGAACAGCTCGTGGCCGGCGTCGATGTGGTGTGCTTCACCGGCAGCGTGGCGACAGGCCGCATCGTTGCCGAAAATGCTGCGCGCAATTTCATTCCGGCGTTTCTCGAGTTGGGCGGCAACGATCCGCTCATCATCACCGCGAGCGCTGATCTCGAACGAGCGACCGACGTGGCCCTGCGTGCGACCTGTCTTGCAACCGGTCAGGCCTGCCAGAGTCTCGAGCGCGTCTATGTCGATCGGCAAATTTACGAACCCTTTGTCGCCATGCTGGTCGAGAAGGCCCAGCGCATCGAACCCAATTGGCCCGATATTCATGCGGGCACGATCGGCCCCTTCATCTTTGCCAAACAGGCAGACATTGTCGCCGCGCAGATTGCCGATGCTGTTGCCAAGGGTGCGCGTGTGCTCTGTGGCGGCAGCATCGAAGATCATGGCGGCAAGTGGTTGCGACCCACCGTCCTGGTCGATGTGAATCACGACATGCGCATCATGGTCGACGAAACTTTTGGTCCGGTGATTCCGGTGATGGCCTATGACAACCTTGATGAAGCGATCGATCTCGCCAACGAAGGGGTTTACGGCCTCTCGGCGGGCGTGATCGCCGGTACCCTCGAAGAAGCCGAGAATATTGGTCGGCGTATCGATGCCGGCGGCATCAGTCTCAATGACGGTTCGCTCACGGCCATGTGCCACGAAATGGAGAAGCACTCCTTCAAGCTCTCCGGCCTTGGTGGCTCGCGCATGGGTGCGGCGGGCTACACTCGCTTCTTCCGTCGCAAGGTGCTCATCCGCCAGCACGGACAACCCGCTACCATGGCGAATATCGCCGAATCGAATCTCAGCACAGGAAAAAAATCATGAGCACTCAGGACCTTGGTCTGCCCGACATCAAGATCGATGCCACCAGCCTCTACCGCGAAGAGGTGTTCACGGATCGCCGGGCGGGCACTTTGCGTCGCCTGTTGCCGATCACGGCAGACGGCTCGCCTGATGCGGCGCGTCCGGTGCTTTGGCTGGGGCAGACGCAGTTGATGACGCCGGGCGGCGTGCTGCCGCTCGGGTTCGAGATCGAGGCGGCGAATCTGGCCGAAGCCATCGAAAAATTCCCGGCTGCCGTGCGTGAAGCGCTCGAAGACGCCATCGAAGAAGCGCAGCAAATGCGGCGCGAGGCCGCCTCGCGCATCGTGGTGCCCGAGGGGGGCGCGGCGCTCGGTCAATCGTTAGGCAGCAAGATCAAGCTACCCTGATTGCCGGGCGCGATCAGGCGGACTCGGCGACCTGCCGATACACCTCTGCGAACTCTGCCGGGGACTTCACGCACACGGCGAGGTCCTTGAGCAGCCCGTCGTGCAGATCGTAGATCCAGCCATGGATCTCGAGCGCCTTGCCGCGATCCCAAGCGCTTTGCACGATCGTGGTCTGACCGACGTTGAGCACCTGCTCGATCACGTTGAGCTCGCAGAGTCGGTGCAGTCGACTGGCTTGGTCGGGTAGTTCGTCGAGTCGCGCGTGGTGTTTTTTCATCACGTCCTGCACGTGGCGCAGCCAGTTGTCGATCAGGCCGAGACGCGAATTGTTGAGCGCGGCCTGCACGCCACCACAGCCATAGTGCCCGCAGACGATCACGTGTTCGACATCGAGCACATCGACCGCATATTGCAGCACTGACAGGCAGTTGAGATCGGTGTGCACCACCACGTTGGCGACGTTGCGGTGCACGAAGAGCTCGCCCGGCAGCAGCCCGACGATTTCATTGGCTGGCACGCGACTGTCCGCGCAACCTATCCAAAGATAATCCGGGGATTGCTGACCGACCAGTTTGGCAAAGAATTCCGGATCCTGTGCGGTGATCTCCGCGGACCAGATCTTGTTGCGTTCGAACAGGGGCTTGAGGCTGCGCAATGGGGCGGCTCCGGCTGTGGGTCAATGTGCTGCGATCGGCTCGCCGCCGGGTCGATCGAGTTTGGGGCGATCGGGCCGCAGCGTGCGGGCAAAGAAATCGGCGATCATGTCGTAGGCGTGTGGCCCGGTGGCACCGAAGCGCAGCAGTCCGTGCTTGCTGCCAGGGTAGGGCATCACCTCGAAAGGCTTGCGCAGATCCTGCAGCTTCTTGAAGAGCGCCGTGCTGTGAGTGAAGAGCACGTTGTCATCGGCCATGCCATGCATGACGAGTAAGGGCCCTGCGAGATCGGCTGCGTGCGTCATGACCATGCCATCACGATAACCCGCAAGGTTGTCGGCCGGGGTGCTCATGAAGCGCTCGGTGTAGTGCGTGTCGTAGAGCCGCCAGTCCGTCACCGGCGCTCCGGATACGCCCGCCGTGAAATGCCCGGGCGCGCGCAGCATGCACATCAGTGCCATGTAGCCGCCGTAACTCCAGCCCCACACGCCGATACGCGTGCCATCGACATAGGGCAGCGTGCGCAGAAAGTCGACGCCGAGCTTCTGATCTTCGACCTCGATCGAGCCCATGCGCCGATAGATCGCAGCTTCGAAGGCGCGACCGCGAAAACCCGAGCCGCGATTATCGATGGTGAAGACCACATAGCCCTGCTGCGCCAAAAATTGCCGGAACAGACCACCCCAGGCGCGGCGAACCTGCTGCGCGCCCGGGCCGCCGTAAACCTCGACGATCACCGGGTATCTTTTGCCGGCTTCGAGTCCCTGCGGTTTGGTGAGTTGGTAGTGCAGCACCTGCCCATCGCTCGCGGTCAGCGTGCCGAAAGTGGTTGCCTGATGCGCCGCTCGATAGGGCGCATAGGGATGCGCGTCGTCGAGTTTGTTGGCCACCAACACATCGACGAGGCTGCCATCTGCACGGCGCAGGCTGAGCGAGGGCGGTTCGTCCGGTGTAGAGAAGGTATCGAGCCAGAGACGCGCATCAGCTGACATGGCGTTCGCGTGCCAGCCGGCATTGCTGCTGAGCCGCTTGATACCCGCTTCGATGCGTTGCGGATCGGAAGCTCCATCGAGCGGAGCGACATAGAGATGCCGCTCGATGGGTGTATCGCGATTGGCCGTGAAATAGACGAGACCGCGCGTTTCGTCGACAACCTCGATGGCCCGCTCGCGGCCGCTGCCGGTGACCATCCACGCCCCTGCCGTGAGCGGGCGCAGCAGTTTGCCGTTGTAGTCATGGAGGTAGAGATGGTCATGGCCGCTGCGTGCCGAGGACCAGATGAATGCGCGACGCTTTGGCAAAAAAGTGAGCTCGTCATGCAGATCAACCCAAGTGTCGCTACGTTCTTCGAGCAGTACGCGCGCGTCTCCGGTCGCGGCATCGACGCGCAGCAGCTGCAGCGTTTTTTGATCGCGCGGTTGCCGCTGCACCGCCAGCGCCGATGAGTCCGGGAACCAACTGACCCGGGCAAGATAGCCATCGCCCGCAGCTGCCGCGGGCAACTCGCGATCGCTGCTGTTGCCAAGCTCGTGCAGGCGCAAATCGACGCGCGCGTTCGGTCGTCCGGCTGCCGGATATCTTTGGCGGATTACTTTGACGGTCTCGGCGTAGATCTCGAAGCGCTCGAGTTCATCGACGGGTGATTCATCGACGCGTGTGTAAGCAATGCGTCGCTCATCGGGCGACCACCAATAGCCGGTGCTGCGGTCCATCTCTTCCTGGGCGATGAACTCCGCTGCACCGAAGGAAACGAGTCCGCCGCCATCGCGGGTGATCGCCGTCTCGCGACCCGACTGCAAGTCGATCACGTACAAATTTTGATCGCGCACGAAACTGACGTAGCGGCCACGCGGCGAAAATCTGGCGTCGGTTTCAGCAGCGGCGGTCGTGGTCAAGCGACGCACCGGCGAGCTGTCAGCGCTTGCGCGCAAGTCGTACAAAAACAAATCGCCGGCGAGTGGCAGCAACAGATAACGCGAGTCCGCCGAAAACTCGTAGTCGACGACGCCGGCGAGTGAGGAGGTCCGAGCGCGCTCGCGCCGGGCTTCTTCCTCGGGCGAGAGCTTGCCTTCATCGGCGACCAGCGCTGCCGAATCGACCAGCAGTCGACTCTGCTGGGTGGCGGTGTCATAGGCCCAGACATCGAGACGATCTTTGGCCTCCGCCTTGCCCTGCAGATACGTCACCAGTTTGCCGTCGGGCGAGAAGCGTGCCCCGCGCAGTGTGGGGCCGGAGAGATCGGGCGCCGCGAACAGCCTGTCGATGCTGAGTTTGGCAGGCTCGGAGAGTGCTACGCCTGAGGCGATTGCCGCGAGGAGTGCGGTGAGGGTCGCCACGACCGAAGCCCGAGGATTCAACCGACGTTTGAAAGTGCTGCACATCATCGATGCCCGTCCAGTACCATCTGCGGAAACTCCCACCGCAGTGTAGAGAGGAACATGCACCATCGCCACCCGAGCCGAATGCGGCCCTTTGGCGCCGCGTCCGCGCGCGCCGTCCTGCTGGCCCTGCTGATTACCCCCATCCTGACCGCCTGTCTTGCCATGCCTACCAAAGACACCACCGCCAAAGATCAGGCTGCAACTCCCCGCGCAGAAACGCTGGCGTATCCGTCGGCCGTGCGCGGCGATGTGGTCGACAACTATCACGGCACCTCGATTGCCGACCCTTATCGTTGGCTCGAAGATCCCGCGGCGGCGCCGACCCGCGAATTCGTGCGCGCGCAGAATGCGCTGGCGCAGCCTTGGCTCGAGGCGCTGCCGCAGCGCCCCTCGATTCGCCAGCGCCTCACCGAGCTCTGGAACTACGAGCGTGTGGGTGTGCCGCGCCTCAAGGGCGGCAAATATTTCTTTGTGCGTAACGATGGCACGCAGAACCAGAGCGTGTTGTATTTTGCCGATACTCTGCAGGGCACGCCGCGCGTGCTGTTTGACCCGAATGCCGCGAGTCGCGATGCCACGGTGGCGCTCGCGCGCTTCGAACCTTCGCCAGACGGCAAGATCGTCGCCTATTCACTATCCGACGGCGGCACCGACTGGGAAATCTGGAAGTTCCGCCGCGTCGCCGATGGCGTCGATTTGCCGGACGAACTGCGCTTCACCAAATTTTGGGAGCTCTCGTGGGCGCCCGATGGCTCGGGCGTGTACTACAGCCGTTACCCCCGCCGTGCGGACGATGCGGCGCGCGGTGACGACCAGGGTCAGCCCGCGGTGTACTTTCATCGCTTTGGCGAACCACAAGATCGCGACGCCTTGGTCTATCGCGTCAGCAATCATCCGACGCGCACGCCCTCGGCGAGCGTCTCCGATGATGGCCGCTGGCTCTTCATCAGTTTGTTCGACGGTTATCGCACGAACGGCATCGAGCTCATCGATTTGCGCAATCCTGCCGCGGGAGTACGCAGTCTCTTTGGCGCTTGGGATGCGCGCTACAACGTGATCGGCAGTGAAGGCGACACCCTTTATGTCGTGACCACCAACAATGCACCGCGCAGTCGCGTGATCGCCGTCAATGCGACCGACCCGGCGCCTGCCAACTGGCGTGAGCTCGTGCCGCAAGACAGTCTGGCGCTTGATGAGGCGAGTTTTGTGGGCGGTCGCATCATCGTGCGTTATGTGCGCGATGCCCACGGTGTCGCCCGCATGTTCGATCGCGACGGTCGCGCTCAGGGTGAAGTCGCGGTACCCGGCCTCGGCACCATCGCCGGCTTCGGTGGTAACTCGACCGACAAAGAAACTTTCTTTGCCTACGCGGACTATCTCAGCTCAGGGCAGGTGATGCGCCTCGATCTCGTCGACAACTCGGTGTCGGTCTGGCGCGCACCAAA
Source organism: Gammaproteobacteria bacterium (assembly GCA_046091005.1). Classification (GTDB taxonomy): domain Bacteria; phylum Pseudomonadota; class Gammaproteobacteria; order Steroidobacterales; family Steroidobacteraceae; genus UBA964. The sequence continues at coordinate 3,147 of JBJTAV010000097.1, read as the reverse complement.
ATTCGGCGCTGACACCTCGCGTTATGTCACCCGGCAATTCTTTTACACGAGCCGCGACGGCACGCGCGTGCCGATGTTCATCACTCACCGTCGCGACTTCACGGCCGACGGCAAGACGCCGACCCTGCTATATGGCTATGGTGGCTTCAATGTTTCGGTAACACCGAGCTTCAGGCCCACCGTCATTACCTGGCTCGAAATGGGCGGCATTTACGTCGAGGCCAATTTGCGAGGGGGTGGCGAGTATGGCGAGCCTTGGCACGAGGCGGGAACCAAGACGCGCAAGCAAAACGTCTTCGACGATTTCATTGCCGCCGCAGAATTTTTGATCCGCGAGGGCTACACCTCGCCGAAGCATCTGGCGATCTCCGGGCGCAGCAACGGGGGACTCTTGGTGGGTGCGATCTTGCTGCAGCGACCTGATCTTTTTGCTGCCGCATTGCCCGGCGTTGGCGTGCTCGACATGCTGCGTTATCACACCGCGAGCGCCAACGCCCGCCAGTGGTCCTCCGATTACGGGCTCTCCGAAAACCCCGAAGAATTCGCGGCGCTGCGCGCTTATTCGCCGGTACATAACGTGAAGCCCGGCAGCTGCTATCCACCGACGCTCATCACCACCGCCGATCGCGATGACCGGGTCGTGCCCTGGCACAGCTACAAATTTGCCGCGGCGCTGCAACACGGGCAGGGCTGTGCAGCGCCAATCTTGCTGCGAGTCGAGACCCGCGCCGGACATGGGGCAGGCAAGCCGGTGTGGATGCAGATCGAAGATTTCGCCGATCAGTGGGCGTTCGCGGCGGCCATGCTCGGCGTTGCGGCACCCGGCGCGCCTTGAGCGCCGACCGGCCTGACTAGCCGTTCTGCCCTCACGGCGCAGGGTCGCAGCAGCTATCGGCGACGCAGTCGGTAGACGCGCTCGCCAAGCGCCGTCACGCCGCGCGCCGCCATGCGGGGAAAATCATCGAGCGCGCCATAGCAGCCGAGCTCGACGATGTCGTGCGTGGCGCCGTATAGCGCGTGAATTTCATCGGGCATCACGGCATGCGGCGGTCCGCGCATCTCGCGCTGGTCATATTCCATGCTGACGAGCAGGGTGACGGTACCGGGGGCGCTGAGCTCGGTCATTTTTGCGACGTAGTCGCGACGCATCGCGGGCGGCAAGGCCACGAGCGAAGCCCGATCGAAAATCGCCGCGATCGGACCCAGTGACGCCGCATCGAGTGCAAAGAAATCGACGCAGCGCAGATCGACGCTGCGCACTTCGGGGTGCTCTTCGTGGAATTCGCGCACCGCAACCGCCGAGAGCTCGACACCCACCACCTTGTGACAGAGCTCTGCGAGGGCGATCAAATCGAGGCTCTTGCCGGCGAGCGGCACGAAGACCCGAGCGCCCGGCGAAAGAGCGAGTGTTGACCAATAATCTTTGAGTGCCGCGTGTGGCCGCGGCATGTGAAAACCGATCTCGTGTTTCGCCCAACGCTCGTGCCAGAACGCCGCTTCCATGCGAGAGCGGCCCGGCTCAGGCCTTGGAGCTCGGCCGCGAGGCGATCTCCGCGTACCAGCGCGACAGATGTTGTTGCGCCGGCTGCAAACGAATCCCCGAGGGTTTGCCGAACTCGAGCGTGGTGAAGGCGACGATGTCGGCAAAGCTGAAGGTATCGCCGGCGACAAAAGGCCGGCTCGCGAGCAGACTGTCGATGCGCTGCCATTCGGCCAACACCTGATCACGAGCGAGCGTGCCATATTCCGCAATCTGCGTGACCCGACCCTGCCAAAAACGATGGGTGTGCCGAAACGCATGAGTCGTCGGCACATACACGCGGAACATCAGTCCGAGAGTCATGGCCTCGATGCGCGCGCGGGCAAGCGGGGTTGCGCCGAACAGGCAGGGCTCCGGATGCAGCGCTTCGAGGTAGCGGCAAATGGCGAGCGACTCCTGCAGTCGCGTGCCATCGTCGAGTTCGAGGACGGGGACTTCGCCCTGCGGATTCACCTCGAGAAAAGCCGCCGACTGCGTTTCATTGGCGGCGATATCCACGGGAATTCGCGTGATGCGCACTCCCCGAGATTCGAGACCTTTTTCGGCGATGAACATGCGCACGCGGCGCGGACTCGGCGCGAAATCGTTGTCGTAGAGTTTCATCAGTTACAGCAGATGAGTTCGAAGGGCACGCCGGCCTCGATCTGCCGCGCTCGCTCGTTCAGTCCTTGCCAGCTGACGAAGCGCACGCTCGCGCGGTAATGACTGCCGCTGATCTCCGGAAAGAGGCCAAGCTCTGCGGCCACTGCCACGCGCAACAATTGCACATGACTGCCGCGATCAAAAGTGATGTGAAACACGCCATTAGTCGCGGTTTCGCTGCGAGCGCGTCCGCCTTGTCGCGTCAGCCAAAGTAATTCGGCGATCGAATCGCACAGCGGCCGCAGCAAGCTCAGCCAATCGGCCAGTGCTTGCTCGCGCACTTCGCCGGATTGACTCAACCAATACGAAAAATCGGGCAGGTCGAAATCGCAGGTGCCACCGGGAATGGAGCTGCGATGACGAATCGCCGCGAGGAAGTTCGAATCGCGCAGCGGTTGCATCCAGCCGGCGTCCGCGCTCAGCAACTCGGTGCGCAGACGACCGAGATTGGCCACCAGCGCCTGCAGCCGATCGACGTCGATATTGGGACGACGTTGGAACTCGGTGTAGACGGCGATCTGCCGCTCGAGTTCTTTGAGTACATCGGCACGGGCATCGCTGCGCGTGATGATGGCGAGGATGTCGAGCAGACTCGTGATCGCGGCGCGACTGTCCCACTGCGAGCGCGAGTGCGCGTGAAAGAGCGCCTGATTGTAGAGAAAATCGATGCGCAAATACGCGCGCATCCGCTCGTTCAGCGGTTGCTCGAAAACCAGCGGTCCCCCGTTGCCCGCAGGCGCCGGGGCCGCTTCATCTGCAGGCACCTCGGACATCACATTATTCTGTTACAGCGGGAGCAGGACCGCCACTATTCGCTAACGGGCTGCCGAAAGCTGCAGGTAGCGCTCGTGCAGGACCGCGACCGCGGACTCGAGCGCCGCGAGATTGCCGTCGTTGGTGATGACATCGTCGGCAATGGCGAGCCTTGCCGCCCGGCTCGCCTGCGCCGCGAGCACGGCACGCGC
>JBJTAV010000096.1:0-4207 GCA_046091005.1 Gammaproteobacteria bacterium | reverse complement strand
ATGCGATATTCGGTGGCACGTTGCATCCATAGCGTCGCGTTCACCTGCTCGCGCCCGATGACGGGCGTATCGCCATCGGCAAAAGACGCTGACGAAAGCACGAGACCGGCCACCATCAGGGTCGCCAGTCTTTTCAGTGTGGGGCTCTTCATGGGCCCTCATGTTAAGGTGCGGCCGTGCTGAAAAATACCATTCGTACCATCCCCGACTATCCGAAGGCAGGGATCCAGTTCCGCGACATCACCACCTTGCTCGGTAATGCCGAAGCCTTTCGCGCGGCGGTCGGTCAACTTGCCGCACCATACGCAGGCATAGGCATCAGTAAAGTTGCGGGGATCGAGGCGCGCGGGTTCATCTTGGGGGGTGCCGTCGCACATCAGCTGCAGGCCGGTTTTGTGCCGATCCGCAAGAAAGGCAAGCTGCCCCATGACACCGTCCGTATCGGCTATTCGCTGGAGTACGGTTCCGACGAGATGGAAATCCATCGCGATGCCGTCGCACCTCGCGAGAAAGTCATCCTGATCGACGATTTGATTGCCACCGGCGGCACGGCAACGGCAGCCATTTCGCTACTGCGCTCGCTCAGCGCCGAAGTGGTCGCGGCCTGCTTCGTGATCGACCTGCCCGATCTTCAGGGCGCAAAGAAAATCCGCGATCTCGGCGTGCCTGTGCTTGCCCTCGTCGCCTTTGACGGTCACTGAATCAGTTCGGCATCTCGCAAACTCTGGATCATCGAGGTCTTGAGCAGAAAGGCCCGTGACAAGACAGAATCTGCAGCCGCACGCATGAATTCGGCCTGACGTTTCTTTTGCACATCAGGATCCTTCGATTCCATCAATTTTTTGTTGTTGATGGTGTGCTCTTGCACGAACCGTACGCAGATGCCCCGGCGCTGACGGTCATAGAGATCGAGCAAGGGTCCGGCCTCTGCGCCGTGATGAACGCGGATCAGCTTGTCGGCGAGGCTCCAGGCATCGTGAATGCCGCCATTCATGCCCATGCCGCCGAGCGGATTGTTGATGTGCGCAGAGTCGCCCGCGAGCAGCACGCGTCCGCGACGATACGTCTTGGCCACCCGCTGATGCACACGATAAATCGTACGATGGACGATTTCATAGTCGCGGTCGTGCGGCGCCATGTGATGCAAACGATCCTGAATCCAGCGATCCGACAGCCACAGCGCATCGTCCTCGATTTTCGGATCCGTCGGAATAAGTACACGCCAGAGCGACGGCGTGCGCAGCAGAACGAGCCATTCCTCCGGGTCTGAAACGTAATTCACCAAAGAAAGCCGGTCGAATTTCGTCTCGAGCGGAAAGGGCGTCGAGGCGACCAAAAATTTCTCAGGCCAGGTAAAGCCCTCGAACTCGATAGCAACGGCCTTGCGGACGGCGCTATCGGCCCCGTCTGCAGCCACGAGGAAGGAGCCACGCAGGATTTTCTCCTGCCCGTTCTGCCAGACCAGAACCTCAACCCCGTCAGGGGTCTGGTGCACGCCCTTCACCGAGGAATTGAAATGGCACTCGGCGAGGCCCGCGTGCTTTTCGCCGAGTTCGTTCCACACGAGGCGCGTGTACTTCCACTGTTCGGCCTGCAACCGATAGGGGTGACGGGTGTCTTCGGCGAGATGTCCGAGATCGAATTCTGCGATCTCGCCAGTGCGCCGATCGCGATACTGATACTTGCGACACACGAGACCCTGCGCCTCGAGAGGCTTGGCCATGCCGAGTTCATCCAGCATGTCGAGCGAGGGTGGATGGAAGGTCGAGGCCCGCAGGGTTTCGGGCAGATCCGGCAAACCCTCGAGCAGCGTCACCGGAATGCCGGCCCGTGCGAGTCGCAACGCGGCCGTGCAGCCGACAGGCCCGGCGCCTGCAATGATGACCGGCGCATTGATCGCCAAGATTTTTGTTCCCAATGAGAAAATTCGGTCGCGATATTCTATGCCATCGGCCACAAGCCCAATGAGGTTAGCGCCCATGCACGGTCATCAAGGTCAGTTCCCCGGTCGCAACCGCACCAGCGGTTGGCGTCGTGCCATTCAGCCGCTCGCAGCCTTGATGCTGACGCTCGCGTCGATTCAAGCCGTGCCGCAGGAAAAAACCGAGAAGCCGCCGTTGCACGGGCGGCAGTGGATGGCGATCACGGGCAAGCCTCTCGGCGCCACCGCAGGCGCAAGAATCTTTCATCGCGGTGGCACCGCGGTCGATGCCGCCTGCGCGATGATTGCCGCGACGTCGACCATGTGGGATGTGCTGCATTGGGGCGGCGAAACACAGGCGCTCATTTGGCATCCGAAAGAACGCCGCGTGATCGCGATCAACGCTCTCGGTGTCGCGCCGTCGGGTGCGACCCCGGAGTTTTTCAAATCGAAGGGCATGAAATATCCGCCTGAATTCGGTCCTCTGGCGGCGGTCACCCCCGGTACACCGGGCGGAATTTTGGTAATGCTGGCCGAGTACGGGCGTCTCTCGCTCGCCGAAGTACTGGCGCCCGCGATCGAACTCGCCGACGGTTACCCGATGGAAGCGCAGACGGCGACCCTCATCGAGCGCAACAAACGCAAACTCAAGGAGTGGCCGGACAGCGCGCGCGTGATGCTGCCGCATCGTCGCGATGACGCGGCGACGGGACGCGAAGGCCCCGCAGCCGGGGAGATTTTCCGCCAGCCTGAACTCGCCGCAACCCTGCGCAAGCTCGTCGATGCCGAGGCGCGCGCGCTCAAACGCGGCGCGTCGCGCAAGCAAGCGATCATGGCTGCCTACGAGCGGTTCTATCGCGGTGATATTGCGACGGAGTTCGCAGCGGCCGTTCAAGCACAGGGTGGTCTCATCGCACGCGACGACCTCGCCAATTGGCAAGTCAAGATCGAAGAGCCGCGCCACATCAACTACCGCGGTGTGGACGTGTACAAGCTCGATACCTGGACCCAAGGGCCGGCGATGCTGCAGGCGCTCAACATCCTCGAGAACTTTGATCTGAAAGCGATGGGCTACAACTCGTCGCGTTACCTGCACACGCTATATCAGGCGATGAACCTGTCGTTTGCCGATCGCGATTTTTATTATGGTGATCCGGCATTCGCTCCGGCCGAACCCATCGCGGGGCTGCTGTCGAAGGATTACGCCCGGCAGCGCGCCAAGCTCATCGCGGAACGCAACGATCCGCGTATCGGCCCGGGCGACCCCTACCCGTTTCAGAGCGGCAGTAATCCTTACAAAGATTTGCTTCGCGGCTGGGGGAACACGCCCTCACCGACGGTTCCGCCCGCAACGCCTGCCACACCAAACGAGCGCCCGTATTCGCCGAGCGGGGTCGTGCCCACGGTCGAGGCGCGCCTTCCAGATCGCAGCTATCCACTCGATGATCCGCAGCAGGCGTTTTGGCGCGGCACAACCTCGGTCATTGCCGCAGATGCAGAGGGCTGGTTGGTATCGGTGACTCCGAGCGGCGGCTGGATCCCGGCTGTCATCGCCGGCAAGACGGGCATCGGACTTTCACAGCGCCTGCAGTCTTTCGTGCTCGATCCCAAAGAAAATCCGTTCAATGTCATCGAACCCGGCAAACGCCCGCGCGTGACGCTGACACCGAGCCTTGCAGTCAAAGATGGCAAACCGTGGCTCGCCTTCGCCGTACAGGGTGGTGACAGTCAGGATCAAAATCTGCTGCAGTTTTTTCTCAATGTGGTCGAGTTCGGCATGACGCCGCAACAAGCCACCGAAGCCGCGAACATGAACAGCTTTCAGTTACGTGACTCTTTCGGCAACCACGACACCAGCCCCGGTCGCATGCTGCTCGACGACGAGACACCACGTTGGGTGCGCAGCGAACTGATCGATCGCGGGTATCGCCTGGAGTTCCAGCCGCGAACTGCGGGCCCGATCAACGCCATCATGCTCGATCATCAGCACGGCACGATCTGGGGTGGCTCTGGCAACCACGGCGAGGACTACGGCATCGCCTGGTAGCAAAAAGACAGCCCAAAGAAAAACCCCTGATCCTCGCGGACCAGGGGTTTTCTTTGATAAGGACCCTGACGGTGACCTACTCTAGCGTCGCAACAGGCGAAACTACCATCGGCGCAGAGCGTTTTCACTTCCGAGTTCGAAATGGGATCGGGTGGTTCCCGCTCGCTATGGCCATCAGGGAATTCTTTAATCCGGATGTTTTTTGACGTGACGCAGTCGCGTTCACATGAGTGATGGAA
>JBJTAV010000095.1:0-15035 GCA_046091005.1 Gammaproteobacteria bacterium | reverse complement strand
ACCTCAGCGCTGCGCTGGTGCAGCCGGACGTGTGCTGCCCAATCGCTTCGTGGCGATCGCATAGCCGCCATTGCCAGCGCCAACATAACGCGCAACGCGCGCGATTGTGGTGACGCTGACGCCGGTGATTTTGTGGATTTCGCGATAGGGCAAGCCACGCTCGAGCCATTCGACCACGGCCCAGCGATCGGACATCGCCTGCAGTTCGGCTGGGGTGCAGAGGTCACGAAAGAAAGAGCGGCATTCCTCGACGTTGCGCAGGGTGAGGATGGCCTGATAGAGGCTGCGTTCGACGCGCGCTTCCTGGCGCGCGGATTGCTGGGCGTGGTTTTTCATGCGGGGTGTTTCAATGTATCAATGTGTTAATACGTTAATACATCGGCACGACTGTGGCAAGGGCGCGGGATTGACGAGGGCGGGGACTTTCTCCTAGAATTTGCCGGCTTATCGAGACCGGCTGAGGGAAAGGCCCGACGACGCCGGGGCAACCGCCAGATCCAACCAATCTGGGCAAGGTGCCAACTCCGCGCGCTCCACCTGAGGTGGGCGCGTCAGATGAGCGGCTGTCAGGTGAGCCATGACTTCTCTCAACGACACAATTCGTTCCGATATCGCCGATCGTGCCGACGGCGCCGAGTCCGTTGGGGCGGAGTCTGCGGGGCGTGAGGGCATCATCGAAATCCCGGACGGCTTGCGCTTGCACCACGGGGGCAAGCTTGAGAGTGCCCGACTTGGCTGGCGGATGACGGGACCGGCTTCAGCGCCCATCGTTGTTGCCCTCGGCGGCATCTCGGGTCATCGGCAGGTGTTCACGCTCGACAACACGCGCAAGGGTTGGTGGTCCGAGGTCGTCGGCCCCGGGCTTGCGCTGCCTGCCGACAAGTTGCGCATCCTCGCCTTCGATTATCTCGGCGGCAGCGGTGAGACCACCGGTCCGAGTGGTGGTGCCTGGTTCCCGTCCGTGTCGACCTACGATCAAGCCGAGTTGCTACAGCGGCTGCTTGATCATCTCGACATCAAAACCTTGCACGCCATCGTGGGCGCCTCGTACGGCGGCATGGTGGCCATGGCATTTGCCGAGCGCTATCCCGAGCGGGTGGCGCGCTTGCTTATCGTCAGCGCGGCCGATCGCGCGCACCCGATGGCGACCGCATGGCGAAGCTTGCAGCGTCGCATCGTCCGGCTGGGTCTCGACAGCAGCCGGCCTGAGGCGGGACTCGAGCTCGCGCGGGGACTCGCAATGACCACCTATCGCAGTCCCAAAGAATTTGCGGCGCGCTTCTCGGGTGAACCGCACGAGGTCGACGGTCGCTTCGTCTTTCCAGTCGAAGAGTATTTGCTGGCGCGCGGCGAAGATTATGCGAAGCGCTATCAGCCCGACGGTTTTCTCGTGTTGTCCGAATCCATCGACCTGCACCGTATCGACGCGTCGCAGGTCACGGTCCCGGTGACGGCGATTGCCGTGCAAGAGGACCAGCTCGTCCCGATCGCCGACATGCGTGCCTTGTGCGCGCGTCTACCCCAAGCGGAGCTTCTAGAGATGTCATCCATTTACGGTCATGATGCGTTCCTCAAAGAATGCGGCAAGCTCAAGGCGCTCTTTGCGCCGGCGTTGGGGCTAGGCGCAGCGCCGGGAGTCGCGCCGTGAGCCGCGATCTTGATCCGCGCACTCAGGCGGTGCGCGCAGGGCTGGAATCGGACCCTGCGACTGGCGCGGTCGTCCCGCCGCTGCACCTGAGTTCCACCTATGCCTTTCCGGAGTTCGGCGTCAAAGGTCTTTACGACTACTCACGCTCCGGAAACCCCACCCGCGATCTGCTGGCCAACGCGATCAACGACCTCGAGGGCGGACAGGGCACGGTCATCACCGGATCAGGCATGGGTGCCATCGCACTCGTGGGGCAGATCCTGCCGCATCACTCGCGAATCATCGCGCCGCACGATTGCTATGGCGGCACTTTCCGGTTGCTCTCGGCATGGCATCGGCGGGGTGATCATCGGGTCGAGTTCGTCGATTTCGCCAATGAATCGGCCGTCGCGCAGGCGTTTGCAACTCCGGCGGCACTGTGTTGGATCGAAACGCCGAGCAATCCGCTGTTGCGTATCACGGATATTGCCGCGATCGCCGAGCGCGCGCGCAGGGCCGGCGCAAAGTCTGTGGTCGACAATACCTTCCTCTCGCCCGCCTTGCAGAACCCGCTGGCCTGGGGCGCCGACATCGTCGTGCACTCGACCACCAAATACATCAACGGTCACAGCGATGTGGTGGGCGGCGCCGTGGTCGCGGCTTCCGCAGAAGACGCGCAGCAACTCGCGTGGTGGGCCAATGCGCTCGGCATGACGGGCTCGGCCTTTGACAGTTTCCTGGCCTTGCGCGGGCTGCGCACCCTGCATGCGCGCATCAGCCTGCATGAGACCAACGCCCATGCACTCGCGCATTGGCTCGTGGGGCAGCGTGGCGTCCGTCGGGTCTATTACCCCGGCCTCGGGAGCCATGTCGGTCACGAGCTTGCGCGCCGACAGCAGCGAGGCTTCGGGGCAATGATCAGCATCGAGCTCGAAGGCGGTACTGCGGCGGTCAAAGATTTTGTGGGCGGGCTGAAGCTCTTTTCGTTGGCCGAGTCGTTGGGAGGCGTCGAAAGCCTGATCGCGCACCCTGCCACCATGACCCATGCGGCAATGGATCCGGCCGCAAGGGCCGCCGCCGGGCTTGTCGATGGCTTGCTGCGACTCTCGATCGGCATCGAAGCCGAGCAGGACCTCCGCAGCGATCTTGCAGCCGGGCTTGCGGCGCTCGCGTGACGCGACCTGCGTGACGCGGGTTGCGTGACGTGACTTGCGTCCTAAGCGAGTGCCGCGAGGATGGCGTCGCCCATTTCTTGCGTTGAAAGCGCAGTCATACCGCTCGCCGCAATATCTGCCGTCCGCGCGCCACGCGACAGCGCACTCGCCACCGCCGCCTCGATGGCGCGCGCTTCGGCCTCGAGACCCAGAGAATGCCGTAGCAACAGCGCGACGCTGAGTATCGTGCCGCAAGGGTTGGCGATGCCGCGCCCCGCAATATCCGGCGCAGAACCGTGAATGGGTTCATACAAACCGCGACGACCTTCGCCGAGTGCAGCCGATGGCAGCACCCCCAAGGACCCGGCGAGCATTGCGCCCTCATCGGTGAGGATGTCGCCGAAAAGATTTTCGGTGAGGATGACATCGAAATCGCGTGGGCGACGAATGAGATGCATCGCCGTCGCGTCGACCAACATGTGCTCGATACTCACGCTCGGGAACTCGCTGCGAATCACGCACTCGCTGACCGCACGCCAAAGGCGTGAGGTCTCGAGGACGTTCGATTTGTCCACCTGCGTGATCTTGCCGCGCCGCGCAGCGGCGAGTTTGCCCGCCACGCGCGTGATGCGCTCGATCTCGCTCACCGAGTAGGCACACTCGTCGATAGCGCGATCGCCCTCGCGCCATTTGCGACCAAAATAAATTCCGCCGGTGAGTTCACGTACGAAGAGCAGATCGACCCCATCGAGGTACTCGGGCTTGATCGGCGAAGCATCGCGCAAGGCCGGCTGCACGGCGATAGGGCGCAGGTTGGCATAGACCCCGAGCTCTGCCCGCAGCCTGAGCAACGCAGGCTCCGGACGGACGGGTGCATCTGGGCCCCATTTCGGGCCACCGATTGCCCCGAGCAATATGCCGTCGGCCGCCAAACAACCTTTGAGCGTGGGCTCGGGCAGGCCATCACCGAAGGCATCGATGGCCACACCGCCAAAGGGCAGGGCCTCCAGTTCAAAGATATGCCCAAAACGCGAGGCGACGGCTTCGAGGATCCGCACTCCCTCGGCGACCACCTCGGGACCGATACCATCACCGCCCAAAACCGCAATGCGTCCCTTCATACCCTTCGCCCGTTCATGCTACGCGCTTGGCCTCATAGGCTTTGATGGCCTCGTCGCTCGACAAGAGGAAGCCGAGCTCATCAACCCCATTCATCAAGCAATAACGTGCGAAGGGGTCGATGGGGAAGCTCACGGGTGCACGTCCGGGAACATGCAGCATTGAGCTGGCGAGGTTGATCTCGACCTCGGTGCCCGGGTTTGCGAGCAACCAAGCGTGCGTCGCCTCATCGACCACCACCGGCAACAAGCCGTTCTTCAAAGAATTGTTACGGAAGATGTCGGCGATCTCGGTGCTGATCACCGCCTGAAAGCCATAATCGACAAGTGCCCAGGGCGCGTGTTCGCGAGACGATCCGCAGCCGACGTTACGCCCTGCGACCAGCACGCGACAGCCCGCAGCCTCCGGGCGATTGAGGATGAAATCGGGCTTGGGGTTGCCGTCGGCGTCATAACGCCAGTCGGCGAACAGCGCCTTGCCGAGCCCCTCTTTGGTCGTGGTGGTCAAAAATCGCGCGGGCACCAGTTGGTCGGTATCGATATTGGTCGAAGGCATCACTACCGTGCGCGAGCGGATGCTGACGATGGGGTTCAAACCAGTCGTTTTCATGACAACAGCTCCCGCGGATCGGTAACACGGCCGCGAATGGCCGAGGCAGCGGCGGTCTCCGGGCTCGCCAACAACGTGCGCGCGCCAACGCCCTGGCGGCCTTCAAAATTTCGGTTGCTGGTGCTGACGGAATACTGGCCTTTGCCGACCGTATCGCCGTTCATGCCGAGACACATCGAGCAACCGGACTCGCGCCACTCGGCGCCCGCCGCGCGAAACACTTCGTGCAAACCTTCGGCTTCGGCAAGTCGCTTGACCTCTTGAGAACCCGGAACGACGAGCATGTGCACGCCGCTTGCCACCTTTTGGCCGCGCAGCACACGCGCCGCAGCGCGCAGATCGGACAGGCGACCGTTGGTGCAGCTGCCGACAAAAACCACGTTCACCGGCGCATTACCGATCGGCTCGCCGGGGTTGAGTCCCATGTATTTCATTGCCGCATCGAACACCGGATCGCCCTTGCGATCGGGAACGTGCCCACTCACCGCAACGACCATACCCGGGTTGGTGCCATAGGTGACCATGGGTTCGAGCGCCGCAGCATCGATATGCACCGCCTTGTCGAACTGCGCACCCGCATCGCTAGGCAGGCTCCGCCAGCGTGCGAGCGCGGATTCCCATGCTGAACCCTTTGGCGCACGAGGCGTATCGGCGAGATAGGCATAAGTCGTGTCATCGGGGGCGATCATCCCCGCGCGGGCACCGGCCTCGATCGACATGTTGCAGACCGTCATGCGCTCGTCCATCGACATGGCGCGGATCGCCTCGCCACGATATTCGAAGACATGGCCGGTGCCGCCCGACACACCCACCTTGCCGATGATGGCGAGGATCAAATCTTTGGGGGTCACTCCCGCCGACAAGCGCCCATCGACTTCGACTGCGAAGGTCTTGGGCTTTTTTTGCAGCAGACACTGCGTGGCGAGCACATGCCCGACCTCGGTGGTGCCGATCCCGAAGGCGAGGGCGCCGAATGCCCCGTGCGTCGAGGTGTGGCTGTCGCCGCAGACGATGGTCTTGCCCGGCTGAGTGACGCCGAGTTCGGGGCCAATGATATGCACGATGCCGCGACGTGCATCTTGCAGCCCCAAAAGCTCGACCCCAAATTCGGCGCAGTTCACCTCGAGTTGGCGGATCTGCTTGGCGGCCGAATCGATGGTGATTGGCGCGCCGCCAAAAACCTGCTCAGTGCGGGTCGGGGTGGCGTGATCCATGGTGGCGAGCGTGAGGTCGGGGCGACGTAGCCGCAGGCCACGCTCGCGCAGCAAAGAAAACGCCTGTGGCGAAGTCACTTCATGCGTGAGGTGCAGGTCAATGAAAATCACCGCCGGTGTATCGGCGGTTTCCGGTACGACCTCGTGGGCCGACCAGACTTTTTCAAACATGGTCTTTGGTGCAGACATCAGTAATCTTCCCTGATCGAATGAGAATTCGAGGCGAGCGCGTCAGGCCGCCTGCGCGCGCTGTGACGACTCGATACGATTGATCACTTCGAGAAACGCGCGGGTCGCCGACTCGACGATGTCGGTGGTGACGCTGGCGCCGCGATAACTGCGATCGTTGTAATTCACGTAGACCACGGCTTCGCCTTGCGCGTCTTCACCCTCGGAGAGACTGCGCAGCTCGAATTTCTGCAGCGCAGGCCGTAGCCCCGTGACTTCTTCGATGGCTTTGAACGCCGCATCGACGGGCCCGTCGCCCGTGGCGCTGCGTTCGCTGCGGGTGCCGTCGATGTTTTGCAGAGCCACGGTGGCCTTGCCGCCGCCATCGACCGAGGAGCTCGTTTGCAAAGACACGAGCGACCAGGGGCCTGCGTCACCGCCCTCTGCGCGCAACACCAGCGCCTCGATGTCGCCATCAAAGAGTTCTTTCTTTTTGTCGGCAAGCGCCTTGAATTCATTGAAGACGCGCTCGAACTCCGCCTCCTCGAGCACAAAGCCGAGCTCCTTGATGCGCTCACGCAGGGCATGACGACCGCTGTGCTTGCCGAGCACGAGGCTAGAGCGTGACAGGCCGACATCTTGCGGTCGCATGATTTCGTAGGTGCTCGCATGCTTGAGCATGCCGTGCTGATGAATGCCCGACTCGTGCGCGAAGGCATTTTCGCCAACGACCGCCTTGTTCCGCGGAATCGGCATGCCGGTGATGCTCGAGACGAGTCGCGACACCGGGTAGAGCCGCTGCGAGTTGATCTGCGTGCGCGCGTTGAAGAAGGTCTCGCGGGTGCGCATGGCCATCACGACTTCTTCGAGCGAGCAGTTGCCGGCGCGCTCGCCGATGCCGTTGATGGTGCATTCGATCTGCCGTGCACCCGCCACCACCGCCATGAGGCTGTTGGCGACGGCCATGCCGAGATCATCGTGACAGTGCACCGAGAGGCGCGCCCGCTCGATGTTCGGCACGTTCTTGCGCAAGTATCGAAACAGCTCCGCAAATTCGTGCGGTACGGTATAGCCCACGGTGTCCGGGATATTGACCGTCGTGGCACCCGCATCGATCACGGCCTCGACAACTTGCGCCAGAAACTCCAGCTCGGTTCGCGAAGCGTCTTCCGGCGAAAACTCGATGTCCTCGCAATATTCGCGAGCGATCTTCACACCCTCGACCGCACGACGAATGATCTCGTCTTTCGCCATGTTGAGTTTGAACTCGCGATGGATCGCGCTCGTGGCCAAAAACACGTGAATCCGACGATTCGCCGCGGGTGCCACGGCACTCGCCACCTTGGCGATATCGTCGCGATCGCAGCGCGCGAGGCCGCAGATGATCGGACCCTGCACCTCGCGCGCCACTGCGTTCACCGACTCCCAATCGCCGCGCGAAGCGGCCGGGAAGCCCGCCTCGATGACGTCGACGCCGAGTTCGGCTAGCGCCTTCGCCACTCGCAGCTTTTCAGGCTGCGTCATGCTGCAGCCCGGCGATTGCTCGCCATCGCGCAGCGTGGTGTCGAAGATCATTACCCGGTCGGCGTTCGAAGTCATGACATTACTCCGTTCAAAGAATTTTCAGCGACCCTGATCGAGCCAGGGCATGCGGCCACGCAACTCGAAACCCACTTTCTCGATTTGACGATCGAGGTCGGTCTTGAGCATGCGATCGTATTTCTTGCGGCCCGAGGCGTTCTCGCGAATCCATTGACGGGCGAATTTGCCCTGCTGGATTTCCTTGAGGATCTTGCGCATCTCGGCTTTGGTCTTTTTGTTGACCACACGCGGTCCGCGGGTGAGATCGCCGTACTTGGCGGTCTCGGAGATGAACTTGTGCATCTTCCAGATGCCGCCTTCGTGCAGCAGATCGACGATCAGCTTCAGCTCGTGCATGCACTCGAAGTACGCAACCTCGGGCTGATAGCCGGCTTCAACCAGCGTCTCGAAGCCCTTGACCACGAGTTCCGTGGCGCCGCCACAGAGCACGGCTTGTTCGCCGAACAGATCGGTCTCGGTCTCTTCGGCAAAGGTCGTCTTCAGCACACCGCCACGGGTACCGCCGATACCATGCGCATAGGCGAGCGCCTTCTCGAAACCCTTGCGCGAGGCATCCTGGAATACCGCGAGCAGGCAGGGCACGCCGCGGCCCTGCTGATACTGGCGGCGCACGAGATCACCGGGACCCTTAGGCGCGATCAGTACCACGTCGAGATCTTTGCGCGGCTTGATTTGTTTGAAGTGAATATTGAAGCCGTGCGCAAACAGCAGGGTTGCGCCTTGCTTCAGGTTGTCGACCACCGACCGGTAGAGCGCCTTTTGCGCAAGGTCAGGCGCAAGCATGGCGATGAGATCGGCACCCACCACGGCGGCGGCGGGCTCGGCCACCGGCAGACCATCTTTTTTGGCCTTTTTCCAACTGTCGCCCTTGCGGACGCCAATTACCACGTCGTAACCGCTGTCCTTTAAATTGAGGGCGTGGGCGCGGCCCTGGCTGCCATAGCCGAGTACGCAAATACGCGCCCCACGGAGGGCTTTCTTGTCGACGTCCTGCTGCGAAAACAACTTCATTTCCTGACTCCCTGATTGCTCAGCCTATTAGCTTTGACTAAAAAAAAACCCCGCATCGGCCATGGACCGGTGCGGGGTTTGTCTCATCTCTGCTCGCCGCTGGATGCTGGCCCTGGGCTCAGACCCCGACGAACGACCCGCGCCGGCCACCCTCGAGGGGTAGCGCGAGCCCTAGCGATAGCAGCAGACCGACGGCGGCCGCCAACTGGAACGCAAGGACACATGCAACGCGATTCATCACCAAATTCCACCACGCGAGCCCATGCACTGTCAAACCAAGCGCCGTGCCAAACCGCTGGCGGCTCGCTAACATGTGGCGATGTTTAACGCAGGTCTTGCGCTCGATCAGCTCCTCGCACCGCCCGGTGCGCCCGCCATCCCGCTATGGTTGTTGCGCGAAAGCGATCTCGCGGCATTCAAGGCAGCGCAGCCGGCCGCGGTCGGCGCATGGCTTCAGCAACATGGTTTTGTTGCCGAGCGGCATCGCATTCTCGGTATCCCCGGCAGCAGTGGCGAGATCTTGGGCGCCGTTGCGGGGGTGGGCGCGCTCGATGACTGGTCAAAACTTTCTTTATGGCATGTCGCTGGCTTGATCGAACGCCTGCCGGCCCGCGACTTCCTGCTCGCCACGCCGCTCGCGGCAGAGCCCGGCGCGCAGCTGCTGCTCGGTTGGTTGACGGGGGCGTATCGCCTGACGCGATTCAAGTCGAATGCGGCGGCCCCGAAGACGACTGGCGCTGCGCGAGCGCGCTTGATTCCACCCGCGAATCTCGACGTGCAAGCGGTGATCAATCAGGCGACGGCATCCGCTTGGGCGCGCGACCTCATCAACGCGCCGGCGAACGAACTCGGTCCGGCAGAGCTTGCCGAGGCGGCAAGGGCGCTTGCCGAGGAGTTTTCCGCGGAGTTTCGTTGCCTCGTTGGCGAAGAGCTGTTGGCACACAATTATCCCCTTGTGCATGCGGTGGGTCGCGCGAGCGACAAGGCGCCGCGGCTGATCGATATTCGCTGGGGCGATCCTGCCAAGCCCTTGGTCACGCTGCTCGGCAAGGGCGTGTGTTTCGATTCCGGCGGACTCGACATCAAGCCTGGCGCCGGGATGCTGCTCATGAAAAAAGACATGGGCGGCGCCGCCGTGGCGCTTGGGATCGCGCGCTGTCTCATGGCCCGCGCCGCACCAATTCGGTTGCGTGTGCTTGTTCCCGCAGTCGAGAACAGCATTGCGGGCGGGGCCTATCGGCCGAGCGATATCGTGCGTTCGCGCCGCGGCATCACGGTAGAGATTGGCAACACCGATGCCGAGGGTCGCCTGATTTTGGCGGATGCCCTCGCCGAGGCTGACAGCGAACGTCCGGCCTTGTTACTCGATTTCGCGACGCTCACGGGGGCGGCGCGCGTCGCTTTGGGCCCAGAGCTGCCAGCGGTTTTCAGTAACAGCGATTCTTTGATGACCGACATCAAACGCTGCGGTGATCTCGAAGTGGATCCGGTTTGGCCGATGCCGCTCTGGGATTCGTACGACGAAGAACTCTCGAGTCGGATCGCCGACATCAACAACGTCGCGAGCTCGAGCTTTGCGGGCGCAATCTTTGGCGCGCTCTTTCTGCGTCGATTTGTTGCAGCGAGCGGGGCCTGGGCGCATTTCGATCTCTATGCGTGGAACGGGCGCGACCGGCCAGGGCGCCCTGTGGGTGCCGAGGCGCAGTGCCTGCGGCTCGCCGATCGGCTGATTGCCGAGCGTTTCGGGCGCTAAAAATTTTTTAATCGTTCAATTTTGCGTGGGTGGTGGGCATGACGAAGGCTAAAAAGACGAAAGGCGGAACCAAGAGCGTCGGCACGGCGGACCCGAGGCGCTATTCACGACTGGTGGTCGATGGCGCGAAACAGACGCCATCGAGAGCGATGCTGCGCGCGGTGGGCTTCACCGATGCCGATTTTGAGCGCCCACAGATCGGCATTGCGTCGACCTGGGCGAACCTCACACCCTGCAACATGCACATCAATACTTTGGCGGCGCAGGCTGAGGCCGGGGCGAACGCCGCGGGCGGCAAGGGCGTACTGTTCAACACCATCACGGTGTCTGACGGCATTTCCATGGGCTCGCCGGGCATGCGTTATTCGCTGGTGTCGCGCGAAGTCATCGCGGACTCCATCGAGACCGTGGTGGGCGCCGAGGGTTTCGATGGCTTTGTCGCCATCGGCGGCTGCGACAAGAACATGCCGGGATGCGCGATGGCCATTGCCAGACTCAATCGTCCCGCAGTGTTCGTCTATGGCGGCACGATTCAGCCCGGAGCGCAGCGTCGCGACATCGTCTCGGTGTTCGAGGCCGTTGGCGGGCATGCGGCAGGCAAGGTCAGCGACGCCGAACTGGCAGAGGTCGAACGCACCGCGATCCCGGGTCCCGGCAGCTGCGGCGGCATGTACACCGCCAACACCATGGCCTCGGCGATCGAAGCGCTGGGGCTTTCTTTGCCCGATAGTTCGGCTCAAGAGGCGGTGAGCGAACTCAAGCAAAACGATTGTTGGCGCGCGGGCGAGGCGGTCGTGCGCCTCGTCAAGGCCGGGATCACGCCTTCAATGATTCTCACTCGCAAGGCTTTCGAAAACGCCATCACCGTCACCATTGCGGTGGGTGGCTCGACGAACGCAGTGCTGCATCTGCTCGCCATTGCGCACGCGGCCAGCGTTCGCCTCATGCTCGATGATTTCACCCGGATCGGCAAACGCGTTCCTGTGCTTGCCGACTTGCGACCGAGCGGGCGCTACGCCATGTCGGAGTTGATTGCGATCGGCGGCATCCAACCTTTGATGAAACGTTTGCTCGATCGGGGCTTGCTGCACGGGGAATGCCTGACGGTCACGGGCCGCACGCTCGCCGAAAACCTCAAGAACGTTCGCGATTATCCGGCCGATCAAAAAATCGTGTACGGCTTCGACGCACCCATCAAAAAAGACAGTCATCTGGTCGTCATGCACGGCTCGGTGGCGCCTGAGGGGGCGGTGGCCAAAATCACCGGTAAAGAGGGCTTGTCGTTTTCGGGGCCCGCACGAGTGTTCGATGGCGAGGAGCAGGCAACCCGATCCATCCTTGCCGGCAAGGTCAAGGCGGGTGATGTCGTTGTCATTCGTTACGAGGGACCGCGCGGTGGCCCGGGTATGCGCGAAATGTTGAGTCCCACTGGGGCGATCATGGGTCTCGGGCTCGGCGACAAAGTCGCTCTGATCACCGACGGGCGATTTTCGGGTGGCAGCCACGGCTTCGTGGTCGGACACATTTCGCCCGAGGCCATGACGGGCGGGCCCATTGCGCTCATTCGCAACGGCGATCAAATCACGATCGACGCCGTGAGTCGCCGCATCGATATTGATGTGTCAGGCGCCGAGTTACGCCGTCGCAAAAAAGCGTGGAAAGCACCCAAACCCTATGCAACAAGGGGTGTGCTTGCCAAGTTTGCGAGCGTGGTCAGCAGTGCTTCGGAAGGCGCAGTCACCGATTGAGCGTCGTGACATTTTGATGACACCTCTCATTACGCGCATGACGTCTTCAATGCAAACCGTGGAAGGGTGGTTGTCAGCATCATCGGTCGCGGTTACAGTTGATGCCGGTCGGGGGATTGGCAACGGATGACGCACACCGCGTTCACCTTCACGGTTGAACTTGGGCGCTCAAGGATTGGCAAATTCTCCAGGCACACTCCGCAGGAGCGGTGTTTCGATGTCCCGCGGGGCAGTGAATACACGTCTGATCGAGTGTTGGGTCTTCGCGGTTCTGCGCGCACGTCGCGCTCGGTATCGCGGAGAGAAGGTTGCGCGCGAAAGGATTCCCGGTTAGGTTTCGGGCCCCTTCGCCGCATTGGCTGTTGATCTGCCGCGAGAGCACATGGCGACTTACGTACAACAGAACCAGCCCCGCCGAATGGCGATATTCGGTCTGATCGTCGGTTTCCACATACTGCTCGGGTATGCGTTGGTCAGCGGTCTGGCCCGCAAGGTTGTCGAGGTGGTTGCACCGCCGCTCGTCACCGACATCATCGAAGAGATCAAACCCGAAGATAAGCCGCCACCGCCGCCGCCGCCGCAAATCGAGCGTCCGCCGGTGCAAGTACCGCCGCCAGATGTCGTGATCGACATCCCCATGGAGTCGACCACGACGGCCATTAGTAACGTGACGGACAGACCCGTTCCGGTCGCCGCACCGCCGGCGCCCGTCGTTGTGGCGCGCTCGCCTGCGAGGATCGGTCGCATGCCTTCGAGCGAAGACTATTACCCAGCCGCGTCGAAGCGCGCAGAAGAGCAGGGTACGGTCACCCTTAAAGTTTGCGTGGATGCCAAAGGCAAGATCATCGGTAATCCAACCGTGGTCACCTCTTCGGGTTTCGAAAGGTTGGACGAGGGTGGGGTCAAACTCGCGCGCGCAGGGCGTTATCAGCCCGGCACCGCGGGCGGCCAGCCTCAAGATGAGTCCTGCGTTTCGTTCCGCGTGAAGTTCGAGATCAAGTAAGCGTTTTAGTCCCTGAGGAAAACATGGAAAACACTGAAGCCACCACTGCTGTCGTCGAGAACCCGTATGGCCTTGGGGCCCTTTGGGAACAAGGCGATTTCGTCGCCAAGGGCACGCTGATCATCATGGTGATCATGTCGCTGACCTCTTGGTACGTCATCATCATGAAGCTGCTCGATCAGCGTAAGCTCATGGCGTCAGCCAAGCTCGCCGAGCAGAAGTTCTGGAGCGCCGGTTCGATTCGCGAAGCGATCGACCGTCTGCCCAAGAACGACGTCTATCGTCAGGTCGCCGAAGATGGTCTGCGCGCGTCGCAGCACCACGAAGGTCGGCTCTCGGAGCGTATGGCGCTCCACGAGTGGGTCACGATGTCGCTGCAGCGCTCGATTCAGGGCGTCAGCATGTCGCTGACCGGTGGGCTGCCCTGGCTCGCGACGGTGGGCTCGACCGCGCCGTTCGTCGGTCTCTTCGGTACGGTTTGGGGCATCTACCACGCCCTGGTCGCCATCGGCGTGTCCGGCCAGGCCTCGATCGACAAGGTCGCGGGCCCGGTGGGTGAAGCGCTCATCATGACGGCGATCGGTCTTGCGGTCGCGGTTCCGGCGGTCATGGGCTACAACTGGCTCATCCGTCGCAACAAGGAAGTGCAGGAGGATCTGGGCAATTTCACCTCCGATCTGCATGCCTTCCTCGTGAGCGGTGCTCGCGTTGCGGTCCCGGCTCCGGCCGCCGCCGCGGCTCCCGCTGCTGCGAAGAAGTAACCCGATCGATTCAGGTTCCTCTGGGCGGAGTCGGCCGAAAGTTGATCGGCCGACTCCGAAACCCGGAACCATAAGAGGCTAAGACTCATGGCGATGAGCGTTGGATCCAGTGGCGGCGAGGAAGAATTGAACTCGACGATCAACACGACTCCCTTGGTGGATGTCATGTTGGTGCTCCTGATCATCTTCCTGATCACCATTCCGGTCATTAACAAGACGGTGAAGGTTTCGCTGCCGAAGGCGGCGAACATCGCCACTCAGACCAAACCCGAGAACATCACGGTCGCGGTCGACTCACAGGGCAACATTTACTGGAATAACGAGCAGGTCGCCAATCGCGACCAGTTGATCGAGATGATCAAGCTCGAAGCCGTCAAAGACCCGCAGCCTGAAATCCATATCCGTGGCGATTCCAACGCGCGGTTCGAGGATATCGGCAAGGTCATTTACTCGGTTCAGCGTGGCGGCATCGTCAAAGTGGGGTTCATCACTGAGCCCGACCGTGGCATCCGCGGTTCACGCTGACCTCTTCCGGAGTAGCTTTCCATGGGAATGAATGTAGGCAGCGATGAAGGCGATTCGATGTGTGACATCAACACGACGCCGCTCATCGACGTCATGTTGGTGTTGCTGATCATGTTCATCATCACCATTCCGGTCATGACCCACGCCGTCAAGCTCGATATGCCTCGGCCCACCAACGCGCCACCGCCGCCGGTTCCACCGGAGGTCATCGATATCGAAATCGATTTCGACGGTACGGTGGTTTGGAACGGAACACCGGTGCAGAGTCTCGACGCGCTCGAGAAGTATTTCCGCGTCGAGGGTCAGAGGGACCCTCAGCCCGAGTTGCACCTGCGACCCGACAAGCGCGCCAAGTACGACGTGGTTGCCCGAGTACTCGCATCAGCTCAGCGAAACCGCATGAAAAAAATCGGCTTCGTGAACGTGTCGGAGTTTGCGGATTGACGAGCTACCGCTCGATCGCGGTGTGATCCACACGACGCACTTGAGCATCTAAAGGTTACAATTTCGCCGCCGCCCCCGAGGGTTGCGGCGAATTTTTTTGTGGTGGCCAAGCTAGGCCGCCTCTAAACGAGGAAGCACATGAGGAAGTCAGCCGTAGTCACTTTGCTGGTTGCTGCCGTGGCAGCGATGCAGTTTTCATCCGTCGCCATGGCGGAGAAAGTCAGCCCGGCGGTCGCCAAGACGCTGCTGGCCGCGCAGAACGCCAGCAAGGCCAAGAAATGGGGTGAGTGCCTCTCC
>JBJTAV010000094.1:0-17861 GCA_046091005.1 Gammaproteobacteria bacterium | reverse complement strand
CACTCGACGAATGCGCACTTGCCACAACTGACTTCGGTCACGCTTATAGAGCAGTACGCCGTCGATGACTTCGCGCTCCTCAATGCACACCGTTTGTTTTGTGGTACCGTAATTCACGACTCTCGCTCACGACTCAGTAGTCGACGCAATAAACACTGCGTCAGTGAGTAATTAGCGTATAGCCGTGTTGGTCTGAGGACGACCTTTCGGTCAATGAAAAGTATTGACCACAGATCTCGCGGTGTACGAAAGGTGTCGATTTGTCACTAACCGTCTTTGGCAAGCTAAGTGCTTGGAAGACGGAAGGAAATGGTGGCCAGAGTCGGAATCGAACCAACGACACGCGGATTTTCAGTCCGCTGCTCTACCAACTGAGCTATCTGGCCACGCGAATCAACACCCTCTGAACGAGGGGCCGCCATTTAACCCGCGGCGGCACCCAGCCGTCAAGCGAGGGGCGACGCAAGTCATTGATTTTTAGTGGGGAAATAATCCGTAGACCGCGATTGCCACGAGTACCGCGATCGCGGCAGAGCGGAATAGCCAAGCCCGCTCGGGGGTGAGCAAGCGCAAACCAAGGGCGCTGCCCAGGTAATAGGCGGGCGCCATTGCGATGCCGTAGAGCAGGCCACTCGTCGTCACGCCGCCCACGAGTGCGAGCAGCACCAGCGTGCAGGTCTGCACGATCGCAAAAAACGTCAGCAAGGTTGCGCGCGTGACGCGCGGCGGCATTTCTTCGGCGAGCATGCCGATGATGACCGGCGGGCCACCCACTCCGCCAAAACCGAACAGCGAACCGCTCGCTCCGCCCATCACCGCATTGCCGATCGGATTGCGGATCGAGAACGGAAACTTCCAACGCAGCGCGAGCCCGACCGACGCAACCAGCACGATCACGGCGACGATGCGTCGTACGAGATCACCATCGATACTGCTCACCAGCCACACGCCGATCGGCGATGTGATGCAGGCAGCGATGGCGAGGGGCTTGGCAATGCTCCAATCCGTCTCGGCACCCACTTGGCGCAAGTTGGCGAGTCCCACTACGGCATTGACGATGAGGATGATGGAAGTGGCCGTCAACGGATCGACCAGCGTCAT
This sequence comes from Gammaproteobacteria bacterium, assembly GCA_046091005.1. GTDB lineage: Bacteria > Pseudomonadota > Gammaproteobacteria > Steroidobacterales > Steroidobacteraceae > UBA964. The sequence continues at coordinate 16,760 of JBJTAV010000094.1, read as the reverse complement.
GAACACCGGCGCCATGACGAGTGCGCCGCCAAATCCCGTGAAGCCGAGCACCACACCGGCGAGTAGCGTGACTGCCGTGAACTCGAGCCAGAGCATTATTTTGCGGGCTCGACGTAACCCTCTGGCTTGATCGCCCCTGCACCAAACAGGAATTTTTCCATCTCGCTCTCGAGAAACTTGCGGGCCTTGGGCTCGATGGGCACAAGTCGATATTCATTGATCAGCATGGTCTGGTGTGCAACCCACCGCTGCCAGGCTTCCTTGGAAATGTTTTTCCAGATGCGCGCACCGAGTTCGCCGGGGTAAACGGGTCGCTCGAGACCGGGTGCCTCGCGCTTGAGCACGACGCACTGCACCATTCTCGCGGCCGGCGCTCCAGGGGTTGCTTCTGCCATATCAAAAATTTCCTGTAGTGAGCCCGTCGAGCAATTCCTTGACGGGGGCGGGCAAGCCGATGCGGACGGCGCCCGCGGATTGACGCGCGTTATACCAGAGCACCTGCTGTGACTCCATGACGGCAGCAGCGCTGCAGGCACGAAAACGAATCGGCCGAATTTCCAGATCGAAATGGGTAAAGGCGTGGCTGATGGCGCCGAGGCGCTCTGGCTCTGCAGACTCTGCAAAGCGAAAATGATTGCGTGCGAACGCAAGGCAAGCCGATTCGCTCGTGAATTCCGGCAGGCACCACAGCCCACCCCAAATGCCGCGCTCGGGTCTTCGTTCGAGAAACACGGCGCCTGCGCGATCCTCGGCGATCAACATGAAGCGCTGCTCGGCACGGCGTAACGCGCGCGCCTTGCGCGGTTTCGGCGTCGGTAACTCGTGCTGACGACCGCTGCGCCGCGCGCTGCAGGTGGCCGCGAGCGGACAGAGCGCGCAGGCGGGACGGCGGCGGGTACAAAGCGTCGCACCCAGATCCATGATCGCCTGGGTGTAAGTTGCAGCGTCCTCAGCAGGCGTGCAGGCGTCAGCGAGTTGCCATAGCTGCTGCTCGATCGCGCGTTCTGCAGGATTACCCTCGATGCCGAACGCGCGAGTCAGCACGCGCTTGACGTTGCCATCGAGAATGGGATGACGCTGATCGAGCGACAGCGAAAGAATGGCTCCCGCGGTCGAGCGCCCGATCCCGGGCAAGCTCGCCACCTGCTCAAAACTTTGCGGAAAGCTGCCCTCGAACTCGTCGCGCACACGGCACGCCGCCTTGTGCAAATTGCGCGCTCGTGCGTAGTACCCGAGCCCGGTCCAAAGATGCAGCACTTCATCGACGGGCGCGTCGGCCAGCGCAATCACATCAGGAAAACGCTGCATGAAGCGCTCGAAGTACGGAATGACCGTGAGCACCTGGGTCTGCTGCAGCATGATTTCGGAGATCCACACGCGATAAGGCGTGCGCTCTTTTTGCCAGGGCAGATCATGCCGACCACTGGCCGAGTGCCACGCGACCAAGGCCGGACCGACCTCGGCGGGATCTGGTGTCGAGCTGCCGTGCTTCATCGGATCTATTCTAAATGCCAGAATCGGGACAATGGTGTCGGGGGTTCGGGTTACGGAGGTCGGCTCATGGGCGAACAAAGCAATTTCTTCTACGCCGTGCCGCAAGGTCGGCACGACATGCTGGTCAAACCCGATCGCGACGAACTCGCGCGACAAGAGTTCGTGCGCGGCTTCAAGGCGTATATCCAAAGCGGCATCGTTCCCGGAGTGCACGCGACCTATCACAATGAAGTGAAACCGGCGTTCGAGAAGCGCGAGGGCCGCAGCCCCCGCGATCGCCACGAGATCCGCAAGCTGATGGTGGAGCACCCGCTATTCCGCACTTATGCCTCGATGCAGCGGGTCAGCCAGGAACTGCTGTGGGACACCGTGCTCGACTCGGTGGAGCGGGAGCTACCGGCCATGGTGGCGCGCGCCGCCAACGGCAAATCTTTGGGAACGCTGACGCTGGATCCGCAGCTGCCGCTGCCGAAGTATGCCGTAGGCGTCGATATTCATTGCATGCCCGGCGGCTATGGCGGCGAAGGCGGACCGGGCGATGTCGCCGTCGGCGCGCTCTACGATCGCGGTGTTTATTTATATGCCCTCGGCATGATGGGTCCGATGAACGATGACATCGGCGGTTCGGCGGCCAAGTTCGTTCGCGACCGCTATCCCGATTTCAAACCGAAAAGAATTCTCGATCTCGGCTGCACCGTGGGACATAGCACCCTGCCCTTCGTCGACGCCTTCCCCGAAGCGGAAGTTCACGCCATCGATATCGGACCCTCGTTGCTGCGCTATGCGCATGCGCGGGCTGAGTCGCTCGGCAAGCGCGTGCACTTCTCGCAGCAAGACGCCTCGAAGACGCGCTTCCCGGATGGGCACTTCGATCTGATCGCCTCATCGATTCTTTTTCATGAGACCTCGAGCAAGGCGCTGCCCGCGATCTTGCGCGAGTGTCATCGCCTGCTTGCGCCGGGCGGCATGGCGGTGCACGGTGATCTGCCACCGTTCTGGGCGATGGATGAATTCAATCAGTTCATGCTCGATTGCGAGACCTATTACAACAACGAGCCCTACTGGGGTGCGATGCGCGAAGTCGATCAGATCAAAGAAAGCATCAAGGCCGGCTTCGCAGCCGAGAGTGTCGAGTTCTGCATGGCGCCTTCGGCGTATCGATCGTCAGCGGGTCATGAACGCGAGTTTCAAGCGGGTGAGTTTGCGCCGGGCAATGCCTGGCAAGTATTGGTGACCCGCCGTGACTGAGCCCACGCAGCCGCAAGATGTCCGCGGCGAGGACATCAAAGTAAAGCGTAGCGTCAAGGGACGCCGCCCGCAGTTCTTCGATAACGCCGAGATCGACAAGCTGCACGGTATGATGATGGCGATGGCCACGGAGATGGCCGTGCTCTATCAGCGCATCGACACGATGGAGCGCGTGGCAGCCAAGAAAGGCGTGATTCTGCGCGAAGAGCTCGAGGGCCACGTCGCCGACGCTGCCACCGAATCAGAACGTGAAGTTTGGCGACAGAAGTTTCTCGATCGTTTGTTTTATTTGTATCGGGAAGAGCTGGATGACCGCATGGCCCGCGAGAATGAAGCGCAGTACCGTGCCTTCCTCGACGAGATTTCCGAATAGACCTCGCCGAGTGCGCAAAGCCCCTCAGTTCGGATTGTTGCGGCTCTGCTTGCTGTCGCTTGTGTGCCTGCCAGCAAGCAGTCTGCCATCGATCGCGGCAACGCCACTTGCTACCGCAGCCATTGCCGAAAACCTGCGCGAACGCGTCGAGGCAATCGACGCTGGCGCCGAGCTCAGCGTCGAAGGCCAGCGCCTGCAGGCGCAGCGCTCGCTTGCCAAGCTTTATGCCCTCAACGGCTATCAACCTTATTGGGACGCAACGCGGCTGCAGTCGCTGATCGAAGTGCTCGAAGATGTCGAGGACGACGGACTGCGCCCCGCGGATTATCACCTCGAGCCTTTACGTCGACTGTCGAGTCGCAGTCAAAAAACGGCACTCGATCAAGCGCAACTCGATCTGCTCGCCTCCGATGCCTTCGCACTCGTGCTCTATCACCTTTATTTTGGCAAGGTCGATCCGGTCTCGCTCGATGCAAACTGGAACTTCGACGCCCGCGATATCCGCGAAACCGATGCCGTCGCCTTCGTGCACGAAGCAGTCCGTGGCAATCGCATTCGCAGCAGCGCGGCGCTCGCACGCCCCGATCACTGGATGTACGCCGCAGGCCGCGAGGCGCTCGCCCAGCATCGTGCGATCGCCGCACTTGGCGGCTGGCCGACGATTCCCGAAGGGCCTACCCTGCGCAGCGGCATGAGCGATCCGCGCGTAGTGCTGCTGCGCCGCCGGCTCGAGATCTCGGGCGACCTTGCAGCCGCTGGCGCCGCAAAGACATCAGGCAATCTCGATTTCTTTGACCCGCAGCTCGAGAAAGCGCTGGCACACGCACAACGACGACATCGACTCACCGTCGATGGCACGCTCGGTGCCGCAACCTTGCGTGCGCTCAATATTCCGGTCGAACGACGCATTGCGCAGTTGCGAGTGAATCTGGAGCGAGGCCGTCAGGTGCTGCACGAGATCCGCGAGGGCGATCTCGTGGTGGTCGATGTGGCAGGCTTCGAGGTGCATTACATCCGCGCTCGCAAGCGCATCTGGCAGACACGCGCCGTCATCGGTCAGCCCTATCGCAAGACGCCGATCTTCAAGGCGAGCATCGACAATATCGTGCTCAACCCCACGTGGACGGTGCCGCCGGGCATCCTCGACAAAGACATCCTGCCCTTGTTGCGCAGGGGCGATCGCAGCGTGCTCGAGCGCAAAAATTTGAAGGTGCTCGATCGCAGCGGCAAGGTGCTCGATCCGGCGAGCATCGATTTCGCGGCGTATACGACGCGCAGTTTCCCGTTCACGTTGCGACAAGACTCCGGCCCCACCAATGCGCTTGGGGTGGTCAAAATCAACTTCCCGAACCCGCATCTCGTCTACCTGCACGACACGCCTTCAAAATCCTTGTTCGATGAAACCGAGCGTGCGTTCAGTTCGGGTTGCATTCGTACCGAGCGACCGCTCGAACTTGCGGAGTTGCTGCTGGCTGACCCCGTGAAGTGGAATCGTGCGGCACTCGATGCCGTGGTCGCGAGCGGCGAGACTCGCACCGTGCGGGTGCCGCGGCCCGTGCCGGTACTGATCATCTATTGGACAGCGGATCGAGATGACGACGGCAGCATCGTGTTCAAACCCGACCCCTATGGTAGAGATGCCCGTGAGCTCGCTGCACTCGACCGGCCGTTCCGGCCCGGCAAGCGTCCTCAGCTCTGATAGGCTACGGTTCTCGTTGATCGGGGGTTTGCAAGCATGGAAGACATCAGTCTCGCGCACGGGCTGCTCAAGTATCTGCATATTTTGTTGTTTGTTTATTGGCTGGGCGGCGACGCCGGCGTGTTCTACTCCAGCAAGTTCGTCACCAACACCAATCTTTCGCGCGATGCGCGGCTCGCCGCGTTCAAAATATTCATCAACCTCGACATGCTGCCGCGCTATTGCCTGGCGCTGATGCTGACGGTCGGCGGCGTGCTCGCCGAGTTCGTCGGCTATGAGCACCCGCTCTGGCAAACCATCGCCATCGTCGCGCTCGGCCCCGTGTGGGTGTGGGTGGTGCACACCATTCACGCCAAAGAAGGTACCGACTTCGGCAAGATGCTCGCCACCTGGGACAAGCGCTTCCGCGTGTTCATGATCTTCGCGATCCTTGCCTCGGTGGCTTATCACTGGGTCAGCGGGCCGCTGCGTCCCTACCCCTGGATCGCCGCAAAACTTTTGATCTTTGCAGGCCTGATTTTCTGCGGCTTCATGATCCGTCTGCGGCTGCCGCCCTTCATCGAGGGCTTCCGCACACTCGCGAGCACCGGGCCCACACCCGAAAGCGATCGCAAGATGATCGACGGCATGGCGGCGTGCCGGCCGTATGTGCTGCTGATCTGGGCTGGCGTCGCGATCTCGGCACTGATCGGCGTGCTGAAGCCCGGTCAGGGCCCGATCGGCTGAGTGAACACCGTGATGCCGGCAGCGGGTGCTCGCGCGGCGCTCAGCGTGATCGCTGCGCTCGGCTTGCTGGGCGCGCGCGGTAGCGAAACGAGCGCAGCGACCACGCTGACCGGCATCGCAACTTTGCCGGCGCAGACCTTTGCGCCGGAAACACCCTCTTCGGGGAGCTACGCCGATGACGGCCGCAAGCTCGCCACACCGCGATTCGAAGCGCAGCCCATTCAGGGAATAAGCGCGATCGCACCGGTCGCGAGCAAGGCAGCAAAAGGCGCCTCTACAAAGAAATCGACGCCCAACAAGCCGCCGAAGATCAGCACGCCCACCGAGTGGTGGGCGCTGTCGGATAACGGCTTCGGCACCCGTGCCAACAGCGGCGACTACCGGCTTGCAATCTATCGCCTGAAAATCGAGCCCGTGCGCGCACCGGCGAAACCCGAGCGCCGCGCGCGTCCGAAACCCCGCCAGATCGCGCCGACCGTCACCGTCTTGCAGCGTATTGCGCTGCGCGATCCGGACCGGCTCTTTCCGTGGCCGCTCACGCTGAGCACTGACCCTGATCGACCGCTCACGGGCGCCGATGCCGACCCGGAATCTTTGGTCGTGATGGAAGATGGCAGTTTCTGGATTGGTGACGAACACGGGCCTTGGCTGCTGCACTTCAGCGCGGACGGGCGGCTGCTCAAAGCACCGGTGGAACTCGTGCCCGGCGGCAGTGTGCTGCGCTCAGCCGCGCACCCCGAGGTGGTCAATGCCGGCAAGGTCGCGCGTCTCGGGGCTTCGAAGGGTTTCGAGGGGCTCGCTCGCGGGCTACGTCCGAGTACGCTCATCGCGATGCTCGAGGCGCCTATCGTCGGCGATCTCAGCACCAGCGTTCGCCTGCTCGAGTTTGACCTGGAACTTCGCGCCTGGACCGGGCGCGAGTGGCTCTATCCGCTGGACAGCCCCGATCACGCCGTCTCCGAGATCGTCCGTGATCCGTTCAGTGGCCCTGATGGCTATCTCGTCATCGAGCGCGACGCCCTGCAAGGGCCGGCGGCGGCATACAAAAAAATCTTCCGGATTCGACTCTCGCGTCTGCCGGAAAAAACCCTTGCCGTCGATCTGCTGAACATCGCCGATCCGCAAAAAATTGCCGGTGGTACGGACAAGTTTCGTTTTCCGTTCTTGACCACCGAGGCGCTGTGGCCGACGGCCGCAGGCGAACTCGTCGTGGTCAACGACAACAACTTTCCCGCCGCGGGCGGGCGCAGCTCGGTAGCGCCCGATCCCACGGAGTGGATTTTTCTCAGGGAGTGAGCCCCTTCAGGGAATGAGCCCTTTCAGGGAATCAGCACAGTCGAACCCGTGGTTTTACGGGCTTCGAGGTCGCGATGTGCCTGCGCGGCATCGGCGAGCGCATAACGCTGACCGATATGCAGCTTGAATTTCTTTGACGATAGCGCGGCAAACAAGGCCTTGGCCGCGGCATCGAGATCTGCTCGCTGTGCGATATAGGCAAACAGCGACGGCCGGGTCAGAAACAGCGAGCCTCGCTTCGAAAGCTCGAGCGGCGAGATCGCCGGCGGCGGTCCTGAGGCATTGCCGTAGGTCACCATCATGCCGAGCGGCGCGAGGCAGTCGAGCGAATCCATGAACGTGTCTTTGCCGACCGAGTCGTAGACCACCTTGACCCCCGCGCCCTTGGTGAGGGTACGGACCGACTCGACGATCTGGTCGCGGCCCATGACGAGTACGTGCTTGCAGCCGCTTTTCTTTGCGAGTGCAGCCTTGGCCTCGCTGCCGACCACGCCGATCACCTTGGCGCCCAAGGCTTTGGCCCATTGGCACAGAATGAGACCTACGCCACCGACGGCGGCATGTACCAAAATCCAGTCACCGCTTTGCACGCGGTAGGTACGCCGCAGCAGATATTCGGCGGTGAGGCCTTTGAGCATGAGCGCTGCCGCCTGCTCATCGCTAACACCGCGCGGCAACTTGACGAGCCGCGACGCCGGGAGATTGCGCAGCTCGCAGTAGCTGCCGGGCACGGTGTGCACGTAAGCCACGCGATCACCCGCCCGGAAATCTTTGACCTTGCGACCGACGGCGGTCACGACCCCGGCTGCCTCGCGACCGAGACTGCCCGGCAGTGACATCGGGTAGAGTCCGGTGCGATCGTAGACGTCGATGTAGTTCAGGCCGATGGCGGTATGACGCAACTGCACTTCGCCCTCGGCAGGCGCAGCCGTTTCGATGTCTTCGTAGCGCATTTCTTCGGGCCCACCGGCCCGATGAATGCGAATGGCCTTCGCCATGGCTCGAAAAACCCGAGTCAGCTCAGAGCGCCGACTCGTCGGTTTCGCCGGTGCGGATACGAATGACGCGGTCGATCTCGGTGATGAAAATCTTGCCGTCACCCACCTTGCCGGTCTTGGCGGCTTTGACGATGGCGTCGGTGACCTGATCAACGAGATCGCTGCGGACGGCGACTTCGATACGGGTCTTGGGGACAAAGTCCACCACATATTCAGCGCCCCGATAAAGTTCCGTATGACCGCGCTGGCGACCGAAGCCTTTGACCTCGGTGACGGTCATGCCCGAGACACCGATCTCGGACAACGCGGCGCGCACGTCGTCGAGCTTGAAGGGCTTGATGATGGCAGTGACGAGTTTCATGTTGTGTGCTCCCGATGCAAGGCGCTGACGCAGCGCGTGAAGTATTGCACCTTCCATGCCACGCCTGCGAGGGCCAACTGAAGCGGGTTTTTCGCCCTTGCGGTGGCCCAACGCACGCGATCGCGCACCATTATGGCGCAGCGCGGTCGCCGCAACGCCCGTGAGTGGTGCGGCTCGGCTTTCAGCCCTATCCTCTCGTCATGACTGATCGCGTGGTTCTGGTGGGTGCGGGGCAGGCTTCGGCGCAATGCATCGAAACCCTGCGCAAGAAGGGTTTTCAGGGGCAGATCGACCTCGTGGGCGACGAGTCGCATCTGCCATACCAAAGGCCACCCCTGTCCAAAAAGTATCTCGCGGGCGAGCTGGGGCTTGATCGTCTGACCATCCGCCATCAAACGTTTTTCGATGAACACCGCGTCGGGCTGCACCTCGGTCGCAGGGTTTTGGGCATCGAACGTGGCAATCGGCGGGTGACGCTGGATGATGGCCGCAGCGTTCCGTATGACGCATTGGTGCTCGCCACCGGCAGCGTCGCCCGTCGGCTGCCGTTGCCGGGTGCAGACCTCGCCGGCGTGCACTACCTCAAAGACATCGCCGATGCCGACCGGCTGCGCAGCGAAATCGAGCCTGGGCGACGGGCTGTGATCATTGGTGGGGGCTATATCGGGCTCGAGGCCGCTGCGACCCTGCGCCATCTCGGCATGGAGGTCACGGTGCTCGAGATGGCCGATCGCGTGATGGCGCGAGTGGTGGCCGAGCCGGTCTCGCGTTACTACGAAGCCGAGCACGCGGGGCACGGCGTGCGGCTCTTGTTGCGCGCGGCGGTCAATAATTTGGAAGGCGATGCGAACGGTCGTGTCTGTGCCGTGAACACGGCGGCGGGCCGCATCGAGACCCGTCTCGTGATCGTTGGCATCGGCGTGATGGCCAACGATGCCCTCGCCCGCAGCGCGGGACTTGCCTGTGACAACGGCATCCTCGTCGACACGCACTGCCGCACCGACGATCCGCTCATCTATGCGATCGGCGACTGCAGCAATCACCCCTCGCTGCGCTACGGCAGGCGAGTGCGCCTCGAGTCGGTGGACAATGCGTTCGAGCAGGGCAGCACCGCGGCACTCAATATTTTGGGCGGCGATCACCAGCATGATCGCGTGCCGTGGTTCTGGTCAGACCAGTATCACCACAAGCTGCTGATCGTCGGACTCTCGCAAGGCCACGGTCGGATCGTGCTGCGCGGCGATCCTGCAAAGAATTCTTTGTCCTGCTGCTATCTGCAAGAAGACGGCGAGCTGCTCGCTATCGACACTGTCAATCAGGCCAAAGATCAGATGGCAGCTCGCAAGCTGATCGCTGCACGCGTCAAGCTCGACGCCACCAAAGCCGCCGATGCCAGCATCGCCCTCAAGGATTGTCTGTTGCCGGCTTAGCCAGATCGGGATAAGCGCCGAGCCTGAGAATAAGCAGCGCCGAGATCGCGAACATCGCGACATAAACCCAGAGCACCGGCGTATGCGTGCCCATCACGTCGTAGACGCGATTGGTGACGATGACCGCCGTGCCGGAGCCCAGCGTCCACGAGGCGTACTGCCAACCATAGTTCTCGCCATAGGCGCGATTGCCGAAGTAACGCGTGACCAGCACGGCGATGACGTCGAGTTCGGCACCCGCTGCAAGACCGATGCACACCGCAGCGACGAGGGCCGTTGTCCCGCTTGCATCGAGTGCGAGCATCGACACGCCGATGAGCGGAAACGCCAGAATGGCCGCAGCGACCAACGGCGCAAAAAATCGATCCATCAAAAAACCAGCGAACGCTCGGCCCACGATCAGCGCAAGCCCCAACGCTGCCTGTACTGCAGCCGCCTGCTCGGGTGAGATGCCGCGGGCTCGCAGGATGGGTACGAGCGGGATCAGCACGCCGCCGATGCCGAAGGCCAGCAGCAGAAAAGACCCGAACATCAACCAGAAATTTTTGCTGCGGCGTGATTCTGCTGCGCTGTAGCCCACGAGCGGCGGGGCGGTGACCACGGTCGCTGCAACACGATCAGGCGCAACACCATCGAGGCCGAGGCCCACGTCGGCGGGCGAGTCGCGCAGTTTCATGAAGATGATGGGCAGCGTGACCACGAGCATCAGTACGCCGAGTCCGACATAGGCGCCGCGCCACCCCACGGTACCGATCAAATATTGCGAATACGCGGACAACACCGCACCACCAATACCGATTCCGGCGAGTGCCGCGCCAAAGGCCTGTCCGCGCCGACGATCGAACCACGCGGCAATCACCCGCGAATAGGCAATTGAGGAGGTGCCTGCACCGATCAGCGGCATCAGCGCGAATACGGCGTAAAAGTGCAACAGGCTGTCACTCAACCAATAAAGCGAAATCATCGAAGCGGCCACCAACACCACGCCGACGAGCGCCCAGCGACGCACGCCCTGCCGATCGAACCATTTGCCGATGTAGAGCGACGACACCACGGTGACCACGGTGCCGACCAAAGTGACGATCGCGTATTCGGTTTGGCTCCAGCCGAATTCCTGAGTGATCGGTCCCTGGAATATGCCGATCGCAAAAAGATTGACGGACGCAATACCGGTGGCGAGCCCGATCATCGTCGAGAACACGAGGCCGCGCGTGCCCTGCGGCAGCGCCGCAAGCACTGCGGCCACGATCGCCAGCGCGATCACTGCGCCGCGAAAGAGGGGCGGCACGAAAAACGCACCGGCTAAAAAGACCGCGGCCAGCGCGACGAAGCGTCGATCGAAGTTCAGTGCTGCGTGATCACCCGACGTGTTCGCCTGCTGCATGCTCATTCCCCAGATGACCGCTGCGTTTCGGTACAATGCCGAAGCCCAAGCGATCATACCGGAGCCGAGATGCGTATCACCTCAATCGCGATGCTGCTCGTAGCGTTCTCTTCCATCACGGTCGCGAGCACGGTCTCGGCAGAGGAGCGAAAGAACATGGTGGCCATTGCCATACACGGCGGTGCCGGCGTCATCCCGCGCGAACAGCTCGGACCCGATGATGGCGCGAGCTATCGCGCCGGCCTCGCCGAAGCGCTCGATGCGGGCTATGCCGTGCTGGCAGCCGGCGGCAACAGCCTCGATGCGGTCACCACAGCGGTCCGCTTGCTCGAAGACAATCCGCTCTTCAATGCGGGCAAGGGCGCGGTGCTCGCTCACGATGGCTATGCCGAACTCGATGCCTCGATCATGGAGGGACGCACGCTTGCGGCCGGTGCCGTGACCGGCCTGCGGCATGTCAAAAATCCGATCGATCTCGCGCGCCGCGTCATGGAAAACTCGCCGCACGTTTTTTTATCCGGGAGCGGCGCCGAAGAATTCGCGCTCACGCAAGGCCTGACGCTGGTCCCCAACGAATACTTTGTAACCCCGACTCGCAAGCGCCAGCTCGAGCGCGTGTTGCAGGGGCGCGCCCAGCCGCGCAACGAGTTGCAGGGTCTCGGCACGGTCGGTGCTGTCGCGGTCGATATGCAGGGCAATGTCGCTGCCGCAACCTCGACGGGCGGCATGACCAACAAACGCTGGGGTCGAATCGGTGACGCACCGATCATCGGCGCAGGGACCTATGCCAATAACGCGAGCTGCGCTGTCTCCTCGACGGGCCATGGCGAATATTTCATCCGCTCGGTCGTCGCCTACGATATTTGCGCACTGGTCGAATACCGTGGCTGGACTCTCGAAAAAGCCGCCAAAGAAGTCGTGCACGGCAAGCTGGTCCAGCGCGGCGGCGAGGGCGGCATCATCGCGGTCGACCCGCAAGGCCGCGTGGTGATGCAGTTCAACAGCCCGGGGATGTTCCGCGGCATGCGCGACTCGGCAGGTCGCCGCGAAATCGCGATCTACGAAAAATAGCCCGCGAGAAACTCGGCAAAATCTTGCTGCGGAGCGCGCGCCGTGGCCTCGGCGGCAACCAGCGACTCGGCCGCTTCATCGGCGAACTCGCGCAGGCGCTGCTCGTTGGGCTGATGCAGATCGAGAAAATAGGCCTTGTGCGTGACCGAGGTGCGCAGCGCCAGATCAAAGAATGACTCGCCGGTCTCGCGCAGCTCGACGATGAGCCGCGCCGAGGGGGTAAGCGCCACATCATCGAGCTTGGCAGCCTGCACCGCGAGCGCTGCAGCATAGGGACGCTGCGGGTCGCCTTCGTCGAGCATTTCGCAGGCGCCCTGCATCTGATCAAGGATTTCGCGCGCCCACTCGAGCATGGGCACATTGCGACCGTCGCGCACGAGCGTGAGCCCGGGCTCGCGCCCGCGACGCGCCACGGTGACGTGGTTGCGATCGAGCGTCGCCTGCTCCGCAGCGTCGATCAGCGGGCTGTCGCGCATCAAGCAAACCGCGAGAAAAGCCTCGATGAAACGCATCTTGTTCTGATTGACGCCCACCGGATCGAAGGCGCTGACATCGAGTGCCCGCACTTCAACATATTCGACACCGCCGCGCCGCAGGGCCTTGGTCGGTCGCTCGCCCGAGCGCGCGACGCGCTTCGGACGAATGAAGGCGTAGTACTCGTTCTCGATCTGCAGCAAATTGGCATTGAGCTGACGCCACTGCCCATCCACCTGGACACCGAGCTGTTCGTACTCGGGGTGCGGTTGACTGATGGCACGACTGAGATCGCGGACGTACTCCTCGAGACTGTTGACCGATACCTCGAGTCCCGCTTGATTGCGGTTGCGATAGCCGAGATCGCTCATGCGCAGCGAGGTCGCGTAGGGTTCCCAGGCCGTACCGCGGCCGAACTCCGGCAACTGTTCGCCGCGCGCACGCAAAAATGATTTGCACACGGTCGGCGACACGCCAAACAAATAAAGAATGATCCAACCGTAGCGACGGTAATTGCGCAGCAGATTGAAATAGCTGTCGGAGACGAAATCCTGCCCTTCGTCACGTGACTCGCGCGCAGCGGCCCAGATCGGCCACAAGCGCTCGGGGAACGAATAGTTGTAATGCACGCCCGAGATCGCCTGCATCACGCGGCCGTAGCGGATGCCGAGACCCTCGCGGTAGATCGTCTTCATGCGCCCGACATTGGAAGGCCCGTATTGCGCAATCGGGATACTCGCATCGCCATCCACCACGCAAGGCATGCTGGTCGCCCACAACAGTTCGTCGCCAAGATGGCGATAGACGAACTGGTGCAGATCGCACAGGTACTGCAACAGCTCCCAGTTGGTGGTGAAGGTGGGCGTGACGAGCTCGATCAGCGCTTCCGAATAATCGGTGGTGATGTGCTCGTTGGTCAGCGCCGAACCCAGTGCTTGCGGATGCAGGGTGGTCGCAATGCGACCCTCTGGCGTTACCCGCAGCGATTCTTTCTCGACGCCACGCCGCCCGCCTTGCAGCACGCGTCGCTCGCCACTGTTGATGACAGCGGCCAGACGTTTTTCGAAGACACGATCGATGCGACTCACGACTTACCAGGGAATACGGCCCGTGAAAACATCACGGGCCATGGCGAAATCGCCGCGCAGACTGAAGAGCGGATATTTGAACGTCGCCGGGGTGTTCTTCTCGAAAAAATAATGTCCGACCCAAGCCAGCGCGTAACCGGTGACTAGACCACTAAGCAGCAGCCACGGGTTGCCAGTCAAAAAAACCAGCAGCAATTGCGCGACGCCCAGAGTAGTGCCGACCACATGCAGGCGACGCGAGGTACGGTTCGCGTGCTCGCCGAGATAGAAAGGATAAAACTCGTGGAAGGTCCTGAAGGACATCGCGCCTCTCGCTGGCCTGCCCGCGGGCCGCGCGGCCGCGACCCCGTTGTTCCGGACGGGCTAATAGGGCATCTTGCCGTGCTCGCCAAAGGGATTTCAAGGCTAACTGTGTTACGAAACCAGAAACGGAGATTGCGCTTCATGATCGATCTGTCTTCGACCCACTGGCCTCGTGCGCTGCTCGCGGGACTCGCGCTCACGCTCACGGCGTGCTCGACTAGTGCCACCGTGGCGCCGCCGGCCGCTCGCGAACGCTCCGTCATCGCGCCGGCAACGCCCACGCCATATCCCTCGACCTACAAACCGGCCGCCTCCGTGCCGACGCTGATTCGCGGCGCGACCGTGTTGATCGGTAACGGCGAGCGACTCGACGACGCCGATGTGTTGATGAGCGATGGCAAGATCGCTGCCGTGGGACGCGCGCTCGAAGCACCGGCGGGCGCAGTCGTGATCGACGGTCGCGGCAAATGGGTCACGCCGGGGCTCATCGATGTTCACTCGCATCTCGGCGTCTATCCCTCGCCCGGCGTCGAAGCGCACTCCGACGGTAACGAGGCCACGTCCCCCTCCACGCCCAATGTATGGGCGGAACATTCCATTTGGCCGCAGGACCCGGGCTTTGAGGCCGCACTCGAAGGTGGCATCACCACGCTGCACGTATTGCCAGGGTCAGCCAACCTCTTCGGCGGTCGCTCGGTCAGTGTCAAAAATATTCACGCCGTCAGCTATCAGTCAATGAAATTCCCGGATGCACCGCACGGTCTCAAGATGGCCTGCGGCGAGAATCCGAAACGCGTTTACGGCAACCGTCGTCAGCTGCCCTCTACTCGCATGGGCAACGTCGCGGGCTGGCGTGCGCAATGGATCGAAGCGCAGGAATATACGCGCGATTGGCGGCAGTACGAAGCGCGTAGCGCAGCTGGCGCCAAAGATTTGCGACCGCCAAAGCGCGATCTGCGCCTCGAAACGCTCGCCGGCGTCTTGCGCGGCGAGATCCTCATCCAGCACCACTGCTATCGTGCCGACGAAATGGCGATCGTGGTCGATATGGCACGCGAGTTCGGCTATCGCGTGAGCGCCTTTCACCACGCCACCGAGGCCTACAAGATTTCCAATCTGCTTGCCGAAAACAATGTCTGTGCAGCAGTGTGGGCTGACTGGTGGGGCTTCAAAATGGAGTCCTACGACGCGATCCCGGAAAACATGATCTTGGTCGATGCTGCGCCCGGCGGCTGCACGGTCGTGCATTCCGACTCGTCCGAGGGCATACAGCGGCTCAATCAAGAGGCGGCGAAAGGCATGGCCTTTGGCAAGCGCATGGGCATCGACATCAAGCCGGAGCATGCCATCCGCTGGCTCACGGCCAATGCCGCCAAGGCCATCGGCCTCGAAAAGCGTATCGGCACGCTTGAAGACGGCAAGATGGCCGATGTCGTTGTCTGGAATGGCAACCCGTTCAGCGTCTATGCGCTCACCGAAAAAATCTATATCGACGGTGCGCTACGTTTCGATCGCGGATCACCGCGCGAACTGCCGGAATCCGATTTTCTGCTTGGCCAGCCGGCTGCGGCGGGGGTGATCCGATGAAACTTCTCCCAACTATTTCTTTGCTCGGTGCCGCAGTCGTCACAGCGCTCGTAGCGCCTGCAGCGCTTGCCGATGCTCCCGGCAGTTCACTGCTGGTGCGTAACGCCACGGTGTACACCATGACGCGTGAGGCCTCATCGGCGCTCGCAGGCACAGACGTCCTCGTGCAGGATGGGCGAGTCACGGCAATTGGTGCGGCAGTCGCAGCCCCGGCAGGTACTCGCGTCATCGACGCGAACGGTCGCGCTCTGACCCCGGGAATCTTTGGCGGTCTCGGCCACATCGGTCTCGAAGAAATCGGGCTTGAGCAATCGACGGGTGACTACGCACAACGACTCGGGCAGATGCGGCCAGAGTTCGACGTGACGCTCGCTTTCAACCCTGAGTCGATGTCGCTCGTTGTGCATCGCAGCAATGGCATCACCTTCAGCGTACTCGCGCCTGCGGCGGCGCGCGGCGGCAGTCTTGTGGCAGGTCTCGGTGCACCCACAGGCCTCGATGGTTCGGCGCCCGCGCCAGTGCGCTCGATGTTCGTCGACTTGGGTGGTGACGCCAACGATCTCTCGGGCGGTTCACGCGCGGCGCAGTTCATGCTGCTGCGTCAGGCTCTGGTCGAGGCACGAGCACCCAATCTCGTGATGGTGCACGACGAGCGACTGCTCTCGCCCTCGGGTCGACAGGTTCTGCTCGAGTTTCTCAAAGGTAATGGTCTGTTCGTGCTGCAAGTCGATCGTGCGATCGACATCCGCAACGCGCTGGCGTTTGCTCGCGAAGAAAAACTGAATATCGCGATCCGTGGCGGGGCTGAAGCCTGGCGCGTTGCAACGGAGCTTGCCGCTGCGCGTGTGCCAGTGATTCTCGATCCGCTCGACAACCTGCCCGACAGTTTCGACAAGGTCGGTGCCACGCTCACCAATGCGACCAGACTGCGCGCTGCGGGCGTGACGGTGGCCATTTCGATCAACGACACCAATGTCGATGATGCCGGCAAGACTCGTCAGGCTGCAGGCAACGCGGTCACGCACGGCATGCCGAAGTGGGATGCGATCGCTGCGGTCACCCGCGTGCCCGCTGAAATCTTTGGTGTAGCCGACCGCTTTGGCAGCATCGAGCGCGGTCGCACGGCCGATCTCGTACTCTGGTCGGGCGACCCGCTCGATGTCTCGAGTCTGCCGGAGCTCGTGGTGACAGGCGGCCGCGTACAGACCCTCGAGTCGCGGCATACGGC
>JBJTAV010000093.1:0-4881 GCA_046091005.1 Gammaproteobacteria bacterium | reverse complement strand
CGCCACCGTCGGTATCGGCGATTTTCTGCATGTCGGCGACTTCTTCGGCGACGCGGGCGACCGCGGGTTTCCAGACGGCTTCCATCAACTGCATCGCGCGCTCGGGAGTCCGCGCCATCGAATTTTCGAGTCGCCAGTGCGCGTGCGTGGCAAACCCCAGCAGTCGTGCGCGCTCGGCGCGCAGCTGCAGGATTTGGCCGATGATGGCGTTGTTGTCACGTGCATCACCGTTATCGCCGCGATTCACGAATACACGCCAAACTTTCTCGCGCAGATCGCGGCGCGTGGAGTAAGTCAGGAACGGTTCCACCGATGAACGCGTGTTGGCGATGATCCACTTGCCTTTTTGACCGCGCCGCTCGGCATCCGCGGCGAAGCCCGCGCGCAAAGATTCGGGTAGTCCGGCGAGATCGACTTCGCGGTCGAGTACGGTGTAGCGCTCGCTTTCGTCAGCCAGCAAATTTTGACTGAATTGCGTGAAGAGCCCGGCAAGCGACTGGTTGATTTCGGCAAGGCGTTTTTTGGCGGCCGCATCGAGCTTAGCGCCGGCGCGTACGAAGTTGGTGTACGTCAGCCAGGTCAGGCGTTGCTCTTCGGCGGTGAGCCCGGATTTTTCGCGCGATTCATAGACCGTGGCGATGCGACGAAACAATTCTTCGTTCTGCGTGATGCGGTCGCGGAAAGCGGCCATCTTCGGTTCGATATCGCGCTCCACTTGCTGCACGGCATCGTCGCTCAAAGTTGAGCCGAAGATGTAGTAGACGGTGCTCGCGCGATCGAGGGCGCGGCCCGAGCGCTCCATGGCCGCGATGGTGTTGGCAAAGGTCGCCGGCGCCGGATCGTTGGCAATGCGCTCGAGTTCAGCCAAGTGAGCAGCCATTCCGGCTTCGAGAGCCGGGGCCAGCAGGGCGGGCGAGGCCTTGTCGAACGGCGGGACTCCCCCATAAGGGCCTGCCCAAGGATCGAGCAGCGGGTTGGTGGGCGTGGCGGCGGTGGCCGCAGTGACGATGACGGTGCTCATGACCAACGAGAGAATTTTGCGCATGGAGTGATCTTCATGAATATTTTGAGGGCTGGTTTCGAGGACTGATTTCGAGGAGATAAAGACTGGGCGTTGCGGCCCGGACCGTGCGCTCAGACCGCAGCGAGTCTGAGCGGTTCCGTATCGCGGTAACCGGTTCGCGCGTCGAGTTCGCTGTGCAGGGTGAACATGGTGTTCTCGAGGCGCTGGCGCAGGGCCTCGAGGGCGGTTTCATCGAGTTTGGGCGGCACTTCGATGGGCTCGCCGATGCGCACCCTCACCGTCGCGCCCGGGCGGGGGATGATGGTTCGATCCCAGGAAGCGTTCCAGCGCCAGCTCGGCGAGGCCGAAGCGGCCACCGGCAGCAGCAGACTGCCGGTTTTTTGAGCAAGCGTGATGGTGCCAAGTTGCGCCACGCCGCGCGGCCCACGTGACCCATCGATGGCGAGACAGGAGTTGAGGCCACGATCGTCACGCTGGGCTTTGATCATTTCGACCAGCGCTCGCGCACCGCCTTTGCCCGACGAGCCGCGCGCGACACGAAATCCCAAGCCCTCTTCGATGCGGGCCATGGCCTCGCCATCGCGACTCTGCGAGCACATCAAAATCCAGCGACCCTGCTGCGGCAGACTGAAGTAATGCAGCAATGCAAAAGTGCGCGAGTGGTAAAACGCGCCGACCACCGGTTGTTTTGCGGCGATCAGCTCGCGAAGCACGGCGACATTGTGTTCGTCGTAATGCCACGAGCGACCGAGCGCGCGGTACATGCGCCAGCCTACGGGGGGCAGCAGCTTGTGCAGCACGAAACGACGCAGCGGCTTGCGGGCACGCGGTGTCGGTGCGGGGCTCGAAGGAGTGCTGCTCAAATTCTTTGACACGCGCGGATTTGATGGCGAGGCTTGGGTGTCAGGCTTCGCCCGTGCCGCGGCCCTTGCGGCCGCCACTCGCATGGGCGTCGGCGAATGCGCCGCTCGCCATGGCGCCGATCAGCGAGAGTTCGCCGGCGAGCGCGACGATTGCGCAAATTTCCGCAAACTTTGGTGCACTGCCTTCACCGCGACAGCCGAGCATGGCGAGACACTCACGCGCCGTCGGCAGGAAGGTGCCACCGCCTACGGTGCCAATGATGAGATTGGGCAGAGTCACCGAGGTGTAGAGATCGCCCGCGGCGGTGACTTCGAAGCGGGTGATCGAGGTCGTCGCCTCCGAGACGCAGGCCACATCCTGACCGCAGGCAATGAACAGCGCCGCGAGGCCATTGGCCACGTTGCCCTGCAGACCGACGGCCCCTGTCTGCGCAGCGCCGGCGATGGCTTGGTCCCAGCAGCGGGCCATTGCGGCAGGGTCAGCGCGCCAATAACGGCTGACCGTTCGCGCCGGGATGATGATCTCGGCCGAGGCATTGCGGCCGCGCGCACCCAGAAAAGCCTGCGCAGAAGAACGTTTGTCGCCAGAGAGGGCGGATTCGAGCAGCCAACTGACTGGCTGTGCCGGCATCGCTGGCAACAACACTTGGCAAACCGCGCGCGTGGCGAGCGTCACCATGTTTTGTCCCGCCGCGTCGCCGGTCGAATATTCGAGCATCAAATAAACCGTGTTGCCGAGTACCGAAATTTTTTGATCCTGCAGTCTGCAGTAGCGCGACGTCGAGGCTGCGGCCTGCTGCATCGCAGCGAACTGCGAGGGCAACCAATCGGCAACCTTGATCGCGGTCGGCAGATCGGCGAATTCGAAGCAGGGCGCTCGACCGACGAGCTGCCGACTGCAGGCGGCGTTGGCACCCCCGCAGCGGTTGATGACGTTGAAGGCGTGCTGGAACGAGGCGACCAGGGTGCCCTCGGTGGTGGCCAGCGGCACCATGAAATCGCCGCTCGCATGCAGACCCCGGATGTGGACGGGCCCGGCGACACCGAGCGGGACCTGCGCATAGCCAATGAAACCCTCGATGCTGCCGGCGAGCTTTTCGGGCTCGAGGGGCGGCTGCGAACCACAGAGTGCGTCGATCGCGTAACCCTGCTCGCGCAGGCGCGTGCGTCGTTCGTCCATCGCTTCGCGCGAGGCATCGGTGGTCGCTGGCAGGCGGCGCGGGCTGCTGCGGGTTTCTTCGGTCATCCCGGCATTCTGAGCGGCGGCGCACGCTGCAGCAAGACGGCTGCGAGATAATCAGCCCGGGAATCGCGACGATAATCAGACCGTCACCAGAGGGGTCAGAATGCATCCACTACCGCATGTCTACACCGTCACGGCCGCCACTGCGCCCGCTGGAGCGGTGACGCTCGCGTCGCCGGGACTCGATGAGCTGGGTAGCGATGCGCCCGCTGAGTTCGATGGGCCCGGTGACAAATGGTCGCCCGAGACACTGCTCGTGGCGTCGCTGGTCGATTGTTTCGTGTTGAGTTTCCGCGCGGTGGCCAAGGCTTCACGGTTCGACTGGCAGCGGCTCGACTGCCGTGCCGAGGGCAAGCTCGACCGAGTCGACCGCGCGACTCAGTTCACCGAATTCACCTTGCATGCCACGTTGACGCTACCTGCCGGGGCCGATCAGGAGCGTGCGCGCAAGTTGCTCGAGAAGGCGGAGCAGCTTTGTCTGATCTCGAACTCGCTCAAGGCGAGCAAGTACCTCGAGATTACTTTGCTCGAGATTACTTTGGCTGCTGGTTGAGACGCTCGCCGCCTGTCATGAGCGCACGGACACGTTCCGGCGCAACGAGGTGGCAATAATGATTGCCGCGAAAGCTTTTGGGCATGATCTTCCAGCGCCAGTCTTCCCAGTCGGCGTACAAGGCCGAGGCACGAAGATGCAGTCGTCCGTCTGCCGCGAGGTAGGCCTCGGCGGGTGAGCCAATCCAACCTGAACCCGTATAACTCTTCGAGTCGGCGTCGAGCATGACGCGCTGCGGCGCGTGAGCAGCTGCAGTACGCTCATTTTCTTTGAGCGTCGACCAGACATCGAGCACGACCCGCCGCTGGATGTCGCGGCAACTGCGTGGTGCGAGCGCGGGATCGCGCGCTGCGCCCGCGCCGTGCTCGGCCCGCAGATGATCGGCGGTTTTGGTCTTGCACGAGATTTCGCGGGCTTGGCCCGAAGCATCAGGTTCCACGAACTGCTGAATCCCGAGTGGCGTGACGCTTGCCTTTGACTCTGTGAAATCGTCTTTGGTGGCTTGCAGCGTGGTTTGCATCGGCAGCGTGGTGTCGACCAACAGACGCTGCACCACGACGCAGAATTCGCCGTGGCTGGTGGCGAGCGTTGCTGATGGTGGGGCAGCGCCATTGGCGGCAGTCGCTGCGGTGGCGGCAGTCGCTGCAGCGAAAGTGACGAGCGTGGCGAGGCTGCAGCCGAAAATCGCGGGGTAGTTGCGGAACATGACAGGGTCTCCGGCGCGATGTTTTATCCAGACTAGATGTTTTGTCCAGTCTAACAGGGGGCGGTCTATCATTGGCACATGCGGGCCGATCCGAAAAAACTGCTGGCCGAGGTGACGACGCTCGATGCGGCGAGTATCGATGCGCTCTATGGGCTCGAGCCGGTGTTCGAACCTGGTCAAAGTATTGGTGGCGGTGCCGAGGGTGGCACGGCGGAGCTCGGCGTCTTCGTCGAGTTGCAATGCCCGTGGTGTGGCGAGCCCTATGGCTCGATGCTCGATCTCACCGATGCTTCGCGCAGTTACATCGAAGATTGCCAGATCTGCTGTCGACCCATCGAGGTACGGCTCGAAGTGAGCGAACGCGGCGAACTCGATAACGTCTCGACCAGCCGCTGCGATTAGTCGCGCTCAAATCGATTAGTGCCGCGCGGCGGGTTGCGAGAACAAATCCGTGCGGGCCGTTTCGGTGATCATGGCGAGCGCCGGATGTTT
>JBJTAV010000092.1:0-26263 GCA_046091005.1 Gammaproteobacteria bacterium | reverse complement strand
TGTCGCGCGAACCACACTTGGCTTTTCAATTGCCCGACCCGAGGGTCCCGTACGCAACGAGAAGCTCACACTCGAGTTGATCGAACGAACCACGATGGAGCGCTCCTTAGGCTTCATGCGTGGTTCTGTTTCAGTGCCGACCTATGTGCTTCGCCTCACCCCCGCCGATGTGCAAAAGTTTTTGGAGATCCGAAAGTCAGCGCTCGCCAAGGACAGTCGTGCCAAGCGGACCTTCAGCATCAGCGCACCGTTTTCAAAGACACCAAAAAACCCGCAAGCCGTGACGTTTTGGACGGATCTGAAGTTTTCGAGCGACGGATCTTGGGTGGTGTTGTTGGATGGCGCTGAGCTTGTCTTCAAAACCGCACCGTGATCGAGCAGCGCGCTGATATCCGCGACATGCAAGCAAAGCATTAACTGGCGCAAGTGGTGCCAACGACATGACTGATACCTCCCCCCTCCAACCCACCCTCGTCGGCAAGCTGCTCCGCGCCGATCCGATGCGCGCTGAAGATCGTGACGGGCTGTACGCCGCCGCCAGCGACCCACTGATTTGGGAGCAACATCCGGCGCGCGATCGTTGGCAGCCCGCACCGTTCGAGTCTTATTTTGAAGCGGGCTTGAAGTCAGGCGGTGCCTTGACGGTGCGCGATGCCGTCACGAACGAGGTCATCGGTTCTTCGCGCTATTACGCCTGGTCACCGCAGGAGCGAGAGGTCGCTATCGGTTATACGTTCCTCGCTCGGCGCTGCTGGGGCGGGGCCTATAACCGCGAACTCAAGACATTGATGCTCGACCACGCACTCGGATTTGTGGATCGCATGTGGTTCCATATCGGCGTCAATAATTGCCGATCGCGAAAGGCGATCGAGTCGATCGGTGCCGTGTTTGACAAAGAAATCGCCAACGATCCAGGCTGGGGTGGTGTCTCGATGGCCTACTACGTCATCGACCAAAACACCCGGAAAATCTGACTGCCCGCCTCAGGCGAACGGCGAGGTCGTCAAATCGATCACCAGCTTGCGCAGTCTGCTCTCGACGTCAGCATCCGAATTGCAGGGCCCCGAAGCGATTACCCGGGCGTCTTTGAAGCGGCTAACGCTGATGTCCAAGGCTTTCAAAGCTTCGCTGGCTTTGATTTCTGCCCTGGCGTCGTTGGTCTCGATCGCGATCGTCAGTTGACCTGACGACTTGCCTGAGACCACTTGCTGACGCAGCGTAAGGGCATGTGGTTTGCTGATCGAGTCCCATGAATTTTCGACTGTCGACAGAAATGGAAACTGCACAGTATTCTCCCGAGTGCCGTGTGCGTTCCGATTGTATGGCTAAACTTCGCACCATGAACGATCACAAACCCAACCCGACTTTTCCCGACAGACTGAGTGTTGACCCTGCCAGCCGCCACTACGACGAGGCGTTTCTCTCGCGGGATGTGGGCATTCGCTTGAACGGGGTCGAATTCACCAATGTCGAGGAGTACTGCATTTCCGGCGGATGGATCCGCACCACGATCGGCAAGACGCTCGACAGGCGCGGCAAGCCTTTGACGATCACTCGCAAAGGCGTGGTCGAGCCTTTCTTCAAAGACTGACTCATCCGGGAACACTCGAAGGGAGCGCGTAATGATCACGGGAATCTATGCGGGTTTGTGCGGGATATTGCTGATAGTTCTTTACATACGCGTCAGCCAGCGTCGGCTTGGCCAAAAAATCGGCGCGGGCTCGGGTGGCGACACCGAGCTCGAGCAAAGAATTCGTGCCCATGCGAACTTGATCGAGAGCGCGCCGCTCGCGTTGATTCTGTTGTATCTGTTCGAGCAGACTGGTGCTAGCGCTGCTGCGGTACACGCCTACGGCGCCACCTTTTTCATTGCGCGTTTGGGTCATGCACAGGGCATATCGAACAGTTTCAATCGTTCGCCCGGTCGCCTGCTGGGTTCGATCGGTACGTTGTTGGTACTGCTCGGGCTGTCTGTCGTCGTCCTCTTGCGCAGCTTCGGTGGTTGAGCGCCATGTGGCGCGGACCTCCGTACTGGTTTCCGACGCGGCGCTACGGTTGGGGCTGGGGGGTCCCCAACTGCTGGCAGGGCTGGATCGTGCTCGGTGTGTATCTCGCCTTGCAGCCACTCGGCGCCGTGTTGTTCCCACCGCATCTACACCTCGCCGAATTTTTGATCTACGTGCATGTCACCACGGTGGCGCTGCTCGTTATTTGTTGGCTCAAGGGTGAGCCACCGCGTTGGCGATGGGGCAAATGACGCACGCTTGAGGGTGGCCGCCGTTTGTCTGATCGTTATTTGCCTAGCAGCCCCGACAACGAGTCGAGATATTTGACGAAAGCGCTTCGGCCTGTTTCGGTGAGAGTGACCTCCGTCCGTGGTTTGCGGTCCCGGAACGATTTCTCCACGGCGACATAGCCCGCATCCTCCAGTTTGCGTAGATGCACCGACAAGTTGCCGTCGGTGGTCTGCAAATGTTGTTTGAGTGTCGCGAAGTCCGCACTGCCGGCACCGACGAGGTAGGCGATGATCCCCAGCCTCAATCGACCATGGATGACTTCGTCGATGGCATTGCTGTCGAAGTCGCTCACCGGATCACCCCTGTGCCTGCTGCGACTTGCGCACGAGCCGCAGGCCCGGAACGATGGTCGTCAGCACAAGAGCAATGGTGTAGATGAGGTGCTCGTGACCGGTGCCGATGAAGGCGCCGAGCACCGGGACCGTGGCAAATGCCGAGAGAGCCGTGAAGTTCATCCAACCCTCGCGAGTCATCGCCGCCGCCACCATCCAGCCGATGCCAAAGACGCTCAACACCTGCAGGCCGATGGTGTTCATCACGAAGAAGTCCTCTCTCTGATAGGCCATGATCGCGACGCCCAGCCAGAAGGCAAAGATGCCGAAGCCGATGCTGGACCACATGGAATTGACTGCGCGAATGCTCGAGTTTTCGACTTTGTTGCGGTCGCGCCGAATGAGGACGGTGAGATGCACTGCGGCGCCTGCGGCAGCGACCAGCCAGGCGATGGCCGCCTCGGCGGCGCCAAGGCCCAGCAGGTCGCGAAGCAGCGGCCACTGGGCGATGCTGGCGAGGCCGAACCAGCTGCCGCCCGCGATCAGGTAGGGCCCCGCCATCAGC
Source organism: Gammaproteobacteria bacterium (assembly GCA_046091005.1). Taxonomy (GTDB): domain Bacteria; phylum Pseudomonadota; class Gammaproteobacteria; order Steroidobacterales; family Steroidobacteraceae; genus UBA964. The sequence continues at coordinate 23,129 of JBJTAV010000092.1, read as the reverse complement.
GGCGCGTCTCGCCCGCTTTCTGCAAGGCTGCGAAGGAAGGACAAATCTTCTGGGTTTGAGGGTGTGGAGTTTGCGGGAGTGGAAGTCATGGTGTGCTCCGAGGGGATACCGGTTGCTACGTGCGAAGTACTTTACAACGCCAAGTACTACATGTTAACAAGAGGAGTTTCTCCCACCGATCGGGCTCGTGGGTCAGCAATGGGTCAAGGGCGTTGGTGGCGCTTAATTGCCGAGTCGGCGCGCGATGATGGCCGCTGCCTCGTGCGTGGCTGGGTCTGCGGCTAAACCATCGAGTACCCCGCGTTGGTCCTGCGGCAGGCGATTCTGGCTCGCCTTGGTCTTGGCAACGATCTCGATCACCGTGAACTCGAGCGCCACGATGCCCTCGAGCATTCGGTCAATGTACGCGCTCGGTGCATCACTCACGGCCCAAGGCGCGGCGCGCTTCGACTCCATCAGTTGGGTCAAGGTCTCGACGGTGCGCAGTTTGTCCTCGCGGGTGTGCGAGCAGCGCAGTGTGCCGGTGAGATGAACGCTCACGTAGTTGTAGGTCGGCACCACCTCGTGCGTTTGCTGCTTCGATGGATAGAGCGAGGGCGACACATAGGCTGTCGCGCCAGTGAACACCAGCATCCAGTGTTCGCTCGACTCGGCGCGTCGCCAAGTGGCGTTGCCCTTGGCGACATGCGCGATCAGGCGGCTGCCTTGTGCGAGCGGCTCGATGCGCATGAACGGAACGTGATCGACCAAAGGCTTTGCATTCGCCACTCCGACGAGTGTCGCGAGTGGATGGTGGTCAATGAAATGAGCGATGACCTCTGGGTCGTGCTCGCTGAAGGCCGCCGGCGTGTACATGGGCGTAGTATCTACCGCCGTGCTCAGTCTTGGTAGGCCTCGGCAATCTGCCTGAAAGTCTCCGATTCTTCGACAAAGATATCTACCAGTTCAGGATCGAAACGCCGACCGGCCAGCGCGCGGATATCGGCGACCGCCGCTTCGTGTTGCCAAGAGTCTTTGTACACGCGCTCGCTGCGCAAGGCATCGTAGGCATCGGCTATCGCCATGAGTTGCGCCGACTGCGGAATATCTTTTCCTTTGAGTCCGCTCGGATAGCCACTGCCATCCCAGTTCTCGTGATGCGACAGCGCCACCTGTCGCGCCACCTGCGGCACCTCGTTCACCACAGACCCCTCGCTACCGTCTTTGATCCGCGCTGCGTCGATGATATTCGCGCCAATCAGCGTGTGCGCCCGCATGATTGCCCACTCTTCGGCATCCAGCGACCCCGGCTTTTTCAGGATTCGATCGGGGATACCGACCTTGCCGATGTCGTGCAGAGGGGCCACATCGTGCAGCAAATCGACGTAGTTGCGGATGCCCTGAGAGTTCAGCTTGCCGTCACGCTGCAGGCGCAGCGCCATGGTCTTGATGAATTTTTGGGTACGCAGCACGTGGTTGCCCGTTTCGTTGTCACGGGACATCGCCAAGGTGTTCAAAGTATTGAGCAGGCTGGTCGCGCCGCTCTTGTCGACTTTGCTGACGTACTCTTCGAGGCGCAGTCCGAGATAACACAAGAGTCGGATGGTGCCGACCAGCATCAGCGGCGTGAAAATGAAGGTGTTGACGAGCGACAGCGCCGCAAAGTCGACCCGACCCTGTGACAGTCCAGTCACGAGTCGCAGCACCCAAAGAATCAAGAGAATTGCCTGCAGTGCCGCGAGCACAGCCGCGAACTTGAGTCCCCGCTCTCGATAGATTTCGTTGGCGAAGACTCCGATCAGCGATGCCATGCCTATCTGCACGAGCGGATTGACCACCACTTCGATGAAGGCCGAGTCCATGACGAACATGACCTCGTGGATCGCAGCGTAAGCGACCGAGAACAGGGCACCCAAAGCGAGCAGCCGATCGAAGTTGAAAGTTCGCTTGGTGAGCGCACCCAGCGACAGTGCAAACAGCAGATTGATGAAAAAATTGGTGGCGTTCGGCACGCTGGTGCCGAGCAAATGGTCACCCTGCGGAACGACGGTGCGCATCAGCGACGCCACGCCTGACAACAATGCGCCGGCGATCCAGTAGCGTGCTGAGCGATCGATGGTCGAAAGCGTGTAGGCGAGAATGACCCCGACCGAAATCGAGATCAGACCGAGGAACACGATGACGCTGGAGAATTCAACTTTCATGGAAACCGCGCACGCAGCAAGCTCTGCCGTCGCACCTTAGTTCTATTTCATCCCTACGGCATAACCTAACTCTATCAGCGCGGTTTGCGCTGTGATACGTGCATGCTGATCAGGGCCCGAAAGACGATGGCTTCGTTGGTATCGCGGACGTCCACGGTGACGATCACATCCGTCGTCTCGCCCAAAGATTCAGGCAGGGTGCAGCGTGCGCTCGCCAGAAGGTCCGTGGTCGCGGCCTTCAAATAGGCGACGGTCATACCTTTCGGAATCCAGCGGTGGCTCGGCGGCAGGGTGGCATCGATGGCGAGCCCCCCGGCGAGCTCGGCGAGATTGCACATCGCAATCGCATGGACCGTACCGATATGGTTTTGGACGGCACGTCGTTTGCGCATGCCGACCTCGCATAGGCCGGGCTCGAGTCGGCTGAATCGTGGGCGGATGGTGGCGAAGTAGGGCGCCTTGCGGCAGATGACTTTGGCGAAAAGCCAGCGGCCAGCGGCCAGCGTGCCGAGGCGGTTCCAGATCGAAAGAGCGGTGGCGGCCATGAAGTCTCCGAGGGGCCGTCAGTATACTTGCGGGAGGAGATTCCCTCAGATGAAGACGATTGGTCGGGTCCTGCTGAAAGGGTTGCTGACGATCCTGCCGATCGGGCTCACCCTCTATTTTGTGTACTGGCTGGGCACGACCGCCGAGAGCCTGCTGTCCGGTCCGCTCAAGGTTTTGTTGCCGCAAGACTTTTACCGGCCCGGCATGGGTTTGGTCGCGGGCTTTTTGCTGCTGATCACCGTAGGTCTGCTGGTCAATGCCTATATCGTTCGTCGCCTGATCGGCTTCGGCGAAGCCTTGTTGCTGCGAGTGCCGTTGGTGAAGACCGTGTTCGCGGCGCTACGCGATTTGACCGGGCTCATGCGCGTCGGCGAGACGGGCGGCGAGCTGCAGCGGGTGGTACTGGTCGATTTCGGACCGGGTCGCGTGATCGGTTTTGTGACCCAGGAAAATGCCACACTCCCCGGCTTGGGGACGGATCAGTCGCTGGTAGCCGTTTATCTGCCGATGAGCTACCAGATCGGTGGTTATACGCTTTATCTGCCGCGTGACCGCATCGAACCGACCGACCTCTCGGTCGAGGCGGCGATGCGTATCGTGCTCACGGGCGGACTGCAGAACAAATGAGGTGAATGTTCCATGACCAAAGTCGACTACTCGAGCCGCGGCCGCGTTGCGGTGATCGCTTTTCAATCGCCACCGGTAAACAGCTTGGGGTTTGCCTTGCGCCAAGGTTTGTTGGCCGCCCTCGAGCGCGCCGAGCAGGACCCGGCCATCGACGGCGTGGTGCTGATGGGCTCCAACGCCACCTTCAGCGCCGGCGCGGATATTCGCGAGTTCGGCAGCCCCGAGATGCTGCGCGGGCCTTCGCTGGTGACGCTCAATACTTGTCTCGAGGGGATGTCCAAGCCCGTGGTTGCCGCGATCGAGGGCATGGCGCTCGGCGGTGGTCTCGAGCTCGCCTTGAGTTGTCATCATCGCGTCGCGCTCACAACGAGCAAGATCGGTTTGCCCGAGGTCAAGCTCGGCTTGTTGCCGGGTGCTGGTGGCACGCAGCGTTTGCCGCGACTCATCGGTATCGAGGGTGCGATCAACGTCATGCTGTCGGGCGAGCCGCTCGCCGCCGGCCTCTTTGCCAAGTCGCCGCTCTTTGATCAGGTGGTCGAATCCGATCTGCTCGCTGCGGCAGCCAGCGTAGCCGAGGCTTCGGCGGCTGCAGTCAAATCCGGCAAGCCCTTGCCGCGGGCGCGCGATCTGAAGGTGCGCGAGCCCGACCTGCAGGCGCTCTGCCAGTTTGCCCGCAACACCGCCAAGACCGCGTTCAAAGAATATCCGGCACCGCTTGCCATCATCGACGCTGTGCAGTTCGGTGCCGAAAAATCTTTCGAAGCGGGTCTCCTTGAGGAGCGTCGGCTGTTCGAACAGTTGATGAGCAGCCCTGTGTCGAAGGCGCTGCGTCATGTTTTCTTTGCCGAGCGCGCGGCGTCGCGCATCGACGGACTTCCCGTCGACACCAAGCCGCGGGAGATCCGTCAGGTCGCGGTGATCGGCGCCGGTACCATGGGTACCGGCATTGCCATCAATTTTTTGAACGCCGGGATGAAGGTGCGTCTGCTCGAGGTCGGCAAGGAGGCACTCGATCGCGGCGTTGCGCGGATTCGAGAGGTTTATGAGGGGCAGCTCAAGAAGGGCAAGCTCGACGCGGCGAAGCTCGCTGCACGCATGGATCTGCTGCAGCCCGTGCTCGAGTACCCGGCGATCGCCGATGTCGATCTCGTCATTGAGGCTGTTTTCGAGGACATGTCAGTCAAAGAAAAAGTGTTTCGGACGCTCGATGCGACGGTGCGGCAGGGAGCGATTCTTGCGACCAACACCTCGACTCTGGATGTCGATCAGATTGCAGCGTTCACGGCACGACCGCAGGATGTGATCGGTCTGCACTTTTTCAGCCCGGCGAACGTTATGCGCTTGCTCGAGGTGGTGCGTGGCGCAAAGACCACCGCCGATGTGCTGGCCACCGCCATGGCGCTGGCCAAAAAGATCAAGAAGACTGCCGTGGTGTCGGGCGTCTGCGACGGCTTCATCGGCAATCGCATGATCCATCGCTATTCGGCACAGGCCATGCAGATGGTCGATGAGGGCGCGAGCCCCGAACAGGTGGATCGCGCCATCGAGAAATTCGGTTTTGCGATGGGGCCGTTCCGCATGGGCGATCTCGCCGGTAACGACATCGGTTGGCTGATCCGCAAGCGCAAATACGCCGAGGGCTCGCTGACCACTCGCCAAGTGATCGCTGACAAGATTTGCGAACTCGGGCGATTCGGTCAAAAGACGGGTGCCGGTTGGTACGACTATAAAAAGGGTGATCGCACGGCCTATCCCTCACCGGTAGTGGCGGCAGTGATCGACGAGGCGCGCAAAGCCGCTGGTCGTGCACTACGCAAGATCGATGATCGCGAGATCGTCGACCGACTCATCTATGCGCTCGTCAACGAGGGTGCGCGTATCCTCGAAGAAAAGATCGCGCAGCGCGCCTCGGATCTCGATGTCGTTTATTTGATGGGCTATGGGTTTCCGGTGTGGCGGGGCGGCCCGATGCACTACGCAGAATCGCAAACCCTCTATGAAGTGGCGCGCCGCATGCGTTCCTTTGCCGCTTTGCCGGGCGCCGACGCAAAGTTCTGGCAACCCGCTGCACTCATCGAAAAGCTTGCCACCGAAGTTCGTTCATTCAATGGAGGTGCTGCATGAGCCGCGCCGCATCGGGCCGCGAGGCCGTCATCGTTTCCACTGCTCGCACCCCACTCGCCAAAAGCTGGAAGGGCGCACTCAACATGACTCACGGTGCCACCATGGGTGGTCACGTGATCAAAGCCGCCGTCGAACGCGCGGGTATCGACCCGGCGTCGATCGATGACGTGATCATGGGCTGTGGCAACCCCGAAGGTGCCACGGGTCTCAATGTGGCGCGACAGGCTGCACTGCGCGCCGGGCTGCCGGTGACCGTGCCCGGTCTGACGGTAGCGAGATTTTGCTCGTCGGGTCTGCAGGCGGTTGCCCTGGCGGCGCAGCGCGTGCTGGCCGATGAGGGCGATGTTTATGTTGCAGGCGGTCTCGAGTCGATTTCCTGCGTGCAGGGCGAGGCGAATCGTCACATGCAGACCGAGGGCTGGCTGCTCAAAAACAAGCCGTCCGTGTATCACAACATGCTGCAGACCGCAGAGACCGTGGCTGCGCGTTACGGAATTTCGCGCGACCGACAAGATGAATATGGTGCACGCAGTCAGCAACGCGCCTGTGCAGCGCGTGCTGCCGGATACTTTGATGCAGAAATCGCGCCGATCACGGTGCGTATGGCAGGTGTCGATCAGGCCGCCGGCGGCAAGCTCTACACCCGCGAAGTCACGCTCGCTCAGGATGAAGGCCTGCGCGAGGGCACAACCGTCGAGGCGATCGCGCGAATCAAGTCTGCGACGCCGGGCGGTTCGGTGGCCGCAGGCAATGCGAGCCAATTCTCTGATGGCGCGGGGGCCTGTGTCGTGATGAGTGCCGCCGAAGCGGCGCGTGTCGGCGCGAAGCCGCTCGGCATTTTCCGCGGTTTTGCAGTGGCCGGCTGCGAGCCCGATGAAATGGGCATCGGTCCGGTGTTCGCTGTTCCCAAAGTTTTGCAGCGCGCGGGCGTCAAGCTCGAGGATGTCGGCTTGTGGGAACTCAACGAAGCTTTTGCCGTGCAGGTGCTCTATTGCCGCGACAAGCTCGGTCTGCCTGATGATCGCCTGAACATCGACGGCGGTGCGATCGCCATTGGACATCCTTATGGCATGAGTGGTCAGCGTCTTGTGGGTCACGCACTGATCGCCGGCAAGCGCCTTGGCGTGAAGTACGTGGTGACGACCATGTGCGTCGCCGGTGGCATCGGGGCGGCGGGCCTCTTCGAGGTGGTCTGATGCGACGTGTAACGGCGACCCTTTTCACGGTGCTGCTGTCACTCATCGCAATACGACCCGTCATGGCCATCGAGATCCCCGAATATCGTGTGCTCGAGCAAGACGGCGCGTATGAGCTACGCGAGTACTCGCCGTACATGATCGCCGAGACCGAAGTCGATGCCGGATTCATGAACGCCGGCAACATCGCGTTCGGTCGTTTGTTCCGCTACATCAGCGGCGCGAACACGACGCGCACCGAGATCGCCATGACTGCACCGGTCGAGCAGTCGCGCAACTCGACGGGCGAAAAAATTGCCATGACCGCACCGGTCGAGCAGGCGAATGTCGATGGCGTATATCGCGTGGGCTTCGTGGTGCCGCGCAAGTTCACGCGCGACAATGTCCCCAAGCCCATCGACTCTCGAGTCACGATCCGCGAAGTACCCTCACGCACGGTTGCGGTCTGGCGTTACTCCGGGCGTTGGACCGAAGAAAACTTCCGCGAGCATGAACGCGACTTGCGCGCGCGTTTGGCGCGACAAGGTCTGCGCGTAGCGCCCGGTGACAGCGCCATCATCGCGCGTTATGACGCTCCCTTCATTCCGTGGTTCATGCGCCGCAACGAGGTGATGATTCCGCTCGTCTCCTCGACAACGCGGCAGTGATGACAACGCGACCGTAACGACTACGCGACAGCAAGCTGTTTCAGGAGCAAACCCAATGTCCGAGCCGACGCATGACGATCTGCACAGCCTTCGTCCCTTTGCTTCGATTGATCGTCGCGGTTTCGTGACCACGGCGCTGGTCGGTGGTTTTGCGGCGGCGACTCTGCCCGTGAGTGCGGCAACGATCAGCACAGACACCGTGGGTCTTGACGCAGGCGAGACCCGCATACCGGTAGGCGATGGTGAATTGCCGGCGTATTTTGCGCGACCGGCCAACGGGAAGCGCTTGCCTGTTGTCATCGTCATTCAAGAAATCTTTGGTGTGCATGAGCATATCCGCGATGTCTGTCGCCGCTTTGCCAAACTCGGCGCGCTCGCAGTCGCTCCCGAACTCTTCGCGCGGCAGGGCAACCCGGCGACGGTGACCGACATGCAGGTGCTGATGCGCGACATCGTCGCCAAGGTACCTGATGCCCAAGTCATGAGCGATCTCGATGCCACGGTGAAATGGGCGCGACGCGAGCGCGGCATCGGCAAGCTCGGCATCACCGGGTTTTGCTGGGGCGGGCGAATCACTTGGCTGTATGCCGCGCACTCGGCCGAGGTCGCGGCGGGCGTTGCCTGGTATGGACGGCTGGTGGGCGAACCCACCGCGTTGCAACCGGAGCATCCGGTCGATGTCGCTGCCCGGCTGAAGGCCCCGGTGCTAGGCCTGTATGCCGGCCGCGACCGCGGCATTCCGCTGGAGACGGTCGAGCGCATGCAGGCTGCACTTTCGGCGGCGACCAAAGATTCCCGCATCACCGTGTACCCTGAAGCACAGCACGGTTTTCATGCTGACTATCGTGCGTCGTATCGTGCCGAGGACGCTGTGCCTGCTTTTCTTGATGCGACGGACTGGTTCATGCGGCATGGTCTTGCCCTGAAAAAGTCCGCTACCTGAGTGCTGCTGCGTCTATCCGGGGTTTCGCTGGCGTTCGGCTCGCGACCGTTGCTCGATCAAGTCGAGCTTTTGGTCGGCGAAGCCGAGCGCGTCTGTGTGGTCGGTCGCAACGGCGAGGGCAAGTCATCTCTGCTCAAACTCGTTGCGGGCATCGGTGTAGCCGATGACGGCGAAGTCTGGGTCAAGCCCGCTGCACGGATCGCTTGGCTGGAACAAGACCTCGATGTGATCGACGACCTGTCCGTATTCGAGGTAGTCCGTGCCGGTGTAGCGCGCGATCTCGAAAGCTGGGACATCAACCATCGCGTCGAAACAGTGTGCTCGAAGTTGGGCTTGGCCATCGACGCCAGAGTCGCGACACTTTCTGGTGGCTGGCGACGTCGGGTTTTACTCGGACGCGCGCTCGTCGCGGACCCGGATATTCTTTTGCTCGACGAACCCACCAACCATCTCGATATTGCCGCCATCGAGTGGCTCGAAGAAATGATGCTCGGGTTTCGTGGCGCCTTGTTATTCGTCAGCCATGACCGCGCCTTCGTCAATCGTCTGGCAACGCGTGTGGTCGAACTCGATCGCGGCAAGTTGAGTTCCTGGCCCGGAAACTATGACGACTACGTCACCCGGAAAAATCTGCAACTCGAGATCGAAGCCAAAGCCAACGCCGACTTCGATCGCAAATTGGCCCAAGAAGAGGTTTGGATACGCAAAGGCGTCGAAGCACGACGAACGCGCAACGAAGGGCGGGTGCGCGCTCTGCAAGACATGCGGCGCGAGCGCCGCGCGCGTCGTGAGCGTATCGGACGTGCAGAGTTCGAGGTCGCTGAAGCCGGCGAATCAGGCAAACGCATTTTCGAGACCGAGTCGGCGACAGTGCGATTCGCGGATCGCAGCATCATTCGCAATCTGAGCGTGAAGATCATGCGTGGCGATCGCATCGGTATTGTCGGGCCGAATGGCGCTGGCAAGAGCACGCTGATCAAGCTGCTGCTTGGCGAACTTGAACCGCAGGAAGGACGCGTATTGCGCGGGCCCCGATTGGAAATCGCCTACTACGATCAACAGCGCGATCAACTCGATCTCGCGGCATCGGTGGCCGACAACGTCAACGGTGGAAATGCCTTCGTGCCGATTGCGGGCGAGAATCGTCACGTTTCCGGCTATCTGCGCGATTTCTTGTTTCGCCCCGATCAGCTGCTGACACCGGCGCGCGCGCTGTCGGGTGGCGAGCGTAATCGACTATTGCTCGCGCGGTTGTTTGCACGGCCGGCCAATTTGTTGGTGATGGACGAACCGACCAACGATCTTGATATCGACACCCTCGAGTTGCTCGAGGAACGAATTGCACAGTTCGACGGCACGCTGTTGCTCGTCAGTCACGATCGTGCGTTTCTTGATCGTGTCGTCACCAGCTTGCTGGTGCTCGAAGGCGACGGCAACGTGCGTGAATTCATTGGTGGCTGGAGCGACTGGCGCAGCTGGCGTGACAGTCAACCGAGTGAGCGCCGGGCAGTATCGTTGCGCAGCGAAGAGCCGCGTCGCGAGGCCACGCCGAAGCGTCGCAAATTGTCATTCAATGAGCAGCGCGAGTTCGACGGTCTGCCATCGCGTATCGAACAACTCGAGGCCGAAAAAGCTGCTCTGGACGCCCGCGTGGCCGAACCCGCTTTTTACGGGCGCCCGCACGATGAGGTTCGGGAAACCTTGCGTTTATTGCAAGCCATGGCGGCTGACATCGAAGCGGCATATGCGCGCTGGGCCGAATTCGAGTCGCGTCAATCCACCGCCTCGTGATATAACGCGCCGCCGCTTCGCGGTCTTCATTTCAAACTCCCCCCCGATTCCCATGCAATTTTCCGATCTCGGGCTCACGCCCGATCTGTTGCGCGCCGTCGTCGAAAAAGGCTATGACACGCCGACTCCCGTCCAAGCCAAAGCCATTCCGGCGGTGCTCGCGGGTGGCGACGTATTGGCCGGTGCGCAGACCGGTACCGGCAAGACCGCCGGCTTCGTGTTGCCGCTGCTGCAGAAACTGGGCGCGGCTGCCGGTCGTTCACCGCGCGTGTTGGTGCTCAGCCCCACCCGCGAGCTGGCCGCCCAGATCGGCGAAAACGCGCGAAGCTATGGGCGCTATACCAATTTGCGCACCCTGGTGATTTTCGGCGGTGTCAGTGAACGTCCACAGATCGACGCCCTGCGCAACGGTTGTGACTTGCTGATTGCAACGCCGGGACGCCTGCTCGATCTCGTGCAGCAGGGGGCACTCGATCTCGCTGCGGTTCGTCACTTCGTGCTCGATGAAGCCGACCGCATGCTTGACATGGGTTTCATCCACGACATCCGCCGTATCGTCAAAATATTGCCGGCGCAGCGCCAGAACCTGATGTTCTCGGCCACCTATTCTCAAGATATTCGCGATCTCGCCGCGCGCATGTTGCGCAATCCCGTCGAGATCGAGGTCGCGCCGCGAAACAGCACCGCAGAACGCGTCGCGCAAGTGGCGTTTCGCGTTCCCAAAGAAAACAAGCGGCATCTGCTGGTTCATCTGTTTCGCAATGGCGCGGCTGACGAGGGTCCGTGGTATCAGGCGCTGGTCTTCACTCGCACCAAACACGGCGCGAATCGTCTCGCGCAGCAGCTCGAGGGCGCGGGTATTCGTTCTGCCGCCATCCACGGCAACAAGAGTCAGTCGGCTCGCGTCCGTGCGCTCGGTGATTTCAAGGCCGGGCGGATTGCCGCACTCGTGGCAACCGATGTGGCCTCACGCGGGCTCGATATCAAAGAATTGCCGCAGGTCGTCAACTACGAGCTGCCGAACGTCCCTGAAGACTATGTGCATCGCATTGGCCGCACCGCACGTGCGGGCTCGACCGGGCGCGCCGTGAGTCTGGTGTCCAGCGACGAAGCCGGTCTGCTGCGCGATATCGAGCGAACGATGCGCCAGACGGTGCCGATCGCAGCCTTGCCCGCCTTCGAAATCGTCGAAGTCAGCCGCCCGAGCGCTTTGCCGACCAACCGAGCCGCACCAGCTCCGCGACCAGCACGTCACGGTGGTCGCCCTGGATCTCGATCACACCGTTTCGGACGCTCCCGCCCGAACCGCAACGCTTCTTGAACTGTTTGGCGAGATCATCGAGCGCCGACGGTGCGAGCGGCAGCCCGGTGATGACCGTGACGCCTTTGCCGCCACGGCCTTGAGTCTCGCGGCCGACGCGAACCATGGTCTCTTTGCCGTTGCCGCCACCTTTCAGCGGGGCGACAAGGCCTCCAGCCAAGGCTTTGCGTTTTGCATCGATGTTCATGGGGTGAAGTCTAGGCGAACTGCCGGCGGGCTAAAATGCCGGCATGAATACTGAACTTGGGCTGTCGACGCCTGCATTGCCCCCGTGGCTCAAGGTTTGCGGCGGGTGGCTATTGGCCCTGTGGCTGGTCGCGGCGCCAGCGGCGGTTACGGCGAGTGCACGGGACCGTGCCGCCGACTTCGCCGAACTCACGCAGCTGTTCTCGGGGCGCTATTCTGGGATGGCCGCTGACCCCACCGACCCGACGGCGCAGCGGCAGATTTCTTTGTATCACAAGATTTCGCGCATCGACTGGCCGGTACTCGGCGACCATGTCTTCTACCATCAGATTGCGCTCGACGGTTTCGATTCAAAGAAACCCTGGCAGCAGAAGATCTACGTGTTCGATCAAGATCCGGCGCGCAAGCAGGACACGATGCGCGCCTTCGTCATTCCGCCAAGCCTTGATCTGGCCAACCTCGAAGGCGACCCCGTCAAACTGAGCCGACTTGCGAAGGCCGGCTCGCCCGAAGCCGCAGGTCTGCAGGGCTTTGCCAGCGGCTGCGAGATACGCTGGAGCTCTGCTGCAGAGGGTGTTTTTGCAGCCCGTGTCCGCAAGCAGGATTGCAACTACGAGAGCGCGGCCTTCAAACAAAGAATTTCACCCGAGATCAGTTATCGCCTTTCTGCCGGGTCTTTCGGTTTCGAAGAAACGCTGTACGGTGCGAAGGGCAAACCTCTTTTTCCGGCAAGCGGCATGATCACGCTCGCGCGTCAGGCCTCCACTGCGTCTGCCGTGCTGTCTGCTTCGCGTCCCGATGAATGGCGCAGTCTCGACCCCGAGCGCACGCTCTACATGGATCTCGATGCGGGCCGCGTCATTTTCGAGCTGTCCCCCGTTTTTGCTCCGCAGCATGTGACGAACCTGCGCGCTCTCGTGCGCGCCGGATGGTTCGACGGCCTCAGCATCAATCGCGTTCAGGACAACTTCGTCACTCAGTGGGGTGACCCCGATGGCAAGAAAACCATTGTTGGCGCTGCAGCGCGAGTGGCACCGGAATTCGAGCGCGAGTGGACGACCGATATCCAATTCGATTCTTTGATCGACGGCGATGTATTCGCGCCGCAGGTCGGGTTCGTGGACGGCTTTTGGGCAGCAGGGGATCGCGATGCGGGTCGTATCTGGATGACGCATTGCTACGGCACGCTCGGCGTGGGTCGTGATACCGCAGCCGACTCCGGCAGTGGCGCCGAACTTTATGTCGTGATCGGTCACGCGCCGCGACAACTGGATCGCAATATCACCGTGCTCGGCCGCGCGGTAAGCGGCATGGAGCTATTGGCAGCGCTGCCGCGCGGTACGCAAGCCCTCGGGTTCTATGCAACGGCTACTGAGCGCACACCGATTCGCCGACTGGTGTTCGCTGCCGATCTTCCATCCACCGAACGCATCGAGCTCGAGTTGCTGCGTACCGACTCAGCGAGTTTTGCCGCGCTCGTCGAAGCGCGTCGTAATCGTCGCGATGATTGGTACAAAGTGCCCGCCGGCAAAATCGATTTGTGCAGCGCGCCGCTGCCGGTGCGTCGCAAAACCGTGCCATGACCTCGGCGCCATGACCTCGGCGATCGTCGTCGGTGCCGGGATAGGCGGTCTCGCCGCAGCCCTTGGCTTGTTGCGGGCCGGGCAACGGGTTCGCGTCTTCGAGCAAGTGTCTGCCTTGGGCGAAGTCGGCGCGGGGCTCAGCATCACGCCGAATGCCGGCAAAGCGCTGCGCTATCTTGGGCTCGAAGCTGAGCTCGAGCGCATCGGCAGTCGACCGCCTGCGGGCTGCATTCGCCACTTCAAAACGGGTGCGGTGCTCGTGCAGCTGCCGCAAGATCAAAGCCGCGAGCGCTATGGCATGCCGCTTTATCACGTGCATCGTGCTGATCTGCACGCCTCTTTGCTCGCGGCCGTGCGGGCGCTCGATCCGGATTGCATCGTGACCGCGGCAGCGGTTCGTCGCGTGCACTCGAAGGCCTGCTCTGCCAGTGTCGAGTTGCAGGATGGCAGTCGTCACGAAGCCGACTGGCTAGTCGGTGCCGACGGTATTCACTCGGTGACACGCAGCTCGCTGTTTGGACCCGATCGACCGAACTTCACGGGTTACGTGGCCTGGCGCGGTCTGATTCCCGGCGAAATCGTGCCGCGTGAATTGCTCGATCCGCCGCTGTGCATGACCGTTGGGCCGCGCCGCCTGCTGATGCGCTATCCCCTGCGGCGCGGCGCATGGGTCAACTTCGTGGCCATCGCTCGTCGCAGCGCGTGGATGGAAGAGGGCTGGTCGGTTCGCTCAGGTCTCGATGAGCTTTTGACAGAGTTTGCGGACTTCGAGTCCCACAGTCTTGACCTGCTGCGCCTCACGCCTGCAGATCGTTTATTCAAGTGGGGCCTCTTCGACCGCGACCCGTTGCCGACCTGGACCTCGGCACGCGCCACGTTGTTGGGCGACGCCGCACATGCCATGCCGCCATTTACCGGGCAAGGTGCCGTGATGGCCCTCGAAGACGGCGCGGTGCTCGGACGGGTGATGAGCGCACTCAAAGATAATGCGAGTGGCGTCGGCAGCAACGACATCGATGACGCACTGCATCGTTATGAGTCGACACGCCATGCACGGGTGACGGCAGCGCTCGCCATGTCGCGAGCGCGCTCCGAGCTCTATTTTGCCGACGATCCGCAGCAGCAGGTACAGGCACTCGGCGCCGGCATGGCCGAGCTTCGTACGCTCTATGATTACGATGCCGGGCGTGACTAAGTCGCCGGCAAGATTCGAGACGGGCGAGTCGGGCATGAACAAGAAGTGGATTGTTGCCGTGAGCGTATTTGCGGCGCCGGCATGTGCCGCGTTGGCCTGGTCGATTGGGCTGATGTCAGGGGTCACTCAGTTGTGGCAGACCATGCTCTTTGCCTGGCCTCTGAGCATTGCGGCGCTTTGGTTGTTGTTTTCTTTGCTGTTGCGCGTTCCGCCGGACAGTCGGCCCAACGAGCAACCCTGGAACACGATCTCCAAGATTTTCCATTGGGTGATGGCCCTCTCGATCCTGGGCACCACGTCGCTGATGTATGTGATCGTCAATTTCGCCGATTTCGACAACCCGGCCGTGCGTGCCGAGTACGGCTACTGGTTGCGACATCACAAATCGATCGGTCTCATCGTGTTGTTTCTGGTGGGCTTTCGTCTGGCTTGGAATCTTTGGCGTCGTCGCCCGAGCCTGCCTGCCGAAATGCCTTCGGTGCAGCAACGTGCGGCCAAGGGCGTGCATGGAGTGATCTATCTCGGCATGTTGGCGGTACCGCTTCTTGGCTGGAGTGCCTCGATGACCTACGGCGGGCGCACGCATTTCTTTGGCTTGTTCGAGCTGCCGGTTTTGCTGCCCAAAAATATCGAATGGGCCAATATTTTGCAGCCCGCGCACATCTGGGCGGCCTGGACGTTGCTCGCACTGGTCGGTCTGCACGTGGTCGCCGCGCTCTGGCATCACTTCGTCAGGAAGGACGCCACGCTCGTGCAGATGTTGCCGCGGATTACTCGCGGCGCTGGCGCGCCGCACGCTCGAGGCGACTGATACCGAGTGCGCCACTGCGCACCACTTCGAGCAGTTCGGCGCCTTTGGCGAGATCGGCGATGAACTTGTCGATCTCGGCTTCACTCGCGGTGAGCTCGACAATGAAACCGTCGCTGGCCGGATCGAGCACTCGGCCGCCGGCGCGCACGACATAACCGCGCACAGCATCCGACTGTTCAAGTCGCACTTTGAGTTTGAGCAGCACGAGTTCGCGCTCGATGTGCTCACCCTGCGTCATGTCTTCGACCGAGACTACATCGATCAGCTTGTTGAGCTGACTGACGATCTGTGACATGACGGAGTCCGAACCTTTGGTGACGAGTGTGATTCGCGAGACTGTCGGATCGTCAGTCGCTGCGACGGACAGCGATTCGATGTTGTAGCCGCGAGTCGAGAACAGGCCGGCGACCCGAGTCAGGGCTCCCGCTTCGTTCTGCAGGTTGATGGCAATGATGTGGCGCATGGGGCGTGAAGCATATTGCACGGCACGGCTGAACTGGTAGTCTGACGGGCCCCTCGCTCGTTTTTCCGGTTGATCGCCATGTCCGAGTCTGCTGCTGCACCAACCGCTGCCGCCCGTCACCCGCGCGCCGGCACCACCATGACTGGCGCAGAGATGATCGTCCAAGTGCTCGCAGATGAAGGCACCACGGCCATCTTCGGTTATTCGGGTGGCGCGATCCTGCCCACCTATGACGCGGTGTTTCGGTACAACCAGGAACAAACGGCGAGCGGGTTGCGGCAGATGCCCTTGATCGTCCCGGCGAACGAGCAGGGCGCGGGTTTCATGGCTGCCGGCTATGCGCGGGCGAGCGGGCGCGTCGGCGTATGCATCGTGACCTCGGGTCCGGGCGCTACCAACACCGTCACTCCGGTGCGCGACTCGATGGCCGACTCCATTCCCATGGTCGTCATCTGCGGACAAGTACCGACCGCCGCGATCGGCACCGATGCATTTCAAGAAGCTCCCGTGCCCGCGCTGATGGGTGCGGTGGCCAAACATATTTTCCTGGTGACCGATCCGACCAAGCTCGAGGCGACGGTACGCACCGCCTTCGAAATCGCGCGGACCGGGCGTCCTGGTCCGGTGGTCATCGATGTTCCCAAAGACGTGCAAAACTGGGCTGGCGCGTTCGCGGGCGAAGGGCTATTGCCCATTCCGGGGTATCGCAAGCGGCTGTTCGCTGCAGCGCATGCCGCCATCGAGACCGACGAGGCTCAGCAATTCTTTGCAATGCTGGCTGCTGCGCGCCGACCGTTGCTCTATGTGGGTGGCGGTGCGGTCAACGGCGAGGCGTCAGCAGCGCTCCGTGACTTTGCGATCTCTTTTGGCATTCCCGTGGTTACCACCTTGATGGGGATCGGTACCTTCGACACTACGCATCCGCTTTCCATGAGCATGCTGGGCATGCACGGTGCAGCGTTTGCCAACTACGCCGTCGAAGACTGCGACATGCTGATCGCCGTGGGGGCGCGCTTCGATGATCGAGTCGCTGGGGTACCCGGCAAATTTGCCCCGCAGGCCAAAAAAATCGCCCACCTCGATATCGATCGAGCCGAAATCAACAAGGTCAAGCGCGTCGACTGGAGCCATGTCGGGCAACTGCGCGAGGCGCTCGAGACGCTCACGGTTCATGGCAAGGCGATCGGGTTTCGGCCAGATCTCTCTGCCTGGCATGCCGAGCTTGCCGAGTTGCGTCGTCGGCACGCCATGAATTACGACCGCGACAGCCAGCTCATTCAGCCCTATTACGTCATCGAAGAAATCAATCGGCAAACTCGTGGCGAAGCCATCATTGCCACTGGTGTCGGCCAGCACCAGATGTGGGCTGCGCAATACTTCGATTTTCGGCAGCCGCGGTTGTGGCTGACCTCGGGTTCGATGGGCACGATGGGTTTCGGCTTGCCGGCGGCGATTGGTGCGCAGTTCGCCAATCCCAAGGCACTGGTCATCGACATCGACGGCGATGCCTCGATACGCATGAATTTCGGCGAACTCGAGACCGTCACCACCTACGATTTGCCGGTGAAGGTGGTGGTACTCAACAATTTTGGCGACGGCATGGTCAAGCAATGGCAGAAGCTGTTCTTCAAGGGACGCATGTCGGCCAGCGATAAATCCTTGCACAAAAAAGATTTCGTCAAAGCCGCGCAGGCTGATGGTTTCACGTTTGCCGCGCGGCTCGATCGCAAGGCAGACGTGCCGCGGGTCGTCGAAGAATTCATTCGCCATCCGGGGCCCGCGTTTCTCGAGGTCATCATCGATCCCGATGCCGGCGTATATCCGATGGTCGGACCAGGCCAGTCTTACGATGCAATGATCACTGGCGACTTCATCGCCGCGCGGCATGCCGTCAAAGAGACCGAGGCGCCGGGTCCCTCGCAGATGTTCTAGCCCATCTCGAGCAGGCGACCGCCTGCCGGGGCATCAAGCGACACCGATTTCACCAGGGCATAGACAGACTGCTCGGGTGCGAGCGCAAGTGCGCTGACCGCCGCCGGAGTGACTGCGGCGAGCAGACGCTGCGCACCCACGGCGAGTTCAACCAGCACCGAGCCATCACCGCGATCACGCAGACAAAGAATTGTCGCCTGCAGTGCATTACGTACCGAGAGCCCTTGCGGGGCTTGCGTGGCAATGATCACCTCGTTCGCCGGTACATAAGCACGGGTGCTCATGCCAGCCGCAAGTGGCAGCAACGGAATGCGCACCGTCTGACCTTCGAGCATGGTGAGCCAACCATCGCCCGCGGGATCGCGCCCCGTGACACGCAGCGTCAGCAGACTACCGGTGTCGGGGCGCATTGAAAGCAATGGGGTGTGGGCGCGCCCCATCAGCGCGTCGATACGATCGCTGGCGACGACGCGACCCGCATCGAGCAACACCAGATGATCGGCGAGACGCAGCACCTCGGCGAGACTATGCGTGACGTAGATGGCCGGGATCGCGAATTCGCGCTTGATGAGCTCGAGCAGGGCGAGAATTTCGGCCTTGCGCGGTGCATCGAGTGCCGCGAGCGGTTCATCAAGCAGTAGCAGCGCCGGGTTCGACAACAGCGCACGGCCAAGCGCTACGCGTTGACGTTCGCCTCCGGAGAGCGTGCGCGGCCAGCGCTGTAGCAGTGCGCCCAGCCCCAAAGTATCGATGACCTGCTGCGTATTGATTGCCGGTTGACGACGACGTGATCGGCGTGCACCGAAGTCGAGATTGGCTGCGACATCAAGATGCGGAAACAGCAGGCCATCTTGCGGAACCCAACCGATGGCGCGCTGCTCGGCCGCGAGATGAATGCCGCGGACGGTATCGACAAACACCTGGTCCCCGATGCGGATCGTGCCGCGATCCGGTTGCAAGTTGCCGCAGATGAGATCCAGCAGTGTTGATTTACCTGCACCTGAGGCACCGAATACGACCGTCACTCCGGTCGCTGGCGCCTCAAAGCGAGTCTCGAGCCGAAAGTCACCGCGTTCATGGGCGACATCGATCGTGAGGGCGCGTGCGCGCGTCATGGACGGCGCGGTCATGGGTGGCGCGGTCATGGACGAGCGTTCCAGCGGCCGGCACGTCGACCCAGCCATTCGGCACCGAGCAGCGCGAGCAAGGCGATCGTCATCGAAATGAGTGCCAGTCGCATGGCCATTGCTTCGCCGTCAGGAGCCTGCAAGGCGCCGTAGATGGCGAGAGCCAGAGTCTGCGTTTCACCGGGAACATTAGCTGCGAACGTGATGACAGCCCCGAATTCGCCGAGGCACATGGCAAAACCGAGCACCGCTGCAGCGAGCACGCCGGGCAGCGCCAGCGGCAGCGTGACGGAGAGAAATCGATCGAGTGATCCGGCGCCCAAAGATCGAGCGGCGAGTTCGAGTCGCGGATCGATCGCTTCGAGTGACAAGCGAATGGTGCGCACCATGATCGGCAGCGCGACGAGACCCGCAGCAATGGCGGCGCCGTTGGTGCTGAACACCAGGCGCACGCCGAAGACGGCATCGAGCCAGCGCCCGAGAGGCCCCTGAACGCCAAGCGTGAGCAGCAACAAGTAACCGACCACGACCGGCGGCAGCACCAAAGGCGAGTGCACGAGTGCGTCGAGCAGCGCACGACCCGGAAATCGTCGTCGTGCGAGCAACCAACCGAAGAAAAGCGCCGGTGGTAGCGTGAACAGCAAAGCGCGCAGCGCCACCCGCAGACTGGTGAGAATCGCCAACCATTCCGCTTCAGACAAGCTCACCAGCAGGTCCTATAATTTGTGGCATGAAATATTTGCACACGATGGTCCGCGTGACCGACCTCGAAGACTCGCTGCGATTCTATCGGGACGCTCTTGGCCTTGAGCTGCTTTCTAAAAAAGAAGTGCCGCAGGGTCGCTATACGCTGGTGTTTC
Source organism: Gammaproteobacteria bacterium (assembly GCA_046091005.1). Classification (GTDB taxonomy): domain Bacteria; phylum Pseudomonadota; class Gammaproteobacteria; order Steroidobacterales; family Steroidobacteraceae; genus UBA964. The sequence continues at coordinate 3,594 of JBJTAV010000092.1, read as the reverse complement.
TCGCGGCGCCCGGCGATCACTCCGCGCAGGTCGAACTCACCTACAACTGGGACCCCGAGGTTTATACCGGTGGTCGCAACTTCGGCCATCTCGCATATGCCGTTGCCGATATTCATGCTGCATGTCAGCGCCTCGCCGATCACGGCGTGACCATCCTGCGTCCGCCACGTGACGGGCGCATGGCGTTCGTACGGTCGCCCGATGGCATTTCGATCGAGCTACTGCAGGCCGGTGGCGCGCTTGCACCCATCGAGCCCTGGGTTTCGATGCCGAATACCGGCAGCTGGTGATTTCTCCCGCGAGGGTGTGCGTTACCCGGCATGAGTGAAGCTGCCTGACATGGCAGCCTGCGGCGCCTGATTGTCGTGAGGCGAAATGCGCGCAGGCTGCAGACTTGGCGGCTGGAGTTTCTGGTTGCCGTGGCTGCTGTGCGGATGCGCGCTGCTGTCCGGATGCGCAGTGCCGCGAGCGTATCTGGGCGAGCCGACCTCCGCGACCCGCGAGCAATCGGGTTATCGTCTGGCGACCGTGCTGCGCGCGCGGGGCGAAGATGATCTGCTTTTTTTGATCAGCTTGTCGGGCGGCGGCATGCGCGCCTCTGCTGCAACGGTCAAAGAAAAAACTTTCATTTGCAAATACCTCTGGTTTACCAGGTCATCGAGACGCCTTTGGTTTTCAGGTAGGGCTCGAGTCCTTCTTTGCCGAACTCGCGTCCCCAGCCTGACTGCTTGTTGCCACCGAACGGCATGGCCGGATCGATGGCTGCGTGCATGTTGACACTGACCTGACCCGAGTCGATCTTGCGCACCATTTGCATGGCGATGCCGAGATCGCGTGTCCATACGCTACCCGACAAGCCATAGATGGTCGAGTTGGCAGCTCGCGCCACGGCGTCGAGATCGCCATCGCCGAAACGCTGTACGCAAAGCACGGGCCCGAAGATCTCATTCTTCACGGGGGTCATGTCGTGGGTGGTGCGCGTGAGCACGGTCGGTTCGAAGAAATAACCAGGGCGGCTTGGCGAATGCCCACCGCAGACCACCTCGGCACCCTCTTTGCGCCCCGCGTCGACGAAGCTCGCCACGCGATCACGCTGCTGCGCAGAGATCAGCGGCCCGAACTCCGAGGAGGGATCGAGCCCCGGTCCCATTTTCATGGTGCGCGCGACGGCAGCAATGCCTTCGACGACCTGGTCGTGCACCTTGTCGTGCACGAAGAGGCGGGTGCCTGCCATGCAGTTTTGACCCTGCAGGAAAAAACAGGCTCGCGCTGCTCCCGGGATAACCTGTGCGAGGTCCGCATCGGGGAACACCACGACCGGCGACTTGCCACCGAGTTCGAGCGTCACTTTTTTGAGATTACCCGCGGCGGCTTTGACGATCAGTCGGCCGACCTCGGTCGATCCGGTGAAAGCGATCTTATCGACACCCGGATGCGCAGCGAGCGCGGCACCTGCGGTTTCGCCATAGCCATTGACGATATTGATGACACCATCAGGAACACCGGCTTCCTGACAAATTTCCGCGAGTCGCATCGCGGTGAGTGGCGTCAGCTCCGCAGGCTTCAAGACCAGCGTGCAGCCCGTGGCGAGTGCGGGGGCGATTTTCAGCATCACCATGGGCAGCGGTGAATTCCACGGCGTGATCGCGCCAACGACGCCGATCGGTTCACGCAAAGTGAAGGAAATCGCCTCGCCCGGGAGCTTGCCTTGCGGCGCTGCCGGAATCGTCGCACCCTCGATTTTGGTGGGCCAGCCTGCGTAGTAACGAAAGAACTCCGGCACCACCATGCCGCAGACATATTGCGCGAGCGGTGTGGGCAACCCGTTATCGAGAATCTCGAGTTCGCATAGCTGTTGAAAGTTGGCCAGGATGAGATCAGAGATTTTCCACAGCACTGCGCTTCGCTGCGCTGCGGTGAACTTTGACCAAGGCCCTTCAAAGGCCGCTCGCGCAGCTTTCACGGCGGCGTCGATTTCGGTGGCACCGCCTGCTGCGCAGTGCGCGATCTTGAGTCCGGTTGCCGGATCGTGAATGTCGATGGTCCCGCCCGAATCTCCGTGCAGCCACTTGCCACCGATGAAATGCCCGTGTGATCGAGCCAGAAAATCGAGCGTTGCTTGAGAGAGCGTGTACTGCGAAAGCGCGGACGATGCGGTACTCATGAGAACCCCCGGTAATGACCTCTGCCATCGTATGTCGCTGCTGGCAGTGAGTTGCGGATCGAGGTCGGGTACGTCCGGTGCGTGGCCGTAGCCGCCCACAGCAACGCCCTCATGATGTCGGTTGAGTCGTCGAGCATGGCTCGTTAGGCTGCTGCACCCGATGGAGAACCGACCATGACAGGCAGTCGATCAGGTTTGCGGCAGACCCGCGAGGCGAGTTTTGCAGGCAGCGTGTCCGTGATCGTCATCGGTGGCGGTGGCTGTGGGCTGACGGCGGCTCTGGCGGCGCAGCAGGCCGGGGCAGAGGTGTTGGTTCTCGAGCGCGATGCGTCGACGCTCGGTACCACGGCCATGTCCACCGGGCTGATCCCGGCTGCGGGTTCGCGACTGCAACGCGAGCAGGGAATCGACGACTCGCCGGAACTGTTCGCGCGCGACATCGTCGCCAAGACGCACGGCGAGACGGACCCGGCCATCGCGCTGGCGCTTGCGCAGGCCTCGGCGCGCACGGTCGAGTGGTTGATCGATGATCACGCCGTACCGCTGTCCTTGGTCGACAGTTTTCTGTATCCCGGACACAGCGTGAAGCGCATGCACGGCACCCCGAATCGCAGCGGCCGGGAGCTGATGGGCTCGTTGGCGGCGGCGGTCGGACGCAGGGGTATCGATGTGTTGACCGACGCGCTGGTCAGCGATCTTTTCGTCGATGATGAGACCAGCCGGGTGCGCGGCGTGCGTATTCGGCGACCTGACGGCAGCGTCGAGGATTTGGGCTGCGAGGCGCTGATTCTTGCTTGCTGCGGCTTTGCGGGTAATCCCGACATGGTACGTCGCTTCATTCCCGAGATTGCCGATGCCACTTTCTTTGGTCACCCCGGCAACAAAGGTGATGCGATCCGCTGGGGCGAGGGTCTTGGCGCAGCCATCCGCGACATCCACAGTTATCAGGGTCACGGGGGCTTGGCCGCGGGGCGCGGCATCCCGATTCTTTGGCCGTTGATCATGGAAGGCGGTTATCAGGTCAATGTCCGTGGCGAACGCTTCTCCAACGAAGCGCGCGGCTATTCGGAGCAGGCGGTCGATGTTGTCGCCCAGCCCGGGCATGTCGCCTGGGACATCTACGATCAACGACTCCACGAGCTGATGCTCGAATTCGACGATTATCGCGACGCGCTAGAGGCGAGGGCTGTGCTGCAGGCCGAACAGATCGCCGCGCTAGCTGCGCTCGCCGGCATCGATGCTGCGGGCCTAGCGAGTACGGTGGCTGAAGTCGAATCTTTGCAGCGTAATGAGCGCGTCGATCGTTTCGGACGCGACTTCACGCGCAAACCTGCGCTACGAGCGCCTTATTTTGCGGTGAAGGTGACGGGTGCTTTGTTTCACACCCAAGGCGGACTCGCGGTGAACCACGAGGCACAAGTGCTGCGTGA
>JBJTAV010000091.1:0-9097 GCA_046091005.1 Gammaproteobacteria bacterium | reverse complement strand
CTCTTCTTCTTTGACCATACCCGTCGCAATGATCACCGCCCACAACTGGGCGAGATACTCGTAGCGCAAATTGAGCACAGGCTCTGCCTGCACAATGACATCTTTGAAAGGCGTGAACTCGCCGTGGTCGTCGGTTTCGGTGGACTGACGGATCACGAAGGCCACCAAATGCGAAAGCTGCCCGAGATGATGAAAGGCATTGCTGAGCTCGTAGCGCAGACGCTTGTCCTGCAGCGACGCCTGCACCAGCATTTCGTTGACGTGCTTGACGCGTGCTGTCAGATCTTTGATGACGACGATCGCCCACGTTGGCAGATCCTTCATGCTGCTCGCGAAACTCGCGGCATTCATGACGACAGCCTCGACCGGCTCAAGCGCACGCACGCTCGCTGTTCGTGGCTCGTTGTTGAGCAGGGTCATGGTACCCAACACCTCACCAGGCCCAACCTCTGCAAGCACGATCTCGGTCTGGTTGCGCTCGCGATAGACGACCACGCGTCCGCGTCGAATGACGTATAAATCACCGCCCTCGTCACCCTCTTTGAAGAGCAACTGACCCGCACGGAAGTTGACGGTTTCGCTCACGACAAACCCTGAATCACGGCAAGGCGGCCACTATAAACCAACGACGGCACAAATCTTGAGCGAGAGTGTCACGCCGCACCGAATCAGAGACCGAGCGCATCCACACTTTCGGCATGGCCGAATTGCACGCAAGATCTTTTTTTGGAAACACCGTCCCCCTCAACGATACCGTCCCCCTCAACGATCCGTTTGGGTCTGATCGTTCTACTGCTGTCGATCAGCAGCTGCGGTGGGGGTGGGGACAGTGACAGCGGCACAAGCTCTTCCATTGCGCCAGATAGCGGCTTTGTGACGCTGGGAATCACCGATGCGCCGGTCGACGATGCCGCCGAGGTCATCGTGGTGGTAAGCGGAGTCGAGCTGCAGCGCGGCCCCGAGAGCACGATCACCATCAATTTCGATACGCCCAAGCGCATTGATCTGCTTCGCTATCGCGACGGTGCAAGCTTCAACCTGCTCGAAAACCAACCCATGTTGCCCGGCAATTATCAGTGGCTGAGGTTACGAATCACCGCCGAGCAAAATTTGCAGAGCGGTTCATACATCAAGCTGCGGGACGGCCGACAATTCCCCCTGTACATCCCCAGTGGGGCTGAAACGGGTCTCAAGCTGTCCAAGCCGTTCGTGGTTGCGCAACGGGCGACGACCCGACTGATGATCGATTTCGATCTGCGCAAATCCATCGTCGCGCCGCCAGGACAGAGCCCGAACTGGATTCTCAGACCTAGCCTGCGTCTGGTCGATCTGCTCGAAGTCGGTGCGCTCAAAGGAACCGTGGATGTCGCTGCACTCGCCCTCGCGCAACAGACTCCTGTCGCAAGCTGCAAGCCGGGCGTGTATGTCTATGACGGCGGTGGCGTCACACCAGATGACATGGACGGCATCGCTGCGGATGGCATTGATCCGGTGGTCTACCAGCCACTGGCACCCGCAGCGAATACGACCCGACGGCATCCATACCCCCGGGTGGCGCGCCAGTAATGAAATTCCTGATCAAAGCCGCTCGAATCACCAAAGACGCCACAACGACAGTCGACTTTCTTTGATCATGTTTCTTTGATGATGAGGATCGATGACGTCTAGAGCGCTTTCTCGAGCGCGGCACGAAACTCCTCGAGGCTTTTCTTTCCCTGGATGCGTGCGACGGCCTTGCCTCGACGGTCAATGATGTACGTCGTCGGTACAACCTCGTTCCAAGCCGGATCGATCACGCTCGCAAGTTCGTCCATCTCGGGGCCGACCCGCGCATAGGTCAGGAAGGCCGGAAAGTATTTGCGACGAAACTGCTCGACCTGGGCGGCACCAGGAGCAGGATCGTCGACGGCAACGCCGATCAGCTTGACACCCCGCGATTCGAACTCGGACTCGAGTTTCAGCAGATCGGGTACCTCGCGCAAACACGGCACGCACCACGTCGCCCAGAAGTTGACCACCAAGACCTTGCCCTGCTGCTTCTGCAGCACTGTTCGAAATTCGCCTGCAGATACTGGCTGCGTCGCCAATGCTTCGGGGGCCGCACGTCCGGGTGTCGAAAGCACCAGCATCAGACACAACGCAAACCATGAGCCGATCCGTATGACGAGCCGTGTCATGAACTTCCCCCTGGATCGATGCATCGAGGAGCTCAAACATTGAGCCTCCGGTGCGGGATACTATCCCGCAGGGCATGAGCACGGCACGCAACACCCATCTTTTCCTCCACCTCTCGAACCGACTTGAGAGCCTGGCTGAGCGGCTCGCCGACGATCTTTCGGCTATACGTGCCGATCCGCTGACACCGCATGCGATCGTGGTGTCGAGCGCCGAGACGGCACGGTGGCTCTCGATGCATATCGCCGATCGTTGCGGCCTCGCGATGGGCCTGCACTTTCCGTTCCTGCGCGGCATGGTCGATGAGCTCGCCACGGCCATGCTGGGTGGGCAGCGGCGTTGCTCAGCCCGCTACGGACGCGATTCGCTCACATGGTGGCTATATGACCGGCTGCCCGAATTCATGGGGGTCGATGGTTTCGGTGTCGTTGCCGCCTACCTGCGGGGCGGGACGGAACAGCGTCGTTTCGAACTCGCAAGACGGGTAGCGAGTCTTTTCGACCAGTATCAAGTCTATCGACCGCAGATGCTGCGCGACTGGGACAGCGATACAGCTGCCGGTAACTGGCAAGGGCATTTGTGGCGAGCGCTGCGTCGAGACCTCGCGGGCGAAGAATCATTCGTGGATCTGCACGCCGCCGTCGTCGGGCTTGCAGACTCCACGCTCGAGGCGGTGCCGCTACCTAGGCAACTCGGGGTTTTCGGCCTGAGTACCTTGCCACCCGCGTTTCTCGATGTGTTGCACAAAGCCGCCCTCCGAACTCGCATCGACTTCTATGTGCTCTCGCCCACCGATCAATACTGGGGCGATCTCATGACCGAGAAACAAAGATTGAGAGCTTCCGATGCGGCTGCCCTACGCCAAGGGAACCCACTGGCCAACTCTTTCGGGAAACTCGGTCGCGATCTGCTTGATCAATTGCTCGCCTGCGAAGTGCAGCAAGCCAGCGAGACATTCTCGCCATCATCCGCCCACGGACTGCTCGGTCGATTGCAAGACGACCTGCTCGAACTGCGTGATCGCACGCAGGAAACAAACCGCGACTCGATCGATGACGAAGATCGCTCGATCGAAGTGCACTCGTGTCACAGCCCTCTGCGCGAGATCGAGGTGCTGCATGATCACCTGCTCCGATTGTTTCAGGACGATGGGTCACTACAACCACGCGACGTCCTCGTCATGGCGCCGAATATCGAAGCGTACGCGCCCTACATACGAGCGGTCTTCGGCACACCCGAAAGCGAGACAGCCCGCATCGCCTATTCGCTCGCCGATCAGTCCTCGCGTACGCGCATCGAAGTCGTTGATGTCTTCCTGCGAATTCTCGAACTTGGTTTGTCGAATTTCGGCAGCGCCCGAGTCCTCGCGGTCCTTGAAAGCGAGGTCATTCGCGAGCGATTCGGACTGACGGACCTTGATCTCGAACGCATCCATCGTTGGATCGACGACAGCGGCATTGTCCGGGGTCTCGACGCAGCTCACAGGGCACGACTCGGCCTGCCGGAGAGCACCGAGTTTTCATGGGCACACGGCGAAGCGACCTGGATTTTTGGCTATGCGATGAACAGCGAGGGGCAGCGCCTCTATGAAGAACTGCTGCCCTTCATCGAGATGGAGGCAGACCATCTCGACACGCTTGATCGATTGCTGTCAGTCATCGATTTTTTGCGCGGCGTTGCCCAATCGATACGGACCCCGAAGTCGAGGCGCCAGTGGAGCCGGACTCTGCTGCAGTGGGTACAGCAGCTGTTTGGCCCGGAAACGAAATGTGCAGCCGACCTGCGCATCGTTCGCGACGCTCTGTGCGCGTAGAGCGACAGTGATCCGCAACAACGCGACGAACTTGTACCAGCCGAGGTCGTCATCGACAGCCTAGATCATCGTCTGCACGAGACTCCCGTGAGTGGCGGCTTTCTCGACGGCCGCATTACCTTCTGTTCACTGAAACCGATGCGCGCCATCCCGGCCCGCATCATTTGCCTACTCGGCATGAACGAGCGCGACTTCCCGCGTCAAGGTGGTCGACCGAGTTTTGACCTGCTCGCCATCGATCCGCGACGCGGTGATCGCTCACTACGCGACGATGATCGATATCTTTTCCTTGAGGCACTGCTGAGCGCGCGCGACGCTCTGCTGATCAGTCATGTGGGGCAGTCGCAGCGCGACACCTCAACAGCACCCCCTTCGGGTGTAGTCACCGAAATGCTCGACTATCTTGCCCGAAGCTTTTCAAGGGAAAGCAATCGAGCGAATCAGCTTGTCGTCCAGCACAAGTTGCAGGCCTTCAATCGCCGCTACTTCGAACTTGGCCCGGAGCAAAGCTTTTCCAAGGATAATGCGGCCGCTGCGACTGCACTGTCATCCGGCGCCGCGAGAGCCCGCAGGCTCTTTCTGCAACCCTTGCCGGAAGCCGACGACGATTGGCGTCGTCTTTCACCGGCGAAGCTCGTCGATTTTTTTGTTCATCCTGCGCGACGCCTTTGTGAATGGCGCCTCGGCATCCGTGTGGGTCGTGAAGCCGCGCCGTTGCGCTCCCATGAGCCACTCGAGCTCGATCATCTGCAATCCTATAATCTTCAACAAGAGCGTTTCGACTCGCTGCTCAAAGACGATGGCGTACCCGTTTTCGATCTTGCCCGTGCCAGAGGTCGCTTGCCGACGGGTGCTTTCGGTGCTCTCGCCGAGACGACTATCGATCAAACGGTGTACGGATTTCTCGAAACCGTGCGCAGCCATCTTGCCGGAGCACCACGGACTCGTCGGCCGCTGAGCTGGAGCGATGGTCGCTGGTCGATCACGGGTGAACTCGATGGCATTTACGCTGCTCGCCTGTACCGATTTCGCAGCGCCAAACTCAAGTCCAAAGATATCGTCGCCGCCTGGGTCGAGCACTTGCTGCTCAACCTGACTGAACCCGGCATGCAAACCGTGCTCATCGATCGAAATAGCGAGATTCGGATATTTCGACCACCCGAATCAGTGCAAAGAACGGAGGCGCTCCTGCAAGATCTGCTCGCGATTTACTGGCGCGGGTTGACGGTACCCCTGCCCTTCTTTCCCGATGCTTCAGGCGCCTACGCGCGCTCCATGCTCGGACCCAAAGGAGGCAAACCCGAGGTTGCACTTCGTGCCGCAGAGCGGGCTTGGATGGGCAACGAACAATTCGGTATTGCGGGTGAGTTCGACAATCCCTGGAATGCTCTGGTCTTCGCCGAAGCTTCACCCCTCGATGACGAATTCACGACGCTAGCCCTCGATTTCTTTCGACCTGTCACCGAGCATCTCGACGGAAAGTTGCCGTGAGCGAGCCACGCGAATTTCAACTGGGCTCGACACCGCTCGATTCAGGGGTGACTCTGCTCGAGGCGAGCGCCGGAACCGGAAAGACTTACACGATCTCGGGCATCGTCGTTCGTCTCATCGTCATCGACGATCTGGCTCTGCGCAGCATTCTGGTGGTCACGTTCACCGAGGCCGCAACGCTTGAGTTGCGCGAACGCATCCGCAAGCGGCTCATGGAAATCGACGACGAGCTGGCCGCCGGAACACGAAAAGACCCGGTAGTGACGGCAATCGAGTCAGCAGGCATTTCGACCGAAGTGGCGAGGCGGCGAATTGCACTGGCATTGGCGTCTTTCGATGAGGCGACCATCTCGACCATCCACGGCTTCTGTCAAAGACTGCTGCGTGATAACGCCTTTGAGGGAAATGCTCCTTTTGAAGCGGAGGTTATCGCGGATGCTTCCGAGCTGATGCTTGATACAGCGCACGATTTTTGGCAACAACGGCAACGCGACGTCAGTCCGCTCGTTGCAGCACTGGCCCAGTATGCCGATCTCACCCCAGACGATGGCGTCTCTTTGTTGCTACGCCTTTCACGACACCCGCAGCTGCACATTCTGCCGACTGCGACCCTGAGTTCGGCAAACGCCATGACGGCGCTGGCTGCCGCCGGCGAGCAGAGTCGCAATGCATGGCCTCGCGAAAAAGCCCGCCTGCTGCAGCTTTTCGAGTCGCATGTTGGCATCAGCAAAAGCAATGAGCACGGTTTCGGGAGCGATCGTCTGCACACGCTCAGCGCAGCCATCGACAGCTGGATGGCCACGTCAATCATGACCAGCGACGCAATCGAAGCCATCGACGCGTTGCGGTCCGAATCGATCGAAGTCAACCGCCTCGTTTCAAAAACTGCCAAGGGCTTGCGCTTTCCTGACGATGAATTCTTCGATCTCTGCAGTCGGTTTTCGGCGGCCCGGCAAGCATGGACCGCCGCGATGCGTCACGAATGGCTGCAGTTTGCCGCCGATACACTTCCACAGCTCAAAGCAGCACGCGGCGTGATGACCTTCGATGACATGCTGTCTCTCACGAAAGAAGCGCTTTGCGGCCCGCATGCAGAGGCGCTGATTGCCGCAGTGCACGGTCAGTATCGCGCCGCGTTAATCGACGAGTTTCAGGATACCGATCCGCTTCAATACGAGATATTCCGCAAGCTGTTTGCCAACCCTCCGCAAACGCTGATGCTCATCGGCGACCCCAAGCAGTCCATTTACGGCTTTCGTGGCGCTGATCTTTTCACTTATCTCGAGGTCCATCGAACGCTGCGCAAGTCACTGCAGCCGCGCATCTACACGCTGCGAACGAATTATCGATCGAGCGTGAATCTGGTCGACGCCGTGAATCACCTTTTTTCGAGCCGGGAAAAGTGTTTTCGTGACGAGGAGATTCGATTTTTGACGGCGCGAGGCGACGGTCAGCGTGCAGCGAAACATCGACTCGTTGACCCATCAGCGAAATCGCCGTCACCCATGATCATGGTGACTGTGGATGACGGCGACGAGATCCGCGAGCAGATCGCCGCCGATATCGTGGTCGAAATCCAGCGCCTGCTGACGGCTTGCCGTCTGGGAGATCGCGCACTCGCGGCCTCGGATATCGCAGTACTCGTGCGCTCGCATCGCGAAGCTGCAAACATCGAAGAAATGCTCCGCTCGGTGAATATTCCGGCGGTCCGGCAAACACAGCAGAGTGTGTTTCATTCGGCAGAAGCGGATGAGCTACTGCGAATACTTGCGGCCGTGCTCGAACCCTCGAATCCACGACTGCTGCGTACGGCTTTGACAGCTGCGTGTTTTGGACTGACGGCCGAGAAATTGCTGGGATTGGACTCGGACGAAGTCACTTGGGCTCGATGGATAGATCTTTTCACGAGACTGCGTGATCGATGGTATCGCCGCGGTTTTGCCTCGATGTTTCGTGAATTGCTGGTGCATGAGGGGTTACGCAAAGAACTCGTGTCGCAGGTCGGTGGCGAGCGGAAACTGACCAATCTGCTGCATCTCGCGGAACTCGCGCAGGAAGCGGAACACCATGACCACCTCGCCCCGCCGCGGGTGATCGGCTGGATACGCGAGCAACAAGACAAAGACGGCACGAGCGCAGAGCAGCACATACAGCGGCTCGACAAAGACGACGACGCCATCCGACTCGTCACCATCCATAATGCGAAGGGACTCGAGTACCCGGTCGTTTTCTGCCCGTCTCACTGGTCCTCGAAACCCGTGAAAGACATCTTGATTCACGAGCGGCAGCCGCCATTCCGGATGACACTCGATCTTGGCGAGCAAGTCGATGCGGATCGAAAGGCGCTCGCTGCCGAAGAACTTCTCGCCGAAGATGTTCGTCTGCTTTATGTAGCTGTCACCCGCGCAGTGCAAAGATGCTATCTCTACGTGCCCGCTGCCAAAGAAAGTGTGCACTCAAGATCCGCGCTCGCTGCAGTTCTCGGTGCTGACCCGATTGCAGCAGCACGCGCGCTCGCAGAGAAACACCCCGAGCAGATCAGCGTGCGTGCAGCCTGGGCGTCATCGCCGGTGCCTGTCACCTCGATACAAAAGCCGCCGGAACTTTCGAGCCGTGAGTTGCATCGACATATCGATCAGGGACTGATGGTCGGCAGCTTCAGTCGATTGATCGCAGGTGCCGCCGACGAGCAAGCACAGGATCACGATGACCGGCCGTCCCCTGTCTCCGCCAGCGACTCACCGCGCGAGGAGATCGCGGCTATTTTCCGGCTGCCGGGGGGCGCCGCAACCGGCACGGCGCTGCACGCCGTACTCGAGCATGTCGATTTTCGTCGAGCAGAGACGCTGCCATCGCTGGTTGCTCAATACTTTGCTCCGCTTTTGCTCGACGAAGCCATGCATGCTGCCGTTCGTAAGCAACTCGAAATGCTTCTAGAGCATCCACTGTCAGCCGGAGATCGTATGGTGCGTCTGGCAGATGTCGGACTCGACGACCGAATCAACGAAGCGGAGTTTTACTACCCGATCAAATCGTTCACGCCACGCCAACTCGCCGCGGTCTGCAAACTCGGCTCCGACAAGGCGATTCCCGACAGCATCCAGCGTCTGCAGTTCAACCCTGTAGAGGGTTATCTACGCGGTTTTATGGATCTGGTGTTTCGACACGAGGGTCGCTACTACCTCGCCGATTGGAAATCGAATTGGCTGGGCAATTCGACGGGCGATTACACGCCAGCACATCTGGATCGTGCAATGACGGATAACTTTTATCATCTGCAGTCCTGGCTTTACGCGCTGGCGCTCGAACGATTTCTGTCAAAACGCCTGCCCGATTATCGATACGAAGATCATTTCGGCGGGATTTTCTACATCTTCGTGCGTGGACTCGATCCTTCGGCAACCGAGCGCGGCGTGCACTTTGAAAGACCGACGCCAAAGTTTCTGCGCAGTCTTGGCGAGGTGATTTTCGACCGAGGCAGTACGGGCAATGAACGCTGATCTCGAAAGCTTTCTGGGACAAGAGGGCTTCTCGACCCTCGATCGCCACTTCGCGCGGCAGGTCGTTCTTCGCGCCAACGAAAACTCCAAGCTCATCGGACCCGCTGCGGCTTTGACG
>JBJTAV010000090.1:0-2629 GCA_046091005.1 Gammaproteobacteria bacterium | reverse complement strand
GCTGCTGATCGCATCCACCTCGGCGTTCGCGCAAGATCTGTCGTCGATCGAAGTGCTGCGTACACGACCCGTGAGCGGGGGCGGGCAGGCGTACAGCCTGACCTTGCAGGCGCTCGGCCTGATGACGCTGCTGACTTTGTTGCCAGCGATCATTTTGTCGATGACGGCGTTCACTCGCATCATCATCGTGCTCAGCGTCTTGCGCCAAGCGATCGGCGCTGCACAGACGCCACCTAATCAGGTCCTCGTCGGTTTGGCGCTGTTTCTGACCTTGTTTGTCATGGCGCCGACCTTTGACGAAGTACAGCGGGTGTCCTTGCAGCCCTACATGGAAGAAAAGATTCCTTTCGAGACCGCGCTCGGACGCGCTGTCGACCCGATGAAGAAGTTCATGCTGGCGCAGACCCGCGACTCGGATATCAAGCTGTTCATGGATTTGGGCAAGTCGCCGCCGGTTACACGCCCGATGGAAACTCCGCTAAACATTCTTTTGCCGGCCTTTTTGACCAGTGAGTTGCGAACGGCCTTCACCATTGGATTTTTGATCTACATACCCTTTCTGGTCATCGACATCATCGTTGCCAGCGTGCTCATGTCGATGGGCATGATGATGGTCTCGCCGATCATGATTGCGCTGCCCTTCAAATTCCTGTTGTTTGTCTTGGTTGACGGCTGGGCGTTGATCCTCGGCTCCGTGGCGGCGAGTTTCGGAGCGCCGCTGCCGTGACCGAGACCAATGTCATCGATATCGTGCGCGAGGCGATGTGGGTGGGGGCGCTGGTCGCCGGTCCCGTACTCGTTGTGGTGCTGCTGGTCGGTGTGGTGGTCGGTATTTTTCAGGCGGCGACCTCCATCAACGAAATGACTTTGAGTTTTCTGCCGAAGCTCGTGGCGGTGATGCTGCTGTTTTTGCTGATCGGTGCCTGGGATCTGCAGTTGCTGGTCGATTTCGCGCGCCGCATCTTCGAGCGGATTCCGGACGTGGGTCTCTGATCATGCTCGAACTCGGAGCCCTGACGCTGAACTGGCTGCAGGCCCTGCTGTTGCCGATGACCCGCGTGACGGCCTTCTTTCTCGCGGCGCCGGTGTTCAGTCAAGCGGCGGCCACGGGTCGCATCCGCATCATCTATGCGGGTGCCCTGTGCCTCGTGATGATGCCTGCCTTGCCCGATTCGATCTCCAATCCTGGTCGTCCGTTTGGCGAGATGACCTTGTTGTTGTTGATGAGCGAAATTTTGATCGGTGTGACGATGGGTCTTGTTTTGCAATTCGTGGCCGCAGCTGTGGTCACGGCAGGCGAGCAGATCTCCATGGCCGTCGGTCTGAGTTTCGCCCAGTCCTTTGACCCGACGATCGGTTCGACGCCGGTGTTGTCGCAGTTTCTCAACTTGTTCGCGCTGCTGATTTTTCTGACGGCGGGCGGTCATACGGTGGTGATCTCCATGATCGCCGAGAGCATCCGGGTCTTGCCACCGGGCGAATTTCGCCTTGTCGACATCCCTGCGGTCCTCGAGTTTTCCAAAGTGATTTTCACGGGTGCCGCGCTGATCGCAGCGCCGCTGTTGCTGACGCTGCTGGCAGTCAATCTCGGTGTGGGAGCCTTGTCACGGGCGACGCCTTCGTTGAATGTGTTCGCCGTCGGCTTTGCCGTGAGTTTATTGATGGGCTTCGGCATGATGTTTTTGCTGATACCGGCGATCGGTGAGCGGATCGCTGATCTTTGGTTACAGGCGCAGCTTTTCCTGCGTAGCCAGTTTCTCGAGGCGAGATAGCCATGGCCGAGGAGCAGGGCGAAGAGAAAACCGAAGAACCGACCTCCCGCAAGCTTTCCCAAGCGCGCGAGCGAGGCGAGTTGCCGCGCTCGCCGGACTTTGGCGGTGCGATCGAGGTGCTGGCCGTTTGTGCGCTGATCTTTTTCATCGGCGAGGGAATCGTCGATGGCATCGCGCAGATGCTTCGACAGAGCCTGAGTTTTTCACGTGGTCAGATCGAAGATGTCAATGATCTTGCCGGGTTGGCAGGCCAGCGTATCTTTGAGGGTCTGTGGGCGGTGCGGTGGATTCTTTTGACGACGCTGGTCGTTTCTCTGCTGGCCTCTGTCGTCAACGGTGGCTTCAATTTTTCCTCGCAGGCGGCGGCGCCCAAATTCAGTAAACTGAATCCGCTCAGTGGCCTGAAGCGAATTTTCGGCGTGCAAGCCTGGATGGGTCTGCTGCGTAATCTGCTCAAGTTCTCGGTCATCGCGGCGGTTTTGGTCGGAGTGTTGTGGACTCGGCGTTTCGAGATGCTCGCCCTGTCCCGCGATGCGCTCGAGCCCATGATCGAAGCGGGCACCTCGCTGGCGCTCATGATCTTCACTCTGGTGAGCGTTGCGGTGGCTGCCATTGCCATTGTCGATGTCCCTTACCAGCGCTGGAATTACCTCCGCCGTTTGCGCATGACCAAGCAGGAAGTGCGAGACGAGATGAAGGACATCGAAGGGCGCCCTGAGGTCAAGCGACAGATTCGGCGTAAACAACGCGAGCTCAGCCGCGGCAAGATGCTGGAGAAGGTGCGCGATGCCGATGTGGTCATCGTCAACCCGTCGGAGTTCGCCGTCGCACTCGAGTACGACGAAGCGCGCAATCCG
>JBJTAV010000089.1:0-6671 GCA_046091005.1 Gammaproteobacteria bacterium | reverse complement strand
AGGTTGGGCAGCACTACACGCTGCGCCTTCGCCCAGTCGAGATGCTGGGTGGAGTCGCGACCTTCGGTTTCCCAGTACGCGCGCTCCTGCGCCTCGGTCGTGAACCTGGGCAGCGGCTTAGCGGGCTTGGTCATAGACGCTCCTTTCCTTTCGGTGCATGTCGCGCGCCGAGATCACCCGGATCAGGGTGCCATCACCGCGCAGCGTGAAGGTGATGTGCAGCGCACGCCCATCGAGCGTTTTGCCGAGGGCGTGGAAGCGCGCCTCCTGGTCGCGGTGCCGCAGGTCTTCCAGCATCAGCAGGGGCTGGTTGAAGAAGACCTCTTCGGCCTCGGCCTGCGCCACGCCGTACTTCTCGTTCTTGCGGGCGTTACCGTCATCCCAGTCGAAGCCGATGATGCGCGCGAGATCGATCATTTGTGTATATTATCATCATATACACGCATCTGTGAATCCGCCGTCCGCCGGGTGCTCCCTGCGTTGCGGGAAGTCCATCACACGCAGCCCGATGTTCAGCGGGTACGGTCAGTGGGTACGACTTTGTCAGGTTCGAAAAACAGTAAGCAGATCATTGCCGTGCGTCACCACTCACGCTTCAATGTCTGAGTGTTTTTGATCAGACGCTACGTGGCAAGCAGGCTTGCCCTAGATCAACCCTAACGGCAGCTCGGTGGTGTTCTTGGTCTCCTCGATCACGATGCGCGAGTCGATCGACTGCACGCCCTGAATCTGGGCGAGCTTGCCTTGCACGAAGCTGTTGTATTCCTCCACGGTGCGCGTGGCGACCAGCAGGATGAAGTCGATATCGCCCATCACCAGAAAGCACTGCAGCACTTCCGGAAAACTCACCACTCGCTGTTTGAACTTGGGCAAGGACTGCCAGCCGTGGCTTGCGAGCTTCACATTGACCACCACCAGAACGTCTAGCCCCAGTTTCTTGCGGGCGAGGCGCGCGACACGGCCCTGGATCACTCCGGCCTCCTCGAGTTGATTGACTCGTCGCCAGCAGGGCGACTGCGAGAGCCCCACACGCTCGGCGAGCTCGGTGCTCGAGACGCTGGCGTCTTGCTGCAGAGCCCTGAGGATGGCGATATCCTGCTTATCGAGTTTCATGGATAAACGTCTCCAGTTATCGGTAGTTGGAGAATAATCTATTCGTAGCCTGCCGCGCTCTCGGCCCCGCTTAGCCGCCCGGCCAATACCGGGCTGCCTTATGCTCTACCGCCATGTCAGTCTCAAAACTGCATGTGCCTGCAGTGCCAGCGCGGCCGGGCGAACAGCCTGACTTCAGTTACGTGCGTCTATCCGCCGCGGGCGAAGTGCCGAGACCCGATCCGACGGTGGCTGTCGGTGAAACCGCTTCGCTCGCCGAATCTTTGGTGCGCGTCCTTGATGACTCGGGGCAGGCGCTCGGCCCGTGGAACCCGAAACTCGACACCGAACAACTTTTGAAGGGTCTGCGGTTGATGCTGCTCACGCGGCTCTTTGATGAGCGCATGCAACGGACGCAGCGGCAGGGTCGAATCACGTTCTACGTTCGTTCGCTCGGAGAAGAAGCCGTTTCCGTTGCAGCGGCCATGGCGTTGAGCGATCGCGACATGTTGTTCCCGTCGTATCGCAATCAGGGTCTGCATGTGGCCCGCGGCATGTCGCTCGTCGATCTCATGTGTCAGCTGCTTTCGAATTCGCGTGACATGTGTCTCGGTCGCCAGTTGCCGGTCATGTACCACTCGGTGCCCCGTCGACTGTTCTCGATCTCTGGCAACCTCGCGACCCAGTTTCCGCAGGCCGTGGGTTGGGCGATGGCGGCGGCGATCAAGGGCGAGTCGGATATCGCGGCGGCCTGGACTGGCGAGGGCAGTACGGCCACCGCCGATTTTCATCATGCGCTTACCTTCGCCAAAGTGTATCGGGCGCCGGCGATCCTCAATGTGGTCAACAACCAGTGGGCGATCTCCACCTTCCAGGGTTATGCCGGCGGCGAGCAAAGATCATTTGCAGCGCGCGGCCCCGGAATCGGTCTTGCCGGTTTACGCGTCGATGGCAATGATTTTTTGGCGGTGCATGCCGCGACAGCATGGGCCGCAGAACGCGCGCGCGCCGGGTATGGCGCGACGGTGCTCGAGCTTGTGACCTACCGCGCCGGGGCGCATTCAACGAGCGATGATCCGGCTCGCTATCGATCACGCGAGGAGGTCGAGCAATGGCCACTTGGCGATCCCATCGATCGACTCGCTCAGCATCTCGAGCGCGAGGGTGCGTGGGATGCAGCGCGACACGCCGCGCTCGCCGCTGAACTCGAACAAGAAGTCGCTGCGGCATGGCGCGAAGCCATCTCCCACGGCACGCTTACTGAAGGTCCGAAGCTCGATCCAGCGTCGATGTTCGAAGATGTGTTCAAAGAACTGCCCGCGCACTTGCGCGAGCAGCGCGACGAGTTGCTCGCCGAAATTTCGGCCCCGGAGTAAGCCCCATGCCCTCCATGAACATGGTGCAAGCCCTCAATTCGGCGATGGACGTCATGTTGCAGCGCGACCCGCGGGTGGTCGTGCTCGGCGAGGACGTCGGCTATTTTGGTGGCGTCTTTCGCGTCACCGATGGTCTGCAAAAGAAACATGGCGCGCATCGCGTGCTCGATACGCCGATCGCCGAGGGTGGCATCGTCGGCGCCTCAGTCGGCATGTGCGCGAACGGCCTGCGCCCTGTCGCCGAGATTCAGTTCGCCGACTACATCTATCCCGCCTACGATCAGATCGTGAGCGAGGTCGCGCGTTTGCGATATCGCAGCGCTGCGGCGTTCACCGCGCCGCTCACCATTCGCACGCCCTGCGGTGGCGGCATTCGTGGTGGACAGACCCATTCGCAAAGTCCCGAAGGTGTTTTCGCGCACGTGAGCGGCATCAAGACCGTGATGCCCTCCAACCCTCACGATGCCAAGGGCATGTTGATCGCCGCCATCGAGGACGACGATCCAGTCATATTCTTTGAGCCAAAGCGGATCTACAACGGGCCTTTCGATGGCGAGCCCGACAAGCCGGCCGAATCCTGGGCCGGTCATCCGCAGGCTGAAGTTCCCGAGGGTTACTACACCGTGCCGCTCGGGCAGGCGGCGATCACGCGCGCGGGCAGCGCGCTCAGCGTGATTACCTACGGCACCATGGTTCATGTCTGCCTTGCTGCGGTGCAGGCACTCGGACTCGATGCCGAAGTGGTCGACGTGCGCAGCATGATGCCGCTCGACATCGACACGATCGCAGCTTCGGTCAGCAAAACGGGTCGTTGTCTCATTGTCCATGAGGCGACGCGTTTCGGCGGCTTCGGCGCTGAGTTGTCGGCGTCAATTCAAGAGCGCTGCTTTTGGCATCTCGAGGCACCGATCATGCGTGTCGCGGGTTGGGACACACCCTATCCGCACGCCTTCGAGTGGGAGTATTTTCCGGGCAAGCGTCGCGTCATGAATGCGCTACGCAAATTGGTCGGCGAGGCGGCGTGAAGCGGCACAGCATGCGTCTGCCTGATCTCGGCGAGGGCACGGTGTCGGCCGAGGTGATCGCCTGGAAGGTGGCACCAGGCGATCACATCAAAGAAGACGCGCCGCTCGTCGAGATGTCGACGGAAAAGGCGGTGGTCGAGGTTCCCTCGCCCGTTTCGGGTCGCGTGATATCTTTGAATGGTCAACCGGGCGATGTGATCGCCGTGGGTGCGGAGCTCGCGGTGTTCGAGGTCGACGATGGTGCGACCCCAAGCGTCGGAACGATCGTAGAGTCGAAGGATACGCACAGCGCGTCGCAGGCGCGAGCAGCAACAGCGCCGACGGCACCGAAACCCGCGATCCCGAAACCCCAGACCCCAAACACCACAGCATCGAGCGGGCGGGTGATGGCATCACCTGCAACGCGTCGACGCGCCTTCGAGGCGGGCATCGATCTTGCCATGGTGCGCGGTTCGGGCCCGCAGGGCCGCATTCTGGCGCTGGATATCGAGCGGGCTCGTATCGCTGGGCCCGGAGTCACCGAGATTCCGGTGATCGGCGTACGTCGCTTGATCGCGCAGCGTATGGCCGAGGCCAAACGCGTTGCGCCACATTTTGCCTATGTGGAAGAGGTCGATGTCACCCCCCTTGAGGCATTGCGCGAGCGCCTCAATGCAACCGACGGAGCGGGGGCAACGCGAGCGCCCGGAGCGCCATCGCTGACTTACCTGCCGTTCATCGTGGCTGCATTGGCGCAGGTATTAAAAGATTTTCCGCAGTGCAACGCGCACTACGACGAGAAGCGCAATGTCATCCTGCGATTTGCCGCCGTGCACGCCGGCATCGCCACCCAGACGGCAGACGGTCTGAAGGTGCCGGTGGTGCGCGATGTGGCGAAACATGATTTGCAGAGTCTTGCTGCAGAAATCCGCCGAGTGAGTGATGCCGCGCGCAGTGGTCGTGCCAAGCGCGATGAGCTCGTGGGCTCGACCATCACGGTCACCAGCCTCGGCAAACTGGGCGGTATCGTCTCGACGCCCATCCTCAACTTGCCGGAGGTGGCGATCATCGGCATCAACAAGGCGGTCGAGCGTGTGGTGGCGCGCGATGGCGCAATGACAATCCGCCGGATGATGAACCTGTCGTCGTCTTTCGATCACCGTTTCGTCGACGGCTTTGATGCCGCGGCGATGATCCAGGCGCTCAAAGAAAAACTGGAGCATCCGGCAGATATCTTCGGGTAGCCGCTCACGGCTTGTAGAGCAAGCCTACCGTGGACGCGGCGCGCGCGAGTCTAGCATCGAGCGAGGCTAGCGGCAGTGCAAGTCGAATCGCGAGTTCAAGATATGCCGCATCGTACGCTGAGAGCGCATGACGTCTTGCGAGGTCAAGAACAGGCCCTAGCGCGAGTCCGTTGGTGTCGTGGTCTGCTCGGATGGGTAGCACGCGCAGCATGGCGAGAAACATCTCGAGGCGCGGCGCCTCGATAATGCCTTGCGACTCACTGCGTGCCACCACGTTCGCAACTTCAAGCAAGCCGATAGCCGGCATATACGCTTCAGCTGCGGGGTCACGCAGGTTGTCTAGCGCGGTAAATGCCAGTTCGACCCCGACGCTGCTCGGTTCACGCAGCAGCCAAGTCAGCACAACCGAGGCATCGACAATGATTTTCACTCTCTCCCTTCCTCGATCCATTCTTTGATGGGTACATCCTCGTGCAGAGGGTTGCTGCGGGTGAATGCGAGAAACCGGTCGATCGCTGCTGAAACCTCGCCCGTTGCTCGGTCCTGGGTGGGGACCAGATCTGCAATGGGTCGGCCGCGATGGGTAATGCGAAAGCGTGCGCCCGCTTCGACTTGTCGGAGGAGTTCCGGTAGTCGGGTCTTGGCGTCGTAGGCACCGATTTCAGTTAACACGAGATCTGATTTCATTAGACCAGTCTACCGACTAGTGGGCTCAGGTCAACAGACGGTAGAGCCGGTGCTGAGGCATTATTGATACCGTTGATCAACAACGTGCGGAGCAGTCGACGATGACCGGAAACCCCCAGAGCGCGCCCTTTGGCAGCATCCTCAGCGAGACCATGGCCATCGCTTGGTACCGAGACGGCGCTTGGTCGCCCATGGATCTCTGCAAGACGGCGCCGCTGCAGATCCATCCGGCCGCGCATGTCCTGCATTACGGCAGCGCTTGCTTCGAGGGTTTCAAGGCATATCGACATGCCGACGGTTCGGTCCACGTGTTCCGAATGGCGCGCCACATCGAGCGCATGCGCCGCAGTGCGCAGGCCCTGATCCTGCCGGAGCCTGATCCCGCCTTGCTAGCCTCGATGGTGAATTCTTTGATCGATCGCGTGCGAGCCGATGTGCCCGAGGCGCCGGGGGCGCTTTATCTCAGGCCGTTGCTTTTTGGCACGATGGCCAATATCGGCGCCGCCGCGACCCCGTCCAACGAAGCCTGTCTCATCGTGCTCGCGAGTCCTGTGTGGGATTACTTTGCCGGCGGTGTTCGCCCACTCAAAATTTTGGTCGAAGAACAAGCCCAGCGCTGCGCACCGCATCTCGGCATGGTGAAGACCGGCGGCAACTACGCCGCTGCGATGGGCCCGACGCTCGCGGCTCGCAAGGCCTTCGGCATCGACCAGGTGCTGTTCTGTCCGGGTGGCGAAGTACAAGAAACCGGCGCCTCCAATTTCTTGCTCATTCGCCCTGGCCATATTTTGACGCGCAGTCTCGACAGCAGCTTCTTGCACGGCGTGACGCGCGACTCGCTGCTCACCATCGCTCGCGATCTCGGGTTTCGCATCGAGGAGCGCGTGTTCAACGTCGATGAAATGATGGACTGGACTCGAACCGGTGAGGCTGCGCTCTCGGGTACGGCTGCCGTGCTCTCGGGGGTTGGCACGCTGGTGCGCAAGGGTAGCGAGCACAAGGTGGCCGACGGTCAGGTTGGCCCCGAGACGCTGCGTCTGCGGGCCGCTTTGGTCGCCGTGCAGCAGGGCCAAGCACCCGATCCGCATGGCTGGCTGACCCGGGTCTGACCTGCCTTGACAGTGCAAGGGGCGCCGCCCAAACTTCCGCGCCCCGAAAATCGGCTTGGAAAGGTAGCTCAGCTGGTTAGAGCACGGCACTCATAATGCCGGGGTCGAGGGTTCGAGTCCCTCCCTTTCCACCAAATTTCCATCCAAGAGCGTCCAGAG
>JBJTAV010000088.1:0-2531 GCA_046091005.1 Gammaproteobacteria bacterium | reverse complement strand
ACTCAAAGATCAGGCCGAGCAACACCTGCGCACCAGCGGGCTCGACTACACCATCATCCGTCCGGGCGGTCTCGGCGACGTGCCTGCCACCGGCACGGCGATCCTCGCCGATGATCCGCAAGCGTTCAGCTATATCGGTCGAACCGATCTCGCCGCGCTTGCCGTGCAGGCACTCGGCGATCCGTCGACGATCAGCAAGACCTACAACGCCTATGACCCGAGTCGCAAAACCATGGCGAGAATGTTCTTCTAGGCGCGTTGATGGCC
Source organism: Gammaproteobacteria bacterium (assembly GCA_046091005.1). Taxonomy (GTDB): domain Bacteria; phylum Pseudomonadota; class Gammaproteobacteria; order Steroidobacterales; family Steroidobacteraceae; genus UBA964. The sequence continues at coordinate 2,264 of JBJTAV010000088.1, read as the reverse complement.
GCGTTGATCACTGCGGTGATAGCGGAGTTGACCGCGGTTTACCAAGGCATCTCGCTGCCGTCATAGACCCAGTACCGTCCGGCGCGACTGAGATCAAGCGCGGCAATCACCGCGCGCATCCCGCTCACGCTTTGCGGGGCGTCGATATCGGCGCGCGGACCGCCAAGGTCCGTGCGCACCCAGCCCGGATGGATCGCGGTGGCGGCAATGCCGTGACTTTTGGCGAGATCGATCGCCATCGATTTCATCATGGCATTCACCGCCGCCTTGCTCGCGCGATAGGCATAAAGACTGCCGACGCGATTGAGGGCCACCGAGCCCACCATGCTGGTCAGCGTGACGATTTTCTTTTGTTCAGAGCTTGCGACATGCGCCACGAAGGCTTCTGCCATCTTCATGGGTGCGATGACATTGATTCGAAACACCCGCTCCCAATCGGCGAAGTCGGAGTGACCGAAGCGACCAAAGGCGACCCCTTCGGTGGCGAAGCTGCCCTTGCCCATGGTTCCTGCGGAGTTGAGCAACACGTCGATAGGGGTGCCATCGAGTTCGCGCGCCGTCCGCTCGATGGCGGCATGGTCTTCGACATCCAGTGTGAGCAGCCGGACGCTTTGCGGATATGCCGCAGCCAGCGCCATGAGTTCGGCTGACCCTGCAGACTGACGCGCACAGGCGAGCACCGTCCAGCCCGCAGCGGCATATTGACGAACGAACTCGAGGCCGAGTCCGCGCGAGGTTCCGGTGATCAAGGTCGTGGGCACGCGAGCGTTCTCCTTGCGATAAGCTGCCGCAACGTAGCACAACCTCCCGCCAGCACATTCAACAACACCGCCGCATGTCCGAGACCAGAGCTCCCGCACGCTATCGCAAGCTCGTGATCCATCAAGTCACCGGCGACTTCCGCAGTTCGACCTCGGTGGTCGATGAAGCCTGGCGCGACCCGGGGCCGGGCGAGGTGCTGATCCGCAACGAATACGCCGGCTGCAATGCAATCTTTGACAAAAATCTTTGTCGCAACACCATTCGTTACGTGGAGGTGCGACCCCCGTTCGACATGGGCGTCGAGGCCGTGGGCAAAATCGTCGCCGTGGGCGCCGGGGTCACAGAGTGGCGCGAGGGCGATTGCGTCGCAGCGACGCGGCTCGGCTCCGGCTATCGCGATTATCAAATCACCGAGGCAAGCCGACCGATCAAAATCCGCGACGCGACACCGGAAATTCTTGCGCTGATTCCGAGTGGCATCTCGGCCATGGTCGGGCTCGAACGCATCGGTGAAGTGAGGGCCGGTGATACGGTCGCCGTGTCGGCAGCCGCCGGCGGTCTCGGTCATTTTGTGGTCCAGCTCGCCAAGCTGCGCGGCTGTCATGTCATCGGCATCACGGGCAGCGAAGACAAGCTAGCCTTGCTGCGCGAGCTCGGAGTCGACCGTCCCATCAATTATCGTCGTGAGGATTTACGCGAAGTCTTGAGTCGGGAATATCCACGCGGTCTCGATGTTGCCTATGACTCAGTGGGTGGCGAAATCTTTGACGCCTTCGTCGATCACGTCGCCTTCCGTGGTCGGGTGGTGGTCAGCGGCCATACCTCCGACTTCGACCAAGAGATCGAGTTCGTGCCGCAACCTCGCGCCTACCGAAAGCTTTACTGGAAGTCCGCATCGATTCGTGGCTTCCAGAATCAGACCTTCCCCGAGTTCTTTGCGGAGGCAGCGGAGCGAATCCTCGACCTTTATTACCAAGGCCGGCTGCGCGCACTCGTCGACCCGACCCCTTTCACCGGTCTCGATCAGGTTGCCGACGCCGTCGAGCATTTGCTGGCCGGCAAAAACGCCGGCAAGGTCGTGGTCAAACTCCGCTGAGCCATCCGCCCAATGGCATTTCGTTGTCTGCGCGCAACAACATCCTCCCCAACAGCCGACCCCCTCGGCTGCAGGCGATGCGGTCTGCTAGATTAGGCGGCCGCTGCGCTCCTTGGGCGCTGCGGCGGATACCGAACAGGGATCATCAACTCACAGGGACCACGCATGTCTAACCATCGTTTGTTGCCTTTTGCCATCGGCCTTGCCGTGCTGCCGGCCGGAGCCTACGCCCAGAACGACAACTCGTCGGGCGTGCTCGAAGAAATCGTCGTCACCGCCGAACGCCGCGAAGCCTCGCTGCAGTCGGTACCGGTGCCGGTCACGGCGATCACCGCCGAGGCGCTGACCAACAAGCAGGTCACCGAAGCCCGCGATCTCGCTCGCTTCGCGCCTAGCCTCAAGATGT
>JBJTAV010000087.1:0-5900 GCA_046091005.1 Gammaproteobacteria bacterium | reverse complement strand
CCGAAGCCAACGAAACAGCGATTGGCAATCTGCCAAGACCCAGCGATCTCAATCTCGCCGGGCTCGATATTGCCGACGCTGCGCTCGATGAACTGCTGTCGATCAAAGCCGAAGAATGGCGCGCCGAAGCCGCCGACATGGTCAAATACTTTGATGAATTCGGTGAGCGCACGCCGGCGCAGCTGCTTGCGCAAGTAGCGGCTCTGCAGCAGCGGCTCGGTTAAGTGGTTCGCCGCTCGCTCACCATCGCACTGGTTTGCAGCCTCGGGCTGTGGATGTCAGTTTCTGCGACGTTCGCACAAAACCGCACCGCCAAGCAGGCTTCGACGGCGACTTCAGCGCAGAGAACGGCCGCGGCGGGCGCCCCCGCTGCGGGCACCCAAACCGCGGGCGAAGTACCACCGCCGCCACCTGCCATCGAAATCTCGCGCGAGGCTTTGGCCGGGGCCATCGGCGTGCGCGAGATCGCGCAGCGCTCCGATGAGAGCACGCAGCTGCTGGAAGAACTGACCACCGAAGTCGGTCAGCGTTTTGCCGGTACGGCGGGCGACAAGGCAGGCGTCGAGTGGGCGGTCAAAAAATTGCGCGCGCTGGGCTTCGAGAATGTGCGCACACAAGAAGTCATCGTGCCGCGGTGGCTCCGCGGCGAGGCGAGCTTCGATGTGCTCTCACCCGTCCCCATGCCCATGGTCACCACCGCACTCGGCGGCAGCATCGGCACGGCAGACGAAGGTCTCGACGGTCCGATCGTGATGGTGCAAGACATCCCTGCGCTGCAGGCCCTGCCCGAAGGCACCGTGCGCGGCAAAATCGTGTTCTTCAACGGTCGCATGGAGCGCACGCGCGATGGCAGCGGTTATGGCAAAGCCGTTCGCGTCCGCGCAGAAGGGCCGAGCATCGCCGCCGCCCTCGGCGCCACGGGTGTCGTGATCCGTTCGGTGGGTACGAGCAAAAATCGCATCGCGCACACCGGCACGCTGTCCTACAAAGTATCTGCGCCACGCATTCCTGCGGTGTCCATCTCCAACCCGGACGCCGATCTGCTCGAGCGCCAAGTCGCGCAAACGCGACCGGGCGGCAAAATCGCCGGTAATCAGGTGATGGTGCGCATGCGAGTGACCGCGCGCGATCTGCCACAAGTGCGCTCGGCCAATGTCATCGGGGACTTGCCGGGCACCGATCTCGCTAATGAAATCGTGCTGATCGGTGCACATCTCGACTCCTGGGACCTCGGTCAAGGCGTGCAAGACGACGGCGCGGGCGTTGCGATCGCGATCGCCGCGGCACGCGCCGCGGTGGCCGTGAACCCGCGTGCGCGGCGCACCATTCGGGTCGCGCTCTTCGCCAACGAAGAATTCGGGCTGTCGGGTGCGGCGCGTTATCCGCTCGAGGAGGGTGATGACAATGTCGCCCGTCACGCCTTCGCCATGGAAGCCGATCTTGGCGATGGGCCGGTGTGGAAGCTCTCGGCGCGAGTACCGCCCGCCTATTGGGCCACGATCGAGCAAGTGCATCGCGTGGTGAAATCCCTCGATGTCGAACTCGGCGACAACATCTCGGCGGGCGGCGCAGACCTCGGTCCGCTGCGTCGCCGTGGCGTGCCGGTGCTCGCCCCGCAACTCGACGCGACGACTTATTTTGATGTGCACCACACCATCAACGATACGCTCGATCAAGTCGACCCATCGCATCTGCGACAGTCGACGGCGGTATTTGCCGTAGCCGCTTATGCCGCAGCGATGGTGGACGGACCGATTCCGCGACTGCCCGAAGAACAGGCTCAATAATTCATGCGCGAGTACGACGCCGACGCCATTATCATCGGCGCCGGGGCCGTCGGGCTCGCGAGTGGCTACGCGCTCGCACAGCGCGGTCTCTCGGTCATCGTTCTCGAGGCCGGCCCGCGCATCGGCGAAGGCGTCTCATCCCGAAATTCCGAGGTCATCCACGCGGGCTTCTATTACGCGCCGGGCTCGCTGAAGGCCCGTGTTTGCGTCGAGGGCCGCCGCCGACTCTATGAATTCCTTGAGTCGCACGGCGTGCCGTATTGGCGCTGCGGCAAGTTGGTGGTCGCCACCGAGGACGCCGAGATCCCCGCCATCGAAAAAATGTATCAGCAAGGCCTGGCCAACGACGTCGAGCACTTGCAGATGCTGACGGCCGATGAGGCCCGCGCCCTCGAACCCGAACTGCACTGCGTCGCCGCGATGCTCTCGCCCGAGAGCGGGGTGTTCGACTCGCACGGCTACATGCTCGCACTGCGCGGCGAAATCGAAAATCGCGGCGGCTTCGTGGTGTGCGAGTCGCCTTTCATTGGCGCGAGCGCCGATCCCGCGGGCGGCTGGCAAGTGCGTACGGGTGGCGAGGCCGCGGCGACGCTGAACTGCCACTATCTGGTGACGGCTCCGGGACTCGAAGCGCAAGAAGTCGCCGCGATGATCGAAGGCTTTCCGCCTGCAAAGATTCCGCGTCGGCATCTTGGTAAGGGCGTCTACTTCAAAGTAAGCGGCAAGGCGCCATTCAATCGGCTCGTCTATCCACCACCCATTCCCGGTGCCCTCGGTACGCACTACCGCAAAAACCTCGGTGGCCAGGCCGTACTGGGGCCCGACCTCGCCTACATCGAGGCGATCGACTACAGCATTGACGTCGCACGCGAACAAGGTTTTTACGAGAATGTACGGCGATATTGGCCGACGCTCGCCACCGGCACGCTCTTTCCAGACTACGCCGGTATCCGCCCGAAGATCCACGGCCCGGGCGAAAAACAGCCGGACTTTCGCGTCGATGGGCCCGAGGTGCACGGGCTCGCGAATCTGGTCACGCTGTTCGGTATCGAAAGCCCGGGGCTCACGAGCTCACTCGCCATCGGCGAAGAAGTCGCTGACCGACTGCTCGGCAGTCAAAATAATCGCTCGCCGTAATACGCGAGTCACTCGCAATAATACGCGCCTTTGGCAAAGGCCTCGCCGTTGATGTCCTGCGCGCGCGAGTGATAACCCGTCGCGTGGAAGGTTCGCCATCGAGTATTCATTGATGAACAAACCGCATCGCCCGTCGCCTGAAGTTCTGCGGGCACCGGTCCGAATGCCGCGGGGTTATCCCAACCTGCCTTGCCATCGAGCGTGATGAGCCTCGGCGGCGCCGCGCCCTCGAATGCACCGGGACGCAGAGCCAGCGCGCAGCCGCCGAGCTGGAGTTGCCCCCATCAGACCGGACAGTTGGCTGCCGGTTGATGGAAGCTGCGGATGAACTCACGGGGTGACTTCATTCGCAGGGCGTTGTGCGGATGGTTGTCGTTGTAGTCCTCGAACCACCGCGGAAGTTGCGCCAAGACCGATTGTGCATCCGGGCGATCATGAACGTAAACATAATCTCGCTTGAACGTTTTGACGAACGACTCGGCCATACCGTTCGATTGCGGCGATCGTACGGGCGTGAAGCACGGTACGAGGCCGATCGACTGCGCGAAGGAGACGGTCTCGTGAGCGCGGTAACAGCTGCCGTTATCCGAGAGCCACTCCACGGGATGCGGGGTTTCTTGCTGGCCGAAGCGTCTCTCGACGCTCTCGAGCATCAGGTCACGGATCATCTCGCCGGAGATGCCGCCGGTCGTAGCCACCCAGGACATCACCTCGCGATCGCAAGTGTCGAGAGCAAAGGCGACACGAACGCTCTGACCGTTCCAGCAGGCGATCTCGAAGCCATCAGAGGTCCAGCGCAGGTTCGGGCGGATCGTGATGATCTGACCGTCGTGTGCTCGACCTGGCGGCTTTCCGGTGTAGCGCTGCAGCAAGAGACCGTTCTGCGACATCAAGCGGTAAATGCGTTTGTGGTTGAGCCTGGAAAGCCCGGCGCTGTCACGCTGTCGGGTAAGCAGCGCCCAGATCCGACGATAGCCGTACGTCGGCCGATCATCCGTCAGCGCTCTGATAGCCGCCAAGATCTCGGCATCCTCCGTCTTCTGGTATCGCCCTCGCGGGCGACTTGCTTCGCGAAGACGCGAGTGAAGTTAAGATCGAGAGACGCCAAGCGTATCGGCGACCGTCTTCACAGCGAACCCTCGTCGGGCAATGACGGCAAGCGCGAGATCAGTTTTTTTTCGTGCGCAAGCTTCACCGCTTCCCGGAGAATCTCGTTCTCCAAGGTCTTCTTGCCCAAGACTCGCTCGAGGTCCCGGATGCGCTTCTCGAGGACTTTGACCTCGGAGGACCCTACGACCTCCTCATCGACCCGGATCGCTTCCTTCCCACCCTCGGCCATGCGCCGTCTCCAGTGAAACAACAGGGAGGGAGAAATACCATGCTGTCGAGCCACATAGGAAATGGTGATTCCGGGCCGAGAGGCTTCCTGCAAGATCCTCAGCTTCTCGTCGACGGAATACCGTCTACGGCGTTGAATACCCGAATAAATCTCAACACGCTCTGCATTCGAAGACATCGTCGTATCACTAGGCTTACGCCTCGCTCCTATTTACGACAGCACTGTCCGGTCGAAATGGGGGCTGCTCTAGGAGCCGGTTCCAGCGCGTAAGACACCACTATTGATCAATCCGCCGAATCTCGCGCGCGGTAGTTTCATTTTGGAAAGAGAAGGACGCTAACCCTGAATTGCGTACTTCGTCGCCCGATGGCTCAGGAGTGTATCCAGCAGTCCGCAAAAGCTGATTGCGGTCAGTGTTGCAGTTGGTGATTTTTCAGATCAGTACAACGCCCGTTAGCTATTGCGGCAGCAGGCTCCGGCAAAAAGCTTCCGCGCTATCTGATGATCCCGAACCACGCTATTTCTTGGGTTCCTAAGGCGCGGGCAACGGAATGTCGGAATTGTACGCGTCAACGATGCATTTCCACTGACCATCAGGTTGTTTTTTCCATACCTCGAGAATCTTGCCAGTATCGTTGATCGTAGGTCCGCCACTGGGGTCCTTGATGCTCAGCTGATAGGTGCCATAGAGGTACCCAAGTTCACCAGACTTCGCCACCTCGACCTTCGTGACTTTCCAGGAGACAGAGGTGTTCGGACCAAGAAGACTCGCCCAAACCTCCCGAATAGTTTTCGGGTTGTTGGCGATGGGGGTGTTCGGCGCAAGTAAGACCGCATCTTCGGAGTAATAAGAAACGGTCGCGTCTAGGTCGTTTCTCGATGCGGCAGCCGACCACTGTTCATCGAGCTTGCGGATGGCAGCTTCTTCGACGCCGCGGGCATCGGGTGCCGGTGTGCAGCCCTGAAAAAACAAAAGGGCGAAGAGCAGAGGCAGTGATAGTGTTTTGTTAGCCATGGGCGGGGGCGCTAGCAACAATCCGAAAGCTTGGAAACGGCAGTCTACACGACTGGGCGACGTGTCGCCGATACTCGTGGGGCAGGGTGTGTCATGAGTAAATTTTGACTAGAGCCTGGTGGCGGTTGCCGATGTAAATGCTTTTTCGCACATCCGTCGACGGCTTGGGTGACCGTTGTCTTCCGACAGAAGCAATAATGTTGCCTCTCTTTTGACTCTGCAACCGACTGCGCCTATGGTTTGCACTCAAATACTGCACAACTGAGTCTAAATCTCAGTCGCCTGTTCCAGAGAGTCAACATATGTCTTCGATCGCATCGGCCCGCGTGGCCGTGTTCCCTACTCATAGGAATCTCGATATGCGCGCAATAACCGCTTTGATCGTATCCGGCGTACTGATCGGTATGGCTCCGCTAAGCGCTGAGTCTGCAGACAGTGCAACTCGGGCATTAACGCCGTTTGTAATGCTCGATGTTGGAAGCGAGAAAGACTCCGTATCGCCCGTCAATAATGAATATTTCAACAAGCACATCACGGTCGGTGTGAAGACGGCGGGGAAGTGGGAGTACTCGCTGAAACTTGGCACGTCAGATAAAGATGCCAGTACCTATAAGTTAGTGAG
>JBJTAV010000086.1:0-24450 GCA_046091005.1 Gammaproteobacteria bacterium | reverse complement strand
TCGCAGAAGTGGATCGACTCCTCGATCTCCAAGACAGCGAACGTCCCGACCGACTTCAAATACGAGTCATTCAAAGATATCTACCTTTACGCCCACGAGAAAGGACTCAAAGGCTGCACGACCTTCCGCTTCAACCCCGAGGCTTTCCAGGGCGTGCTCGTCAAAGAAGAAGACCTCAAGAACACGACTTACGTGTTCACGCTCGAGGACGGCACCGAAGTGTCGGTGAAGGGCGATGAGGAAATCGAATACGACGGCGAGAAACACACCGCCGCAAACCTGTACGACGCCTTGAAAGAAGGCTACTACGGCAAGTTCTGAGGATCAGTTTTCAATGGCCGCTATCAAGATCGATCGCAAGATCTCCAAATACCGCGTGCAGAAGCCGGGCGCAGAGCCGGCTCCTGCTGCTGCTCCCGAGCGCACTACTTCGCACGGTGGCAAAGTCATCAGACTCACCGAGGAAGTCCAGCGCCCCGAGGTGCTGATCGGCTCGACGTACAAGATCAAGACGCCTGTCTCCGATCACGCAATGTACGTGACCATCAACGACATCATCCTCAACGAGGGCACGGAGCACGAGCAGCGGCGCCCCTTCGAGGTGTTCATCAACTCGAAGAACCTCGATCACTATCAGTGGATCGTTGCGCTGACGCGCATCATCTCTGCGGTGTTCCGCAAGGGTGGCGACGTCACCTTCCTCGTCGAAGAATTGAAGGCGGTGTTCGACCCACGCGGTGGCTACTGGCAGCCGGGTGGCAAGTTCATGCCCTCGATCATCGCCGAGCTCGGTTACGTCATCGAGAAGCACCTGCAGACCATCGGTCTCATGGGTCGACCAGAGCTCGATGAGCATCAAAAGAAACTCGTCGACGAAAAGCGTGCCGAGTTCGAAGCCCGCACCAAACAGACTGATGCCTTCGCAAAGTCACACTTCCCCGAGGGCGCGCAGCTTTGCTCGAAGTGCAGCACGGCGGCGGTCGTGATGATGGATGGCTGCATGACCTGTCTCAATTGTGGCGATTCCAAGTGCGGGTGAGGCCTTGCGCCGGATAATTGCCAGAGCCACTACTCTTCTCGCCACAGTCTTTTTTTTGCTGCCGCTCGCGCGCGCGCAGCAGCCGGTCGCTCCACCCGTCTCGCTGGAGATCCCGCGTCCCGCTGAGCTGAAGCGGGATGTCGACTTCTGGATTCGCGTCTACAGCGAAATCACGACCCTGCAAGGCTTCATGCACGACGAGCGCAATCTCGCCGTCGTCTATGAGACGATCGATCTCGCTGCGGCGGGGCCATCAGGCTCAATGTCGCGACGACAGCGGGTTACGCAAGCCCGCGAGCGCTGGAACAGCGCCCTCGATGAGGCGGCGATCGCGCTCGAAAGCAGCGATCTCACGCAGGCTTCGGCAGACGCTCGGCGCGTCATCGAGCTTTGGGGCAGTGAGGCTACGCCCTCGCGCTTGCGCAACGCCCGCGAGGGCGTGCGTTTTCAGCTGGGTCAAGCGGACCGCTTCCGCGCGGGTATCGTGCGCTCCGGAACCTGGGAATCGCACATCGCCACCACCTTTGCGCGTCTTGGCTTGCCACCCGAGCTGGCCGCGCTGCCACACGTCGAGTCCTCATTTACGCCGACGGCTTACTCGAAAGTCGGCGCCTCGGGTCTTTGGCAGTTCATGCGTTCGACGGGGCGGCTTTACATGCGCGTCGATGACATTGTCGATGAGCGACTCGATCCCTTCCGCTCGACCGAAGCCGCGGCGCGTCTGCTGCTCAATAATTACCGCCTTCTCGGCAGCTGGCCGCTGGCCATTACCGCCTACAACCATGGGCCGGCGGGCATGCGCAGAGCGCGCGAGACCATGGGGACCGACGACTTCGCCGTGATCGCGCGTCGTTATCAAAGCCGTTCATTCGGTTTCGCCTCGCGTAATTTTTATCCTTCATTTCTCGCGGCGCTCACCATCGATCAGGACGCCAGTCGCTATTTCCCCGGCGTGACCCGCGCTCCCGAGATGCGCTTTCATGAAGTTGAAATGCCTGGATATGCCGACGTCTCGCGGCTCGAGCGAACGCTTGGTGTGCCCATGGCGCAATTGCGCGAACTCAATCCGGCCTTGCGACCGCCGGTCTGGTCCGGCTCACGCTTCGTGCCTCGCGGCTACCGCCTGCGTTTGCCCTCCGAACAAGCAATGACCGCGGCCGAATTCATTGAGCTCGTGGGCGCCGACCAGTTGTTCGTCGCCCAGGTGGGTCCGCGCACGCACCGTGTGGCGCGTGGCGAGACACTGCATCAGATCGCGCGCAAGTACGGCTACACCGTGAGTCGAGTCGCCGAACTCAACGGCTTGTCGACCTCGGCCAAACTGCGACGCGGTCGCACGCTGCAATTGCCCGGCGATCGCCCAGCGACGCTCGCTGATCTTGCAGCGCGCAGCAAGCCGCCGAGTTCCGCCGTATCGGCCGACTCCAGTCTTTGATTTCGGCATGACTCGAGCAGCCATCGTTCTCGCCTTTTTGCTCGCGCTCTTCGCGCCGACCGCCGAGGCCACGCTGACCCAGCTGCCAGCCGCCACCGAGGTGGTCGTCCACAAGGCACAGCGCCGGCTCGAACTGTGGCAAGGTTCTCGGCTGCTGCGCAGCTACCGGATTTCTTTGGGGCTGAACCCGGTCGGGCACAAGCAGCGCGAGGGCGATTTCAAGACGCCAGAGGGGCGCTACATCCTCGACATGCGCAATCCCCGCAGCGAGTTCTTCCTGTCGGTACGGGTTTCATACCCGGATTCGCGCGACGTTGCGCGGGCGCGCAAGGCGGGCGTTGCGCCTGGCGGCGCCATCATGGTCCATGGGCTGCCGAATGATCCGCGCTGGCCTCCCGAGCACTATGCGCGTGAGGATTGGACTGACGGCTGCATCGCCCTCAACAATGCCGACATGATGGAATTCTGGATGCTGGTGGCCGACGGTACGCCGATCAACATCCGTCCCTGATCCTGCCCGGCTATCCTTGCGGAAAGGCCGATACTTGCGGAAAGTCCATTACGGAGCATCCTTTGGAAACCAGCATCGTTCTTCCCGAGCTCGTAGACGCCCGCGTCGCCCCGCGCGGCGCGCTCGAGAGTCTTTCGCAAGACGAAATCGAGCAGTTGTTGTCGACCGGGCAGGGCGGGCTTTACCCGCTCTTCAGGCAGTGTGCGCTGGCTGTTCTCAATGCCGGCAGCGACACCGATGACGCTCGCGAAATCTTCGATCGTTATCGCGATTTCGACATTCGCATCTTGCGGCATGCCTTCGGGGTCAAGCTCGAGATCCGCAATGCGCCGGCAACGGCTTTCGTCGACGGCCGGATGATCCAGGGCACCAAAGAATTGCTGTTCGCAGTACTGCGTGACATCGTCTACACCGCCAATGAAATCGTCGATAGTGGTCGCTTCGATCTTGCGCGACCACAGTCGATCACCAACGCGGTGTTCCATATTCTTCGCAACGCCCGTCTGCTCGATCACAAATCGCGACCGAATCTGATCGTCTGCTGGGGTGGGCATTCGATCAATCGCGAAGAGTACGAATACACCAAGCGCGTGGGCTATGAGCTCGGCCTGCGCGGACTCGACGTGTGCACCGGCTGCGGACCGGGCGCCATGAAAGGCCCGATGAAAGGCGCGACCATCGGGCACGCCAAGCAGCGCATCGCCTCGGGTCGTTACGTGGGCTTGACCGAGCCCGGGATCATCGCCGCCGAGCCGCCAAACCCGATCGTCAACAATCTCGTGATCATGCCGGACATCGAGAAACGTCTCGAGGCCTTCGTGCGCATGGCGCACGGCCTCGTGGTTTTTCCTGGCGGCGTGGGCACGGCTGAAGAAATTTTTTATCTGCTCGGAATTCTGCTCGACCCGGCCAACGCCCAGCAGCCTTTTCCGGTGGTGCTCACCGGGCCGCGCAAGAGCGCGGCCTACTTCGAAAAAATCCGCGATTTTCTCGCCAACACCATCGGCGAGGCCGCACTCGATCGCATCCGCATCGTGATCGAAGATCAGGCCGAAGTGGCGCGCATCATGGATCGCGGGGTCGACGAGGTCCGTGATTACCGCAAGAAAAATTCGGACTCCTTCAATTTCAACTGGCTGCTGCGGGTCGATCCCGAGTTCCAGCGACCGTTCGAAGTCACGCATGCCTCGATGCGCACGCTGCGTTTGCACCGTGAGCAGCCGGCGCACCAGCTGGCCGCAGATCTTCGCCGGGCGTTCTCCGGCATCGTCAGCGGCAATGTGAAGGAGCAAGGCATCCGCTCGATCGAGCGCCATGGGCCGTTTGAGCTCGTGGGCGACCCAGCCATCATGGCCATGCTCGATGAGCTGCTGACGGGCTTCGTGGCCCAGCAGCGTATGAAACTGCCCGGCGCCGCGTACGTGCCCTGCTATCGCATCGTGCGCAGCTGACACCGTGCGCAGCTGACACCGTGGGCAGCTGACACCGTGGGCAGCTGAGCGAACGCCTCTCGACGCTGGCCCTTGAAATTGGCGGGCAGCACCCCCAAGACCCGCCCGGGTTTCAGAGGAGATTTGCCATGACCGAGTCCACTGCCGCGGGTACGGCCCCCGCCCCCGAAAAGCACGGCTTTCAGGCCGAGGTGCGCGAACTGCTGCGCCTCATGATTCATTCGCTCTATAGCCACCGCGAGATTTTTCTGCGCGAGCTGATTTCGAATGCCTCCGACGCCAACGACAAGTTGCGCTTCATGGCCTTGGCGCAGCCTGAACTGCTGGCAGGCGAGTCCGAGCTCAAGGTATGGATCGACTTCGACGCCACCCAGCGCACGTTGTCGATCCGTGACAACGGTATCGGCATGAACCGCGAGGAGGCGATTGCCCACCTCGGCACCATTGCCAAGTCGGGTACGGCAGACTTTTTCAAACGGCTGACTGGCGATCAGCAAAAAGACTCGCAGCTCATCGGGCAGTTCGGCGTGGGCTTCTACTCGGCGTTCATCGTCGCCGACGAAGTCGAGGTGTACTCGCGCAAGGCGGGTGAGCCGGCCGCATCGGGCGTCCGCTGGGCTTCGAAAGCCGATGGCGAGTTCACCATCGAGCCCTCCACGCGTGATGAGCGCGGGACGCTGGTGGTGCTGCACCTCAAGGAAGAAGCCAAAGAATTCGCCGACGGCTGGCGCCTGCGCTCGTTGGTACGGCGCTATTCCGATCACATTGCTTTCCCGGTGCTGATGCGCAAGGAAGGCGAAGCGAGTCTCGATTGGGAGCCCGCCAATCAGGGTCAGGCGCTTTGGACGCGAGCGCGCAGCGATATCAAGGACGAAGAGTACAAAGAATTTTACCAGCACATTGCACACGACTTTGCCGAGCCGCTCGCCTGGAGTCACAACAAGGTCGAGGGCAAGCGCGAGTACACCTCGTTGCTCTACGTGCCGGGGCGCGCTCCGTTCGATCTCTACCAGCGCGATGCCTCGCGCGGTCTCAAGCTTTATGTGCGGCGCGTCTTCATCATGGACGATGCCGAGCAATTTTTGCCGATGTACCTGCGGTTTTTCCGCGGCGTGCTCGACTCCAATGATTTGCCGCTCAACGTCTCGCGCGAGTTGCTGCAGAAAGATGCCGAGGTCGAGGCCATGCGCTCGGCGCTGACCAAGCGCGCGCTCGATCTGCTCGCTCGCATTGCCAAAGAAGAGCCGGAAAAGTACGCCACCTTCTGGAAGGAGTTCGGTCCGGTGCTCAAGGAAGGCACGGGTGAAGACTCCTCGAATCGCGACAAGATCCTGCCGTTGCTGCGCTTTGCGAGCACCCACGAAGAGTCTGATGAGCCCAAGGTGACTCTGGCCGACTACGTCGCACGCATGAAGAGCGGACAGGAACGCATCTATTATTTGATCGCCGACTCGATTACCGCGGCGCGCGGCAGTCCCTATCTTGAACAGCTCCGTGCCAAGGGTATCGAGGTGCTGCTGCTCGCCGACCGCGTCGACGAATGGATGATGGGCTACGTACGCGAGTTCGAGGGCAAGCGCTTCAAGGATGTTGCGCGTGGCGATCTTGAACTCGGCACTCTGGAAGGCGAGGCCGACAAGGCGGCGGCCGAAGAGGCCGTCAAGGAAAACAAGAAATTGTTGAAGCGCATCAAGGATGCACTCGATGAGCGCGTCTCCGAGGTCAAGATCAGTTCGCGGCTCGCCGATTCACCCGCCTGCCTGGTGCTCGATGAGGGTGACATGGGTGCGCAAATGCGGCGCATTCTCGCGGCGTCGGGCCAAGCGGTGCCCGATGCCAAGCCCGCCATCGAGATCAATGTCGGTCATCCGCTCATCAAGCGGCTTGACGCTACGACGGCCGAGGACGAGTTCAGCGAACTCGCGCTGCTGGTGTACGACCAAGCCAAGCTGGCCGAGTCGGGGGCGGTCGCCAACCCGGGTGAGTTCGTGCGTCGACTCAACAAGTTGCTGGGGCAGTTGATGGCGTCGGGCTGACAGGCTTTGGGGCATGCCATAATCGGGCCATGAGCAAGCCTGTTCCGACCGCCGAAGAATTGCGTTCGCGGCTCTCGCCGCTCGCCTACGAAGTGACCTGCAACAAGGGCACCGAGCGAGCATTTACCGGGGCCTACACGTACCACAAGGAGCGTGGGGTCTATACCTGCGTCTGCTGCGGCAACGAACTTTTTCATTCCGACACGAAATACGATTCAGGTTCCGGTTGGCCGAGTTTTTGGACGCCGCTGGCCGGTGATCGTGTCCGTGAACATCGCGACACCAGTTACGGCATGGTGCGTACCGAAGTGGTCTGCGCTCACTGCGATGCACACCTTGGTCATGTTTTCGAAGACGGACCACAGCCCACGGGCCTGCGGTACTGCATCAACTCGGTGTCGCTGTCCTTTCAGGGAGCCACGGATTCAAAGCCCGCGGAGTCAAAGAAATGAGAAGCGTCGCCTGGTCGTTGATTGTTGTCGTCACCATGGCGTTGGTGGCGGCAATTTACTTACCCACGTTGCTGGCGTCTGATCGCGGCGACACTCAAGCACAGCAGACCGCGATGGCAGAACTCATCAAAGAAGACCTTGCTCCGGGCGCAGGCCCCGAGGTCACGAACGGCCAGACCGCCGAAGTTCATTACACGGGTTGGCTACACGACCCGCAAAAGCCCGAGGGCAAGGGCCGCAAGTTTGACAGTTCGCGCGATCACGGCAGCACGTTTGCGTTCACCGTGGGCGGTGGCGAGGTGATTCGCGGCTGGGATCTCGGCGTCGCCGGCATGAAAGCAGGGGGCAAGCGCCGACTCGTCATTCCTGCGGAGCTCGGGTACGGCGCCCGCGGCGCAGGCGGGGTGATCCCGGGCGGTGCGACGCTGGTGTTCGATGTCGAACTGGTCTCGATCCGCTAAGCAGGGCGCACCATGATCAAAAAATCCACCATTGCTGCACTTGGCTGCGCGCTGGCCGCGCTCACGAGCGGTGCGCAAGCCGCAACGCTCATTCATGCGGGGCGGGTAATCGACGGTGTGAGCGATCAGGTGATGACCGAGCGTACGGTGGTCGTCGATCAAGGCCGCATCACGAGCATCGAGGCGGGCTATCGCAAGCCAGCTGCGGGCGACACCGTCATCGATCTGCGCAAGTCGACCTTGATGCCCGGGCTGATGGACATGCACGTCCATCTGACCAGCGAGTACAGCCGTACGAGCGAACTCGATCGCTTCAAAAAAGACGGTCCCGATGTCGCGCTCGATGGCGCGCTCTACGCCGAGCGCACTTTGCAAGCGGGCTTCACGACGGTGCGCGATCTCGGTGACAGTTTTCGCGCCAGTATCGCCCTGCGTAATGCGATCAATGCCGGCAAAGTGGCAGGTCCGCGGATTTTTGCTGCGGGCAAGTCGATCGCCAGTACCGGCGGGCATGCCGATCCCACGAATGGTTGGGCGGATTTCCTGGGCGGCGGAGATGTCGGTCCGGTCGACGGCGTGGTCAATGGCGCAGAGCAAGGCGCACAGGCTGTTCGTCAGCGCTACAAAGAGGGCTCCGACCTCATCAAGATCACGGCGACTGGTGGCGTACTGTCGATTGCGAAGAGCGGCCTTAATCCGCAATTCACCGAGGACGAAATCCGCACGATCGTCACGACTGCGCGCGACTACGGCTTCAAGGTGGCAGCACATGCTCACGGAGCCGAGGGCATGAAACGCGCCGTGCGCGCGGGCGTTGACAGCATCGAGCATGGCACTTTCATGGACGATGAAACCATTGCACTCATGAAAGAGCGGGGCACTTACTACGTGCCGACGATCACCGCGGGTCGCTGGGTATTCGATCGCTCAAAAGAAGACGGTTTCTTTCCGACGCTGGTGCGGCCGAAGGCTGCCGCGATCGGACCGCAGATTCAGGGGACTTTTGCCAAGGCCTACAAAGCTGGCGTCAAGATCGTCTTTGGCACCGACACCGGCGTCTCGGCGCATGGCGACAATGGGCGCGAATTCGTGCTCATGGTCGAGGCGGGCATGCCCCCGATGGAGACCATCAAGTCGGCGACCTCGGTTGCCGCGAAGTTTCTCGAGATCGACGATCGTCTCGGTAGCGTGCAGACGGGCAAGATTGCCGATCTGGTTGCGGTGCCCGGCGATCCGCTCGCCGACATTTCGGCGATGCGTCGAGTGCACTTCGTGATGAAGGACGGCACGGTCCATCGCCAACCCTGATTCGGGTTGTTCTCGCGCGTGACGGCTGTCGAGCGGATTTTTTTGACGGGTGCGGTCGGCGACATCGAAACTTTGATCGAGTCGCCAGCCGGCCCTCCCGTTGCCGTGGCGATCTGTTGCCATCCGCATCCGTTGTTTGGTGGCTCGATGACCAACAAGGTCATTCACACCGTCGGCAAGGCTTTCCTTGCTGCCGGTGCCGTTGTCATTCGTTTCAATTTCCGCGGCGTTGGTGCGTCGGCGGGCGTGCATGACGAGGGTCGCGGCGAAACCGACGATGTCGCGGCGCTGGCGCGCGGGGCGCGTGAGCGTTGGCCCAACTTGCCGTTGTGGCTGGGCGGCTTTTCTTTTGGCGCATGGATAGCGCTGCGTGCGCCGGTGTCGCCAGCGCTGCTCGTTACCGTAGCCCCGCCGGTCGGTCGCTGGGACTTCTCAAAGATTTCACCTCCCGAGAGTCCTTGGCTTGTAATACAGGGTGATCGCGATGAGCTCGTCGATGCGGCTGCCGTCGAGCAATGGGTGCGCGCGAGCGGAGCTGCAAGCTTGGTCAGGCTGCCAGAGGCCGATCATTTTTTTCATGCTCGCCTGCATGAAGTACGCGAGGCCGTTGCCACTTTCCTCGCGAGCGCGGCTCAGGCGCGTAGCGTATAGCCCACGCCGCGTACGGTGACGATCAGCGGATGCTCGGTATCCCGATCAACTTCATGCCGAAGGCGGCTTACGTGCACATCGACGACATTCGTCTGCGGGTCGTAATGGATATCCCACACACTCTGCAGCAGCATGCTGCGGGTGACGACCTGCCCTGCGTGACGGACAAAATATTCGAGCAGACGGAACTCGCGGGTGGTGAGATCGAGTGCTCGATCCGCCCGAGTCGCCTTGCGCGCGAGCAGATCGAGATGCAGGTCTTCGACTTGCAACGCGGTCACCGCACTTTGTTGATGTCGCCGAACCAGCGATTCGATACGCGCCAGTAGCTCGTCCGTGGCGAAAGGCTTGCCGAGATAATCGTCACCGCCTGCGCGCAGGCCCTTGACCCGCTCATCGACGGAATCGAGTGCTGAAAGCACGATGACCGGCATCGACTTGCCCGACTCGCGCAAGGCCTTGACGATGCCGAGACCGTCAAGCCCGGGCAGCATGCGGTCGGTGACGATGACGTCAAAGTGGCCGGCGAGGGCGATATCGAGCCCCGCCTTGCCATCCATGACATGGCTGATTCGGTGCCCGCTACTGCGGGTCGCAGCGACGATTTCGGCTGCCGTCTCCGCATCATCTTCGATCAATAGCAAGTGGCTCATTTGGGCTTATCAACCTCGGCGTGGCATGCTCTCGCCATGCGCCCCGCACTCTTCGACCGTCGTGCACTGACCGCATCACTGATTGCGCTCGCCGTGATGGTGGTGGCCTTCGTGCTCGGTTTCGTCTGGCTGCAGCTGCGCATCATGACCGTTCATGATCGCGAGTTGTACCAGTCGCTTGAGCGCGCCGTCATTCTCACCTCTCGACTGGAGAGTCCAGAGGATCGCACTGACTTGGTGAAGTCTTTGACCGTCAGCAATGCCACCATTCCGGAAAAGCGCTACTTCGTGATGCTTGACCCGAATGGTAACGCGATCGTGGGTGATTTGGCCAAGGTGCCTGAACGCGCGCGGGTACTCGCGTCGGACTCTGCGTCGTACATGGTCAAGGGTGATGATGGGCTCGACACGTATGTCAGGTCTACCCGTCTTGCCGACGGAACGCTGTTTGTGGTGACCCAGCCCGACACCGCGCGTCTGGAGATCGCCAGGGCTTTGGGTCGAGTGGCCCTCGGTACGATCTTGAGTGTCATTTTGATCGGTATCGCCACCGGATTCGTGCTTAATCGCTACATTCTTGATCACGTGCGCAGCCTGGCGAATACCGCACGCCAAATCATGCGCGGACAGATGGCGGCGCGTGCACCGGCTCAGCAGCGCCTCGACGCCATGGGTGCGCTGACTGTGACTTTCAATGAAATGCTTGACCAGAACGAAGCGCTGGTCACCGGTATGCGAACGGTCACCGAGAGTCTCGCCCACGATCTGCGAACACCGCTGATGCGCATGCGACGGTCGATCGCGGCAGCGCGTGTTGCCGACAGCGAGGCCGTGCGCGAACAACTGCTCAACGACGCCGAGGCTGATGTGAATCGGGCCCTGCAGACTTTCAACGCGCTCGTCGATCTCGCTCGTGCCGAAGCGGGGTTGTCGCGAGATTCCATGGAAGAGCTGGAGCTCGATACCTTGGCCAAAGATATGGTCGACCTGCTTGAGCCGCTGGCCGAAGAGCGCGGACAACGTCTCGAGTGCTCGATCTTGCCGGTGAAAGTGGTGGGCCACCGACAAATTCTCGCGCAGGCACTGGGCAATTTGCTGGAGAACGCCATCAAGTACGCGCCGATTGGTTCAGCGCTCAAACTCGTGGTACGACCCGGCGCAGGTGACGCGGGCCCGGAGATCATCGTCGAAGATCGCGGACCAGGCATCCCGGCACATGCTCGCGAGCAAGCGGTCAAACCTTTTGTGCGACTCGAGCATCCCTCGCGCCAGCCTGGCTCGGGTTTGGGTCTTGCCATTGCTGCGGCCGTCGCGCGTCTGCACCGCGGCAAACTCGTGCTCGAAAACGCCGACCCGGGCCTCAGGGTGCGTTTGCAACTTGGGGCTGTGCAAGAGGGGCTGCCCCAAGCGGCCACTTGAGAATAATGCGCAAGCCCTGCGCAGCACCCTCGATGTCGCGCAGATTGATCGCCTCGATCTTGCCGCCGTGGGCCTCGACGACTCGCGCCGCGATCGCGAGCCCCAAGCCCGAGCCGGCGGCACGGGGCGAGGCGGCGTGACCGTCGCCATCCTTGCTGCCACGGAAAAACGGCTCGAAGATTCGGCCGAGCTCCTGCTCCGCCAAGCCGTGTCCGGTGTCGCTCACGCTGAGAATGGCGACGTCCTCGCCACGAGTACCGGCCTCGCCACGCGTACCACCTTCTCCCTGCGCACTCCTCAGCTCTATCGAAATCTTTGATCCTGCAGGCGTATGCTTGAGTGCATTGCGCACCACGTTCTCGATCGCGGCTGAAATCCAATATCTGTCACCGATGAGATGCAGCGCTCTCCCCGCAAGTTGGCTCTCCACCGTCTTGCCGAGCTGCGATGCTTCAAAACTTGCATCGATGAGAATCCCTTCGATGAGACTGCGTAGCTCGATCGGCTCGCGATCGAAGACGACTGCACCCGATTCCAGTCGCGATACATCCAGAATCTTGTCGATCAGTTCATCGAGGCGAGAGACTTCGTCATCGATGCGGCTTGCAGCGCCCGCTGCGGCGGGATCGCGCTGTGCCATCAAGCCCGAGGCGAGTCGAATGCGCGCGAGTGGCGAGCGAACTTCGTGGGATACATCGCGCAGCAATTGGCGTTGACCACGGATCAGGCTGTCGAGTCGTTCGGCCATCACATCGAGCGAGACCGCAAGCCTGCCGATTTCGTCAAGGCGATCGCGCGCCTCGGCAGGCACGCGCGTATCGAGTGCGCCAGCTGCCAAAGATTCCGTGGTCCTTTGCAAGGCGAGTATCGGGCGCGTGATCGAGCGCGCAAGCAGCCAACTCACGAGTCCGGTGACCGAAAGCGCGAGTAGCAGTAACTGCAGGGGAACATCGCGCCAAGCAGCTAGGCCAGTACGTCGGGGAACAGGCAGCAATCGAAAGGGTTCGCCCTCGGCACTGACGAGGGTCGGTGTCGATTGCGGCAGATCGAGCAGCACTGCAGGCAGGTCGTAGTCCGAGTCCTCATCGGCTTCGCTCGCCGTGGTGCGAGGGATACCGGGGATTTTCCGTCCGAGCAGCTCGGAACCCAGTTCGTCGATCAGCAAGATCTCGAG
Organism: Gammaproteobacteria bacterium; assembly: GCA_046091005.1. Lineage (GTDB taxonomy): Bacteria > Pseudomonadota > Gammaproteobacteria > Steroidobacterales > Steroidobacteraceae > UBA964. The sequence continues at coordinate 11,860 of JBJTAV010000086.1, read as the reverse complement.
CTGATGCGTACGATCAGCGCGGCGGTTACTGGCCCAGTCGATCAGCGACTCGCGTCCACCGATAGCGAGTGCGTCAGCGGCAGTTTGCGCTGCCTCGAGCAATTCTTTGTCGGCGGCTTGTTGTCGCTCGGACAGTACCCAGGATGTGAGGCCGATGGCGCCGAGCCCGCTCAGCAGAAGCGCTGCAAAGAATGCGAGGAAAATACGTGCTGCCAGCTGCCTCATTTATTTACCCGGCGCTTGATCAGGCCGAGTCGGTCTCGATGAGCTCATAGCCTGTGCCGCGGACCGAGCGGATCTCGACACCGCTGCGCCCCTGTCGCTCAAGCTTGCGTCGCAGATTACTGACATGGGTATCGATGCTGCGATCATAGAGCGTGAGTTTGCGCCCCAACGCGCGCTCGGTCAGCAGTCGTCGATCGACTGGCTGCCCAAGCGATTCGGCTAGATGCTGTAGCACGCGAAATTCTGCGCCCGTGAGGTCGATCGCCGTGCTGCCGACGGTGGCGCGACGCCGTCGGAGATCGATCTTCAAGACACCGATGTCCAGGCTTTCCGGGCTGGCTATGCCCGTGGCGTTGTCACCGCTTGCAGCCGCACGTCGCAAGATTGCGCGAACGCGTGCAGCAAGCTCGCGAGGATCGAAAGGTTTCGGCAGGTAATCATCGGCACCGAGTTCGAGGCCCAAAATTCGATCGATGGCCTCGCCGCGAGCCGTCAACATCAGTACCGGCAAGCGCGGCTTTCTTTGGCGGATTTCGCGCAGCACATCGAAACCGCTGCTGCCCGGCAGCATCACATCGAGGATCACGAGATCGAAGGGGCGCTCAGCGATCAACTCCAGCGCGCTGCCACCGTCAGGAACGGCGGCGAGCTGAAAGCCCTCGTGACCGAGGAATTCGGCGAGCATCGAAGCGAGGTCCCGATCGTCATCGACGATCAATATTCCGGCGGACATGGACGGCGATGGTGCGACGAACAACCGGTTTTGTCAGCCCAGACCCTCACGCTTTGCAGAACTTTGCAGACCTTTTGGGAAACTTGTCGGTCACGGGATGTCGAAATCGGCGACTATCTCCTAAGTCTTTTTCGTGGAGTACGACAATGAAATTCGGAAGTGTTCTGGCGGCGCTGGCCCTGGTCGGTTCGGCGGTCGCCTTCGCCCAGATACCTCCGCCTCCGCCGCCCGCTCCGGGCATGGGTGGCCCCGGAATGGGTGGGCCTGGCATGGAAGGCCCTGGCATGGAACGTCGCGAGATGCGGCGCATCATCATTCGCGGTGACGAAGGTCCGGGCGGCATGCGTCCCATGCGTGGCGGTCACGGCGGCATCATCGAGGCGCTCGGTCTCGATCCGCGGCCCGTTGAGCGCATGGTCAAGTCGCTCGATCTCACCCCGCAGCAGCTCGGCAAGATCACCGAGATCATGGCGACCGTACGTCCGGAGATGCGTAAGGTTGCACGTGAGATGGGCGCTGAATCACGACGCCTGCGTGAATTGAACCCGTCGGATGCCAAGTACGCGAGCGACAGTGCGGCAGCCGCCAAAAAAATCGGCGAGATGAGTACGCGCCTTGCACAGCAGAGCGCTGACTTGCGCAGCAAGGTTTGGCAGGTGCTGACGCCTGAACAGCGTGGCAAGGCTGACAACATGCGTGAGCGCATGCAGCAGCGCATGCAGAAGGGACCCAAGCCCGACTGATTACTCGTTTGCGAAACGAAAAAGGCCCGGGGCGCTGTGCGTCCCGGGCCTTTTTTCAAGCTCTTTTTGAAGAGATGATCAGTTGACCATGTTCTTCAGGTTCTTGAGCGGCATCGCACGGACCTTCTTCGAGGCCGGCTTCGCCTTGAACATCATCTTCTCGCCAGTGAAGGGGTTGATGCCTTCACGCGCCTTGGTGGCGGGCTTCTTGACGACCTTCAACTTGGCAAGACCAGGCAGCGTGAACAGACCGTTCGCGCGCAGGCTCTTCTTGATCACGCCGTTGAGGGACTCGAACACCGCTGACACGTTCTTGCGTGACAGGGACGTTTCCTTCGCGATCTGGTTGAGGATATCCGACTTGGTCGGAGGACCACCCTTTTTCGCCATCTTGGAATACTCCTGAATTTATGGTTTTTGCGCTTATTTGCGCATTGCGAAACGCCCGGAAAAATAACACACGCGCGTTCAGTAGCAAACACTTTTCGCCGAATTTCGTGGGAAAAACAGGTTTTTTTTTGCACTGCAGCAGCACCGCACACATTGCACTGTGTTGCGCTGAAGATCAGCGGATGAGGATCAGCAACACCTGAATGATGATGCCGGCCCACATCGGCGACAGATCGAGTCCACCAATCGCAGGCACGGCACTGCGAATGCGCTCGAGCACCGGTTCGCACAACGACTCGAGCAAGTCCTGCAGAGGCGAACGCACTCCGGGCGCGATCATCGAAGCGAGCGCGTAGATGAAAATCGCCCAGAAATAGAGCCACAACGCCGAGCGCAGCAGTTCGATGGCAGCTGCCAGCAGCCAAGGCAGTGCATCGGGCAGTGTGCCGACGAGAATCACGCTGAGTGCAGCGGTTTGCACCAGCGCGATGGCATAAACAGCAACCACCGAGGCCGTGTCGATCCGCCCGACGGGAGGCAATACCCGTCGCAAGGGCATGATCAGCCAGTTGCTCAAACGCACCATCGATTCAGCGATGGGGTTGCGGAAGTTCGCTCGCGCCCACTGCAGCATCAGCCGCAGCAGAAATACGTAGAGCAGCAGCGAGAAGAACGTTTCAGCCAAAAACAACACAACCTGATGCACCGTCAGCCTCCTGCGGCAGCTTGGCTCGCGAGTTCGCGGCCGCGACGCACTGCGGCTGACACGGCCGCAGCGACGACGCGCTCCAGATCCTGATCGCTGAAAGATGCCAGCGCCGCGGCAGTGGTGCCACCTTTTGAGGTGACTGATTCACGCAGGGCTGCAAGATCGGCGCCCGGCTCGGCCATGCGCCCCGCGCCCTGCAGCGTAGCGCGGGCGAGTTCGGTGGCCGCCGCGCGCGAAAGACCCGCGGCGGTACCCGCCGCCGCGAGCGCTTCGGCGAAGCGGAAAAAATAGGCGGGACCGCTGCCCGACACGGCGGTGACTACGTCCATCAGTGATTCGTCATCAACCCAGACGACGATGCCCGCAGCGCCCAGAATGGCCGCAGCGCGCTCGCGTAGGGTGGTGGCAACTTCGGCAGGCGCGAACAGACCCGTCGCACCCGCGCCCTCGAGTGCTGGGCGATTGGGCATCGCGCGAATGACGGGGACCACAGCGCCGCACCAGTGCTGCAACTGCTGAGCAGAAAGTCCGGCCGCGACCGAGATGACGAGCGGACGCTCACGCTCAAGGAGCGCGCGCAGCGGCTGCAGTGCGCGAGCCATGTCTTGGGGTTTTACGGCGAGCACCAAGGTATCGATGCGACTGCAGATAGCGTTCGCATCCGCCGAAGTTTCAACGCCGAAATCGGCAGCGAGTGCTTGCGCAGTCGCTTGATGTGACTCGATCACGCGGATCAGCGCAGGGTGTGTACCTGCGCGCAGCAAGCCCGCGATGAGCGCACGGCCCATGTTGCCGCCGCCCAGAAAACCGATGCCTCTGCCGAGATCGGGTGCTGTCATGCGGACGATTGTAGTCGCTCGCCAAAGAGCGCGGTGCCGATCCGCACATGGGTGGCGCCCTCGAGGATTGCAGCCTCGAGATCACTGCTCATGCCCATCGACAGGGTGTCCAAAGTCGGGCGGCTCTGCCGCGCAGCCTCGAAGAGCCGTCGCAATTCGGCGAACCAGTAGCGTTGGCGGGCCAGGGTCGATTCAGCGGGTGGCAGGGCCATGAGCCCGCGCAATCGCAGGCGGGGCAGTTTGGCAATGTCATCGAGCAGCGCGGGCAGCTCGGCGGGCAGCACGCCGCCCTTGGTTGTCTCATCGCCCAATTTGACCTGCACGCACACCGAGAGCGGCGGCGCGTGGAAGGGGCGTTGTTCCGAGAGTCTGCTGGCGATCTTCAATCGATCGACGGTATGTACCCAGTCAAAATTTTCGGCGACCGGACGAGTCTTGTTGGCTTGCAGCTGACCAATGAAATGCCAAGTCAGTGTACAACTGCGCAGCGCTGCGATTTTTTCGAGGCCCTCTTGCAGATAGTTTTCGCCGAAATCTTTTTGGCCAAGATCGGCGAGGGCGGCGACCGCAGCGGCCGTTTGCAGCTTGCTGACGCCAATGAGCGTGATCGATTCATTGCTGCGACCCGCCTGCGCAGCGGCCGCGGCGATCCGCGCGCGGACCGAGGCCAACCGTTCCGCGGGCGAGGCTGCAGCCGTGCTCACGGCGCCAAAGCGCTCACACGTCGAAGACGGTGTAACCGTCGAATACAGGGCCGTCGACGCAGACACGTTTCATTGCCGGGCCCGTCGCCGTTTTTACGCGTACTGCGCAGCCAGCGCATCCGCCGACGGCGCAGGCCATGAATTCTTCGAGCGACACCTGACAGGGCAGACCAAAGCGTGCGGCAAGCTTTGCCGTAGCCTCGAGCATCGGTGTTGGCCCGCAGGCAAAGATTTCGACTTCGGCGCGGGCTGCAGCATCCAGTGATTCGAGCCAGACTGCAGCAAGCTCAGTGACGAAGCCATCGAAACAGCCGGGAAATCCGCTGCGACTTGCGAGCCTTGAGGGAATGCTCCAAGCATCGAGTAGCGGCATGGCAGCGATTACGCCGGGAGGAATGCCGGGCACCAAAATCGTCGAGGGCCGACTCTGAAACGGGAACGGAATTTCCGAGCCCATCAATACGAGCGGCTGCCAAGGCGCGCGCGCGTCGGTGCTGAGTGCCTCGGCAAGAAACACCATGGGTGGAATGCCGACCCCGCCACCGATCAACAGCGGTCTAGGTTTGGCGGGCGTAGGCTCGAAGCCACGCCCGATAGGCCCGAGCACCGAGAGCACATCGCCAACGCGCCGCCGTGCGAGTGCCGCGAGACCGGGGCCAACTATTTTGTAGAGGATTTCGATCCAGCCTGCATGCGCATCGACGCGCATGATCGACAGTGGCCGCCGCATCGGGATGTCATCGTCGACGGTCAGATGCGCAAAGCTCCCGGGCTGCGCGCGCGCCGCGCACTTCGGGGCCTCGATGCGCACGATGTACTGCTCGCCCGCAAACGCCTGCTGCGCGAGGATCTTGCCGTCTTCGAGGCAGATACTGCCGCGATGGGCAGGGTGGTTCATGACAGTCATGAATGCACTCCGCTCAAAGTTTCTTCGAGCACGGCCATGCGCACGGCGACGCCGTTGCGAACCTGATCGCGGATCACCGATTGCGGACCGTCGGCGACATCCGAGGCGATCTCCACACCCCGATTCATCGGCTGCGGATGCATGACGATGGCATCGCTGCGCGCGCCGCGCAGCCGCTGCTGCGTGAGCCCCCATTCGGCGAAGTAACTGGCTTCATCGGGGATGGCAGCCGCACTCATGCGTTCCTTTTGGATGCGCAACATCATCACCACATCGCAGTCGGCGATACCCGATTCGAGCGAGCCATGCCGCAGACAACCCGCAAATTCCTGGGCGTCGGGCATGAGCCCAGTGGGTGCGACGATACGAATTTCGCCCGCACCGAAGGCTGCGAAGGCTTGCCAAGCCGAGCGCGCGACGCGTGAATGGCGAATGTCGCCGACGATAGCGATGCGCAAACCCTCGAGACGCCCTTTGTGTTGGCGCACGGTGAGGGCATCGAGCAGGCCCTGCGTCGGATGGGAGTACCCGCCGGCGCCCCCCGACAGCACGCTGACTCGATCATCGACATGTCTCGCGACGAGATCGGGCACCGAGGCGTCGGCGTCGCGCAGCACGAAGGCGTCGACTTGCATCGACTCGAGCGTGGCAACGGTATCGAGCACGCTCTCACCTTTGAGCCGCGACGACAACTGCACTTCGATGTTGACCACGTCGGCGCCGAGCCGACGCGCAGCGAGCTCAAAAGACACGCGCGTACGGGTCGAGGGTTCGGCAAACAGCACGGCCACCGTTTTGCCGGCCAACGCGGTACTGCGCGCCGCTGGCACCGTTGGGGGAGTCGAAAAATGTTGGGCACGTTCGAGCAGTCGCGACAGCAGGGGCTTCGGTATTCCATCAAGCGTGAGCAGGTGACGCAAGGAGCCGTCTGCGCGCAGTTGCGGAGCGGGCGATGGAGTGGTGTTGGCCATGTTCAGCGTTTGCGTCCTGCAGTGTCGGCCCGCAGCGTCATTCGCCGCCCAGCCAGCGTTCGAGAATCACGGTCGCCGCTGCGCTGTCGATCGCGGCCCGGTCGTAGCGCTTGCGTTCGCCAGCACTGCGCCGATCGCGCAGCGCCGCCTCGGCTTCGAGCGAGGAGTAGCGCTCATCGACCATGTGCACGGGCAGCTTGAGTCTGCTACCGAGCGCTTTGGCGAAGGCCGTTGCGCGCTCGGTCATCACGCTCGGTGACCCATCCACATTATATGGGCAGCCGACGACGAGTTGCCGCGCGCCGGTTTTGATGGCCTCAGCCTCTAACGCCCGCCATTCGGTCTCGCTGATCACGGGACCGCTGCGCGACAGCGCAATGAGGGGACGCGCCGTACGGGTCAGCGTATCGCCGACCGCGATGCCGATTCGCCGCATCCCGAAATCGAAGGCCAACACGACCTCGGGGATACGAAATCCCGACTCAGGCGTGCCCTGCGACATGACTCATGCGACCGATATCAATGCCAAGTTGACGCCATACGGCATGCCAGCGGTCTTCGAAAGGCATACCGAAGACAATGCGCTCATCGACCGGCAACGAGATCCAGGCATTGTCGCGCATCTCCTGTTCGAGCTGCCCGACCTCCCAGCCCGCATAGCCGAGCGCGATGAACGCGTCGGGCGGTCCGTCGCCGCGGGCCATCGCCGCGAGAATATCGCGCGAGGTGGTGACGTGGATTTGCTCGGACACGGCGTGCGAAGAATCCCAGCGACCGCCTGGCCTGTGCAGCACGAAACCCCGGTCGCGATGCACGGGGCCGCCGCGCAGCACGCTACGGGCAGCGAGCTCGGCATCGCTCGTTTCGAGCTTCATCTGATCAAAGATTTCGCCGAGCGTCATCGAAATCGGCTTGTTGATCACGATGCCCAAGGCGCCGCGCTCGCGGCTGTGTTCGCAGACCAGCGTCACCGTTTGGGAAAACTCGGGATCCGCGAGCGAAGGCATTGCCACGAGCAACTGGTTCGTCAGGCTGCTGCCGTCGCTCATTATTTTGATGTCCCTCGGTTTGCAGCCCCGCGATCGGTTGATTCGAGACGGCGGCGGATGGAGGCGATCAGCGCACCTGCGATATCGATACCGAATTGCTTGTCGAGTTCGCGGATGCCAGTTGGGCTCGTGACGTTGATTTCGGTGACGTAATCGCCGATCACATCGAGACCGACGAACAGCATGCCTTGCTCGGCGAGTCGCGGACCAATCTGTGCCGCCAGAAAACGGTCGCGCTCGGTCAGTGGACGACCAACGCCGGTGGCGCCAGCAGCAAGATTGCCGCGATTATCACTGCTGCTCGGAATGCGTGCGAGCGCGAACGGCATGGGCTCGCCATCCACCAACAGCACGCGTGAATCGCCGCCGGTGACAATCTCCGGCAGGTAGCGCTGCACGATTGCGAAGTTCGCGCCGTAATCGGTGAGCGTTTCAAAGATGACGTTGGCGTTTTTATCGCCGCGCTCGATCACGAAAATGGAGCGACCACCCATGCCATGCAGGGGTTTGCAGACGATCTTGTCGTGCTCGCCGAGGAAAGCGTGCATGTCGGACATGTTGCGGGTGATCAGTGTGGCCGCGCAGCACTGCGGGAACCAGGCCGTGTAGACCTTTTCGTTCATGTCGCGCAACCCGCGCGGTCGATTGACCACCATCGCGCCCTGATCCTCGGCGCGCTCGAGAATATAGGTGCTGTAGAGATATTCGGTGTCGAAGGGCGGGTCCTTGCGCATCAGGATGACATCGATGTCACCAAGACGAACCGTCTTCGGCTCGCCAAGCTCATGCCAATTCGACGGATCTTTGAATACTTTGAGCGGACGTGCGCGACCGCAGGCGACGCCGTCGCGCAGCCAGAGATCACCCAGCTCGAAATAAAGCAGGTCGAAGCCGTCGGCTGCAGCAGCCCAAAGCATTGCCAGCGTCGAGTCCTTCGCGAACTTGATATCCGCGATCGGATCCATCACTACAGCGAGTGTCGGTCGGGAAGTCATGCCAAATCTCCTGCGAGACATTGTAGTGCGGCGAGCGCCGCAATCCCCGCAGTTTCGGTCCGAAGAATCCGCGGCCCGAGCCGAACGCCCCGAAAGCCGCTGCGCTCGGCGAGTTCCAGCTCGTCGTCGTCGAGGCCTCCCTCGGGCCCCACGAGCAGAGCAATAGGCTGGTTCGCCGCGACCGCCGCGTGTGACGTGAGCGCTGCGTACGGCGCGACCGCCGCGTGCGACGCGAGCGCTGCCCCCAACGTCACCGTCGACTCCGGATTCAGCACTAGGCGCAGCGCCGGGGTGGTGACGGCCTGTAATGCCGCGGCAAGCTTCAGGGGCGGGTCGATGGTCGGCAGCCTATTGCGGCCACATTGCTCGCAGGCCGCTGCGGCGACTGCTCGCCAATGAGCGCTGCGCTTGTCGCCCCGGTCGGCATCGAGTTGCACCACGCTGCGCGCCGTGCTGACCGGCACGATGCGTTGCACGCCGAGCTCGGTCGCTTTCTGCATGACCCAGTCCATGCGCTCGCCGCGCGCCAAGCCCTGCAGCAGCGTGATCTGCAGTGGCGACTCGCGCTCGAGAGGCAGATGTTCATGAAGCTCGACCCACGCCTCGCCGCGACCGGCAAGCTCGAGTCGGGCGCGATATTCGCCGCCCTGCCCATCAAAGATCGTCATCTCGGCGCCACTGCGCAGACGCAAAACTTTGATCACATGCTGCGCGGCCTGCGCAGGCAGAGCGAGCTTGCGTCCACTCGCCAGTGCGCTTGCCAGTCCACTGTCGAGCGGCGCTTCGATGTAAACGCGAATATCCCTCATGTCGCAGCGTTCACCGCGATGTCGAGCCCCTCGCGCGCGACGGTGACCATCAGATCGATCTCGTCGGGGGTGATCACGTAGGGCGGCATGAAATAAATGACGTTGCCCAAAGGGCGCAGTAATACGCCGCGTTGCAGCGCGTGCCGATAGATGTGCAAATGTCGTCGTTCGCGCCAGTCGAAGCTGCGTCGCGCTTGCCGATCGCGCACGAATTCCACGGCAACGATCATGCCGCACCGCCGGATCTCTGCGACGTTCGGATGGTCAGCAAAGGCCCTGCGCGTAGCCGCGCCGAGATGCGCTGCCAGCGCCTTGTTGGCGACCAGCGCATCGCACTCGCGAAACAACTCGAGCGAAGCCAGTGCCGCTGCGCAGGCCAGCGGATTTCCGGAGTAACTATGGGAGTGCAGAAACGCGTTGAGCTTCACGTATTCATCATAAAAAGCCGCATAAATCGACTCGCGAGTCAGTACCACCGACATCGGCAGATAGCCTGCCGTGAGTCCCTTCGACAAACAAAGAAAATCAGGCGTGATACCGGCTTGCTCACAGGCGAAGAGCGTACCCGTGCGACCAAAACCCACGGCGATTTCATCCGCGATCAAATGCACCTCATGACGATCGCAGGCCTCGCGCACGAGCCGCAGATAAAGTGGATCGTGCATGCGCATGTTACCGGCGCACTGCACGAGCGGTTCGAGGATCACCGCGGCGATACTGTCGGCCTGCGCGGCGAGCATGGCCTCGAACTCTGCCGCACGCCGCCTCGCGATATCGGCTGCCGTCTCGCCCGGTTCGCCGCTCGAGGCATCCGGCGATGCCACGGTGATGACATCCATGAGCAGCGGGCGGTAGATCGCCTTGTAGAGTTCGACACTACCGACAGCGAGCGCGCCCAAAGTTTCGCCGTGATAGCTGTTGGCGAGCGTGACGAAGCGCGTCTTGCCCGCACGGCCGACGTTCTGCCAGTAGTGAAAACTCATCTTCACTGCGACCTCGATCGAGGCCGAGCCGCTATCAGCAAAGAAACAGCGGCTGAGACCCGTTGGCGCCAGCGCCGTGAGTTCTGCAGCGAGGCGTGCCGCCGGTTCGTGGGTGAAGCCTGCAAACATCACATGCGGCAAACGCTGCAGTTGCTCCTGCACGGCTGCATTGATGCGCGGATGGGCATGGCCCCACAGATTGACCCACCACGAGCTGATCGCATCGAGGTAGCGATGTCCATCGTGATCTTCGAGCCAGACACCTGCACCCGAGCGGATGGGCACGAGCGGCATGGTTGACTCGTGGTCCTTCATTTGGGTGCAGGGGTGCCAGACGTGCGCGAGATCGAGGGCGCGCAGCCCGGCATTCGAGTACGGGCTCATGCCCTGCATTTTGGCACGATCGCAGCGCTGGCGAGGGTGTGCCGTGTATCATCGATCAAAAGGGTCGATCGCAGGGGGCGTCGCATCATGAACCAGCAAAACGTCGGGCGCGAAGCGCCCAAATACTACCCATGGGCCGTAGCCGTCATGGGCATGCTCGCGCTCTTCTTGTCGAACGGCATGACCGCCACCGGCATTACCATCTTCGATCCGTCGCTGCTCGATGAATTCGGTTGGTCGCGCGGCGATTTCAAATTCCGCGACTTCCTGAACTTTGCACTCACCGCAACGATCTCGCCCTTCGTCGGCATCCTCATCGATCGGGTCAATCCACGTTATTTGTTGATGACCGGCTGCGGTCTGCTCACGCTCGGCTATGTCGGCTACAGCATGATCGCCAACGGTGGCCCGGTCCCGGTGATCGAAGCCATCGCCGTGGTGACGGCGCTCGGGCTCGCGGGAGTCGTGGTGGTGGCGCTCGGGTCGCTCGCGCCCGGGCTCGGTCGAACGGCAGCGATCCTCATCGCGCTAGCGCTGGCGGCGTTCGGGCTCTGGCTGTACGTCGAGAACTGGATGGGCGTTGCCCTCAAGCAGGTCTATCTCATTCACCTGATGTTCTCGCTCGCCCTGTCGACGGCGGGTTCGATGACGGTCATCTACCTGGTCTCGAGCTGGTTTGTGAAATATCGCGGGCTGGCCATTGGCATCGCGCTCGTCGGCACCAGCCTCGGCAGCGCCGTGTTGCCCTTCGTAAACCCCTACCTGATCGAAGCCTTCGGCTGGCGACAGGCGTATCTCTACAACGCGCTGATGCCGGTGATCCTGCTTTTTTTGATCGTGCTGGTCATTCGCGGCACGCCTGCTCAGGCGGGCTACAAGGCCGTAGGGCAAAACGAAGCACTGGGCGATCTCAAACAGCACGGACTGACCTTCCAGCAGGCGATCCGCACCCGCACGTTTTGGGCGATCGGTTTGTCGGGCTTCCTGAGTTACTACGCGATCTTCTCGTTCGTGCAGCACTACGTGCTGCATCTCAACAAGGGATTCGGCTTCACGCTCAAAGAAGCGGGCCTGCAGCTCTTTCTGTTCAGCCTTGTTGCCATGGTCGCCAAGCTCGCCAACGGCGCCATCGCAGATCGCATCGATCGCCACAAAGTATTCATGGCCTGCCTCGTGATCATGTTCGTCGGCCTCGTCGGGCTCGCGAGCATGAAGCGCGAATGGGTGGTGATCTCGGCGGTGGTGATCGGCCTCGGCTGGGGCGGCCTGTTCACGCTCTACAACATGCTGGCCGTCAATAATTTCGGCTTGCGCGAGATCGGTCGCATCAATGGGTCGATCAGCTTCATGGAGTCGATCGGCGTGGGTCTTGGCAGCTGGATCACCGGCAAGCTGTTCGACGCCTACGGCAGTTATCAG
>JBJTAV010000085.1:0-9091 GCA_046091005.1 Gammaproteobacteria bacterium | reverse complement strand
GAGCGCCGCCAGACCATTCGGCGAGCCGTTCGGATTGGCGGGGTATTGTGTGGCGATCTCGCCGGCGCGAGTGACATAGCGCAGTCCCACTGTGCCCGAAGACTCGCAGATCGCGGACTGCGCCACATCGAGGAATTCGGCTCGGCCCTCGCCGTGCGACACGGCGATCGGCAGCACCGAACCTGTCATGCCGGCAAAGAAAATGGAGGGGCTACGGACCACCTCGACGAGGGTGGCACGTCCCTCGAATTGTTCAACGCGATTGCGCACGAAGCGCGGCCAATGCGTGGCACCCGGAATGATGGGTGCGAGTTGCGCCATCATCTGGCAACCGTTGCAGATGCCGAGCGCAAAGTTTTCGCTGCGTGCAAAGAATTCGGCAAAGGCATCGCGCATTGCCGGGTTGAAGAGAATGGACTTGGCCCAACCCTCCCCTGCGCCGAGCACATCGCCGTAAGAAAACCCGCCGCAGGCCACGAGGCCCTTGAAGTCTCGAAGGTTCCTGTGCCCGCCGATGAGATCGGTCATGTGGACATCGTGGGTCTCGAAACCGGCGCGATCGAAGACCGCAGCCATCTCGGACTCGCTGTTGACGCCTTGTTCGCGCAGGATCGCAATCCGCGGTCGCGCCCCACGCTGCACGAAGGGCGCGGTGATGTCTTCGTCGGCATCGAAGCTCAGCACCGACAGCAACGGTGGCGAGGCCAGCGCGGTCGCCGCAGCAAATTCTTCGGCAGCGCAGTCCGGATCGTCGCGCAGCGCTCGCATGCGATAGCTGGTCTCCGACCATTCGCGCTTGAGACTCTCCCAGGACTCTTCGACGACCAATTTGCCGGCTGTGATCCGAATGCGATCGGACTTGGGCTCGACGCGCCCGATCACCGCACTGCAGTGACCGACACCATGGCGGAAGAGCACGCTGAGTACCTCGGCGCAGTTTTCGGTGTGTACCTGCAACACCACGCCCGGCTCTTCGGCGAAGAGTGCGGCGAGCGCCGCAGCCTTATTGGCCAGCAAGCTTGAATCTTTTTCGCCGATATTGACCTCGAGCCCACAGTGACCCGCAAAGGCCATCTCGACCAGCGTCACCGCCAAGCCGCCGTCGGAACGATCGTGATAAGCGAGCACGGCGTCAAGATCGCGCAACTCGGCGAGCGCAGCAGCCAGCCCCTTGAGCAACTGCGGATCATCGAGGTCAGCGGGCGTCGAACCGAGACCGCCATAGACCTGCGTCAGCACCGAACCACCAATACGGTTTTTGCCCTGCCCGAGATCAATGAAAATGAGCGAGGTATAACCGCGATCGGTACGCAGCTGCGGCGTCCAACACCGTCGAACATCGTGTACGGGTGCGAAGGCGGAGACAATCAAAGAAACAGGGGCGACGACCGACCTGGTCTCGGCAGCCGATGCGGCCTCTCCTGCCGTGCTGTCTTGCCAGGCCGTACGCATGGACAGCGAATCTTTGCCTACCGGAATGGCGATACCGAGCTCCGGACAAAGTTCCTCACCGACGGTGCGCACCGCCGCATACAGGGCGGCATCTTCGCCGGGTTCGCCACAGGCGGCCATCCAGTTGGCAGAGAGCCGAATGTCACCGAGCCGACGGACATCGGCCGCCAAAATGTTGGTGATGGATTCGGTCACGGCGAGACGCGCCGCAGCGCAAGCATCGAGTATGGCGACCGGCGTCCGCTCGCCCATGGCCAGCGCCTCTCCGGCGTGACCAAAATAATCGGCGGTGGTCACGCCGCAGTCGGCGACGGGCACCTGCCAAGGACCCACCATCTGATCACGAGAAATCATGCCACCGACAGTGCGATCGCCGATCGTCACCAAAAAAGTCTTGTCGGCGACCGCGGGAAAGCGCAGCACGCGCCGCAGCGCCTCACGCGGATCGATGGTGGTGACGCCGAACGCGCGACCTTTCGGCGCCACACTCTGTACGTCACGCAGCATCTTCGGCGGTTTGCCGAGCAGCACCTCGAGCGGCATGTCGACGGGCGTGTCGCCGAGCAAAGAATCTTGCACGAGCAGACGACCGTCATCGACGAGGGTGCCGATCACGGCATGCGGACAGCGCTCGCGCGTGCAAAGTGCCGCGAATTCCTGCAGACGCGCAGCGGCCACCACGAGCACGTATCGCTCCTGCGACTCGTTGCACCAGAGCTCCATCGGCGACATGCCGGGCTCATCGCTCGCGATCGCACGCAGATCAACCACAGCGCCCCGACCACTGTGAGCCACGGCCTCGGGGACAGCATTCGAGAGACCGCCTGCGCCCACATCGTGGATCAATAAAATCGGGTTCGCTTCACCGCGCTCCCAACAACGATCGATGACTTCCTGGGCACGACGCTGCATCTCGGGGTTGCCGCGCTGCACCGAAGCGAAATCGAGATCTGCAGAAGAGGTACCGGCACCCACCGAAGAAGCCGCGCCACCGCCCAGACCAATGAGCATTGATGGGCCACCCAACACCACAATCTTTGCACCGGGTGGGCAGTCGCACTTTTCGACATGCTGACGCCGCACGTTGCCGAGTCCGCCCGCGATCATGATCGGTTTGTGGTAGCCGCGGTGACGCGACGACGAATCGCCTGGCGCCTGAATTTCGAGCGTGCGGAAATAACCGTTGATGCTCGGTCGTCCGAATTCATTGTTGAACGCCGCCGCGCCGATCGGCCCCTCGAGCATGATCTCGAGCGCAGAGGCGATCCGCTGCGGCTTGCCTGGGGCGGGCTTGCCCGGGAGCGACTCCCAAGGCTGCTCGAACCCCGGGATACGCAGATGCGACACCGAAAACCCGACGAGTCCCGCCTTGGGTTTGGCGCCGATACCCGTCGCACCCTCATCGCGGATCTCACCGCCCGAGCCGGTCGACGCGCCGGGAAATGGCGAGATTGCAGTCGGGTGATTGTGTGTCTCGACCTTCATGAGGATGTCGATCGGCTCGACCGTGGCGCCATAGACCCCCGTCGTCGAGTCAGGGAACCAGCGGCGTCCTGCGCTCACACCTTCGATGACGGCCGCGTTATCACGATATGCACTGAGCACGCCCTGCGGCGCTTGCGCATGGGTGTTGCGGATCATCGCAAACAAGGACTTTTTCTGTGGCTCGCCGTCGATGATCCACTCGGCATTGAAGATCTTGTGACGGCAATGCTCCGAGTTGGCCTGCGCGAACATCATGAGCTCGACGTCACTGGGATCGCGACCGAGCGCCCGGAACGCCTCGAGCAAATAATCGATCTCGTCGGCCGAGAGCGCGAGACCCAATTCTTTGTTGGCCGCCTCGAGGGCCGCCCGGCCACTCTCAAGCGAAATTCGTCGCAACGCGCGGGGCGCCTCGGCGCCGAACAATGCTGTCGCCTGTGCGACATCATCGAGTACAACTTCGGTCATGCGGTCATGCAACAGCGGCGCGAGCGTGCGCAGCGCCGCCGCATCGAGAGTCACTCGACTGACGATACGATATTCGATGCCGCGCTCGATGCGCCGTACGCCAACGAGTCCGCAGACACGGGCAATGTCGGTGGCTTTGCTGGACCACGGTGAAATGGTTCCGGGACGCGGAACCACCCAAAGCGCGTGGGTCGCGGAGCCCTCGGCGGCCACTGAACGCGGACCGTATCGCAACAAAGACTCGAGCGTGCGGATCTCGAGCGCATCGAGGTCGCGCTCGCAGTCAATGAAATGAACGTAGCGACTGTCGATCGAGTCGACAGCGGGATTCACCTCGCGCAGACGCGCGAGCAATTTTTTGATGCGGAAGCCGGAGAGCGCGGGGGCGCCGCGAACGAGCATGCGGGGCGGCGGCCTATTTCTTGACGCCGTCGCCCGAGGGCGGCGTGTACAGAGGCATGGGGAACTGCGCGACGTTCGAACCCTCGAGCGCGCTGATTTTGCTGACGCCCTGCTTCTTCACCTCGTCGATGCGCAGCACCGAGTGCAGCGGCAGATAGCTGCGCTTGACGCCTTCGAACTCGGACTTGATGCGCTCTTCGCCGGGGTCGAGCACGACCGACGAACGCTCCCCGAAAACGAGTTCTTCGATCTCGATGAAACCGAACAGGTTGCCGTGGCTCACCTTGCGGGCATAGACCTCGTAGATCTTGCCTTGGTTGGCGAACATGACTTTGTAGATGTGATTGGCGGGCATGGCTCGGGAAGAAAAAATGGCGGAGAGGGTGAGATTCGAACTCACGTGCCGGGGTTAACCGACCATCCGATTTCGAGTCGGCGCCGTTATGACCGCTTCGGTACCTCTCCGGAGCCGGCTATTCTAGCCGACATGGGCCACTCGAGGACAGTCATGTACCGGTCCGGGCGCCGAGCCTGCTGGCGGCTGGTTTGGAGACTCGGCTGCCTCGCCGTGCTGTTGCTGCTCGGCAGCTGCGGCCTCGGTGCCGACGCCCTCGAAGAGATTCGCTCGAGAGGCGAACTGCGGGTCGCCACGCTCAATGGGCCGACGACCTACTACATCGGGCCTGAGGGCCCTTTGGGCGCGGAACATGTCCTCGCCGAAAAGTTTGCGGCCGAGCTCGGAGTGAAGCTCACTTTGGTCGTCGAGGCCGATCGGGCAGGCCTGCGCCGGTCGATCGATGAGGGACGGGCCGATATCGCCGCCGCACAACTTGGCGATCACGCACGCTGGCAAAAGGTGGCGTTGGTCTCCGCGCCCTACTCCGAATCGCCTCTGTTCTGGGTTTATGACAAAAGCAAGCCACGACCCCGGACTCCGAGCGACATCGCGAAGCTGAGCGCCGTGGTGCTCGAGGACAGCGCCGAACTTGCCTGGCTTGAAAATCAGCGGAAAAAAATCTCGACAAAGATTCGCTACACGGTGATTCCGCGCAATGTGGGACGCGAACCGCTGGAACTCGTCGCCTCCGGCAGGACCGACCTCACGCTGATGGACGGACGCGAATTCGCGGCGGCGCGTGTTCTGCACCCTTCGGTCGATGTCGCCTTCGCCTTGCCGCAGCGACGCGAATTGCACTGGATGGTACGACGTGACGGCCGCGACCTGCTGAAGGTGGTCAATGAATTTCTCGGACGCACGCGCGAGGCCCCCGTCGAGCCCACGCTCGAAATCGAAAGACTGACGCGTCCCGCTGCACTGCCGCGTGCCAACTCCGAACAACTCGCCATCGACATCGAGACTCGACTGCCCGAGCTGCGCCCGCACTTCGAAGAAGCCGCGGAACTCACGGGTCTCGATTGGCGCTTGCTGGCAGCGCTCGGCTATCAGGAGTCGATGTGGGACGCGAAAGCGGTTTCGCCCTTTGGCGCCCAGGGGCTGATGATGCTGATGCCGCGCACGGGGCGATCTCTCGGCATGGTCAATCCTTTTGACGAACGCGAAAGCATCCTCACCGGCGCGCGTTACCTCGCACAACTGCACGACACCGTGCCGGCGCGCATTCGCCATCCCGACCGGCTATGGATTGCAATTGCCTCATACAACATGGGCTACGGACATCTCGAAGATGCACGAGTGCTCACCGCGCGACAGGGTGGCAATAGCGACGCCTGGATCGACGTTCGCGAACGCCTGACGCTGCTCTCCGAAGAATTCTGGTATCTGCAAATGAAGAACGGCTACGCGCGCGGCTTCGAGACGAGAATGCTCGTCGATCGCGTGCAGCAATATTGGGGGCTGCTGCAGGACCGGTTTCCGCAGGAGGCGTCAATGGCTGCAGGCTCGACGCTGACCCCCGCCTCAGTATCGACTCAGGCCGAGGCGCCGACCCGCATCGACGCCGAGCGCCAGGAGCCCGCGAGGTAATAGGTCGCCGACAACAGGGCGGCCACGATCGCCGAGATCGAGAAGCTCCACCAAACACCGTCAGCACCCCACTGCGCGTAGCCGTACTCGGCGAGCGGCGTCCGCACGATGAGCAGCGAGATCAGCAAAATAAAGAGCGGTGCCATCACAGCACCCGCTGCCCGCACCACTCCCGAGAGCACCATGGAGATGCCGAAGAGCGGATACGACCAAAGAATAATGTGGTTCATGTGGACCGCGATATCGAGCGCGGGACTGTGGGCCGGCAGGAAAACGCTGATCGCGAGTCCCTCGCCGAGATAGATGAGCAGCACCGGTGTCCCGGTGAGCAGCAAATTGAAGAGCACGCCGTACTTGGCAATATCGGCTACCCGATGCCACTGCTTGGCACCAATATTTTGTGCTGCCATCGAAGAGACGGCAGCGCCCAAGGCCAGCGCCGGCATTTGCACGTAGGTCCAAAGTTGCATGTCGGCGGCAAAGGCGGCAGCAGTATCGGAACCAAAGCGATTCACCACCCGCAAAAACAGCACCATGCTCGAGGAGAGCACGATCATCTGCAGTCCCATCGGAATGCCCTTGACCACCAGACTGCGGATGATCTGCCAATCGATGCGCAGCAGGTGGCCCTCGCCGCGGTGAATGGCGAGCGGATTACGCTCTTTGTAGACATGGCGCAGGATCGCCGCCAGGCTCAAAGATTGCGAGACGAGCGTGGCCAGCGCAGACCCCGCGATGCCGAGCCCCGGCAAGGGGCCTAATCCGAAGATGAATAGCGGATTGAGCAGAATGTCCAGGGTCACCGACATCACCAAAAACCGGAACGGCGTTTTCGAATCTCCAGCGCCGCGCAAGGCACCGTTGACAAAGAAAAACGCGTAAGAGGCGGGCAGCGCGACGAACCTGACGCGCAGATAATCCACACCGTAATCGAGCGCGTCGGCCGGCGTACCCATCCAGTGCAGGATATGCGGCGCTGCAAAAAATCCGCCGATCGAGAACAGCAGCGACAGTCCAAAGAAAAAGGTCGCACTGGTGCCGGTGACACGCTTGGCTTCGTCGAGGCGCTGGGCACCGTAGTGTTGCGCGATCAAGATGGTCGAGGCCATGGTGATGCCGAAGACCGCGCCCAGCAGCAAGAAAATGACGATGTTCGAGTTGTTGGCGCCGGTGAGTGCCGCCGCTCCGAGATATTTGCCGATCCAGACGGCATTGATCGACCCATTGACCGACTGCAAGACGTTGCCCAGCAGAATCGGCAAGGCAAACGTGAACAGAGTCTTGGGAATTGACCCTGTCGTCAGTGAGGGAACGGTTTTCATGAGCGGCGCGCGCGGAAAAATTCGGTCAGCAGGGTACCGCATTCCTCAGCGAGCACACCGCCAAAAACGTCCACCCGATGGTTCAGTTCCGGGATTGCGAAGATATCGGCGATGCTGCCGGCACCACCCGCTTTCGGGTCCCAGGCGCCGAACACGACGCGCCGCACCCGTGCATGTACGAGAGCCGACGCACACATGATGCAGGGCTCGAGCGTGACGTATAGCGTAGCTTGGTTCAAACGGTAATCACCGACCCGAGCGGCTGCCGCGCGCAGGGCAACGATTTCGGCATGTGCGGTCGGATCATGGGTGTGGATCGGACAGTTCGCGCCCTCGCCGATCACGGTATCACCACGCACGAGTATGGCGCCGACCGGCACTTCGCCACGCGTTCCGGCAGCCTGAGCGAGACGCAGCGCCATGCGCATGTAGTCGATGTCTGAAATCATTGAGCGGCCATCAGCGCCGGATCGCCCGGGTTTACGGCCCGCAGGCGCTGCAAGGCGCGCTCGGCGGCCGAATTGTCTCCCGCTTCACGCGCAAAGGCGGCCACGGCCAGCAAAGAATCGCGATCGTAGTGACGGGCGAGACCCTCCTCCAGCACTCGCAGCGACTGCTTGATCTGCCCGGCATCATGCAGCGCCAGCGCGTGCACATAGCGAAATCGCGGTGTCTCGGGGGCTGCACGATAAGCTGCCTCGAACTCGCGCATGGCCTCTGCCTTGCGGCCCTGCCTGACCAAGACAAAGCCGAGCGCCTCACGCAGCGCAGGCGCCGTAGCGTTGCGCTTGAGCGCATCGCGACTCAGCGCATCGCGGAGCAGCGTCTCGGCCTCGGCGTCTCGACCCGCGGTGCGCAACACATCGGCGAGATTGACCCAAGCCGGGACAAAGCGGGGTTCGACGATAATCGCCCGACGCAAATCGCTCTCAGCACCCGCCATGTCGCCGCGGGCGAGCTTGAGGTTGGCGAGATTCAGCCACGGCTCGGCGCGACTCAGATCAAGCCGCAGCACCCGCTCATAGTCAGCCAAACCGCTCGCCAATCTTTGACGCGCGGTTTCATCGAGTGGCGCTTGCGCCACGGTGAGTTGGCGCGCGGCTTCGTGACGAACGGCGCGCACCTGATCCTGAAGCATCGGCGCCACCAAAGAAACCAGTCGATCCGGACCCAGTCCTTGCTGCGCAAGCAAGGCCTGGTAACGAACCAGGGGATCAGCGTCGGCGAGCGAACCCCGAATCGCTGCTGCGGTGACCTCGCCCGGATAGCGCGCGAGCAGCTCGATCGCGGTGGCCCGCACGATCCCGGTTTGCTGCTGATCTTGGAGCAGCCCGAGCAAGCTCGAGACGGCACCTGCCTCTCCGCGCCGCCCTGCGTGCAGCGCTTCGCCGAAATGCGGCGTCGCACGTCGCTCGGTTCCATACCAGCGCACGATGGCCGCATCGGCCCAGCGCGCATCGCGATCGGCATGGCAGTCGTTGCAGGCATTCGGTGTGCCGAGACGCTGCGTGAGATCGGGTCGCGGCACATGAAAACCATGATCACGGCGGCGGTCGACCACCATGTAGTTCTCTTCGCGCATGTGGCAATCGACGCAGGCCGCAGACCCGGCCGGGTGATGATGGTGCGCGGGGGTGTCGAACTGCTCTGACACGTGGCACTGGGTGCATACCGCCTTGCCGGGTTTACGCAATTTTTGAGTGTGTGGCTCGTGACACGCGCCGCAAGTCACACCCGCAGCAAATTTTCGGCTTTGCGCAAACGAACCCCATATGAAGACCTCAGCGAGCTGCTGACCGTCAGCGTGGTAGAGCCCCTCATCGAGCGTCGATGGCAGGTAGTGATCCAGCAGCGGGTCGCCGGCCTTCGCCCCCTCATCAATTTGCACACGCCGTGCGTGACAGGCTGCACAGGTCTCCATTTCGGCAGCAGAGAGATCGGCCGCAGGAAGATCCCGGCCCGCGCCCACCTGCCCGCC
>JBJTAV010000084.1:0-3221 GCA_046091005.1 Gammaproteobacteria bacterium | reverse complement strand
ACTCTTCACTTGAAGATTTTGAGCTTCAAACAAAAAGAGTAATCAAATTAGGCCCATTGCTGGACAAAAATTCAGTTACTCGGTCTTTTGCACCCAATGGATACATCGACGCGAGTCCCCACACAAATTACCTGCCGAATTATTAAAAAGCGCTCGTGCCGCAGGGACAACGAGGGGGCGGGAAGTATAGCCACGTGGCCTTTCCCGTCAACTTGTATTTCAACTTTGGGGCGCTGCCGGTGATTTCCGGGAGCACTCTCGAGCTGCGGCGCGCATTATAGGCGGGCATCGGGCCCTGTCAACGGACTGAAACAAGTTTTTTGTCAAACTCTCAAGCTGTTGAATTAGCTCGATTTTTCGATCTTGACGCGGGCGAAACGACGGGCTCCGATCTGCAGGGTGTGCTCGGACCCCACCGGCAGGCGGTGGGCGCGGTCCTGAACCTTCTCGCCATCGATCCGCACCGCCCCTTCGCTGAGCTTGCGGACCGCTTCGGAGTTGCTGGCGGCGAGCCCCGTAGCCTTGAGCGCGGTCACCAAACCTTCACCGGAATCGTCGACTGCACGCAAAACCTGCAGCGGTAGATCGGTAGGCAAAGATTTCTGCGAGAACCGAGCAATGAATTCGGCGTGGGCCTGCTCGGCCGCGGCAGCCCCATGAAAACGCCCGACCAACTCGCGCGCGAGTTCGAAGTTGACGTCGCGCGGATTGCGGCCTTCAGCGATGGCAGCACGCAACGCGGCGATATCCGCGAGCGGTCGGAACGACAGCAGCTCGAAATAACGCCACATGAGATCGTCGCTGATCGACATGATCTTGCCGAACTGCGAGCCCGGCGCTTCGGTAATCCCGACGTAATTGCCGAGCGACTTGGACATTTTGTTGACGCCGTCGAGACCCTCGAGCAACGGCATGGTGAGCACGCACTGCGGCTCTTGGCCGTAGGCTTCTTGCAGCTGCCGACCGACCAGCAAATTGAATTTTTGATCGGTACCGCCAAGCTCGACATCGGCCTTCAGCGCCACCGAGTCGTAGCCCTGTGCGAGTGGATAAAAGAATTCGTGCACCGAGATCGGCTGCCCTGATTTGTAGCGCTTGGCGAAATCGTCACGCTCGAGCATGCGGGCAACCGTGTATTGCGCAGCCACCTCGACGAACTTTGGCAGCGGCATGTTGCTCAGCCACTTCGAGTTGAATTCGATGAGGGTGCGCGAGGGATCGAGGATCTTGAAGATCTGCTCTTGGTAGGTGAGCGCATTGGCCTGCACGTCTTCGGCGGTGAGGCGCGGGCGAGTCGCATTGCGCCCGGTCGGATCGCCGATGAGGCCCGTGAAATCGCCAATGAGAAAAATGACCTCGTGCCCGAACTGCTGGAACTGCCGCATTTTATTGATGAGCACCGTGTGACCCAGGTGCAAATCGGGTGCGGTTGGATCGAAGCCCGTCTTGATCCGCAGCGGCTTGCCGCGTGCCAGTTTTTTCTGCAACTCGGCTTCGATCAGCAGCTCGGCGCTGCCGCGGCGGATTTCTTCGAGTTGTTGCTGAATGCTCACCATGTTGCTGCGATACCTCTGTCGGCGACCCGAGAGCGGATGATGGGTTGACCCTGCCTTCGGCGGCGGGTACTTTTCGCGGATCCCGTGGCGGCGAAGTGTAGTCCATGACGCTGGAAATCGGCTCTAAAAACGGCGTCATGTCGCTGCTCAAGGCCCGTTGGTTGCAGTGCACCGTGGTGGCTGTGCTCGCGCTGACCTGGTGGCGGGGCGAGTCTTGGCTCACCGATCTGCGCCGACTCGATGAAGGTGCAATCGGCGAACGGATCAGCGCAGAGGCCGAGGCCGCCAAGCAAGCGGTATTGATGCCGCTCACCATCGATGTGATCGTGGGCGCCAACGACACTCTCGAAATGATCTTCCGCAAGCTCGAGCTTTCGGTCGCCGATCTGGCCTCACTGCGCGCATTGCCCGACCTGCGCCGCAGTCTCGATCGGCTTTATCCGGGCGAGCTGCTGAAGTTCGGCGTTCGCGATAGCGAGCTTGTCAGTCTTGAACGCCAGCTGAGCCCCAGCGAAACACTGCAGGTGAAGCGAGAAGCCGACGGTTTTGAAAGCGAAGTGATCATCAACCCGCTCGAGCGTACGGTGCGCGTCGGCGAGGCGACCATCCGCAATTCGCTTTTCCAGGCGGCGGGTGACGCGGGTCTCAGCGACTCGCTGGCCCTGCGTATCGCCGACATTTTTCGTTGGGATATCGACTTCGTACTCGATATTCAACCGGGCGATCGCTTTCGCGTCATTTATGAAGAGCTGAGTCAGGACGGAACACCGCTCGGCGAGGGCGATGTGCTCGCGGTGGAGTTTGTGAATCAAGGCGCCGTCTATCGCGCGATTCGCTTTGCGCATGGCGAGGTTACGGGCGACGCCTCGATGCAAAGCGATGCCTCGATGCAAGACGAAGGGGATTTCGGCTACTACACGCCCGATGGCAAAAGTTTGCGCAAAGCATTCTTGAGGGCACCGCTCGAATTCACGCGCGTCAGTTCGCGGTTCAACATGTTTCGTCGCCACCCGGTGCTCAATCGGATTCGCGCACACCGTGGGGTCGATTACGCGGCGCCGATCGGCACGCCGGTCAAGGCCGCCGGCGAGGGCCGGGTGAGATTCATCGGCAACAAGGGCGGCTACGGCAAGGTCATAGAAATCCAGCACGCCAATGAAGTGCGCACGGTATACGGTCACCTTTCGCGGTTCGCCCGTGGCCTGCGTCAGGGCGAACGGGTTCGGCAGGGCGAGATCATCGGCTTTGTGGGCATGACCGGCCTCGCCACGGGCCCGCACCTGCACTACGAATACCTGCTGAGTGGCGTCCACAAAGATCCACAAAAAGTGGCGCTGCCCAATGATCGACCGATTTCGGCCAGCCGCATGGGCGACTTCAAGGCCCACGCTGCGCCACTGTTGGCGGGCCTCGAGAGCGGCCAAGTGACCCCCGCGCTGCTTGCCATGGTGGCGGCTCCGACCAGCACCGGCACGGCTGGGCGCTGACGGTCGCGGCGGGACGCTGACGGTCGCGGCGGGACAGGCCGCTTGTAACAATTCGCAGGCCGGGTCGTGGTGTACTAGGCGCCATGAACGCGCCCCCGGCAAAGGTGGTCGAGCCCCCGCCGCCGCTCATCAACCGTGAACTCTCGCTGCTGGAATTCAACCAGCGCGTGCTCGCGCA
>JBJTAV010000083.1:0-4810 GCA_046091005.1 Gammaproteobacteria bacterium | reverse complement strand
CCCCTCGTTTCCGTGCTGCAGCACTGCACCCCGCGCAGGCGGACGGTATCCTAGCGAGCCATGAAAACCGCCACCAAATATCGTGCTCGACCACTCATCTCCGTGTTTGCCGTGATTACGGGGCTCGCCGTAAGCCTCGCGACGCTGAACTTGGCGGCTGCCTCGGCGTCCGCCAAGCCTTCGGCCCCGGTGCCCGCGCGCCCCGAGCAGGGGCGGGTGATTGCCAACGCCGATGGTTTTGCCGTGCTGTCGCGTCGCGCGCGCATCGAACCCGAGAACCGCATCCTCGTCGAGCGACTGGAAAAACTGCTGCCGCGCCTGATGGCCGAGACCAATCTCGACATGTGGCTCATCATCAATCGCGAATACGCCGAAGATCCGGTGTACTTCACGCTGGTGCCGCAGCCCTCGATGGCGGCGCGGCGTACCACCATGCTGGTGTTCAATCGCAAGGCGGATGGCAGTGTCGAGCGTTTGTCCGTCAATCGTTATCCGCTCGGGGCACCGTACGAGGCGGCGTGGTCGGGTGGTGATCTGCCAGCGCAATGGCGCGCACTCGGCGAACTCATTCGTAGCAAAGATCCGCAGCGTATTGGTATCAATGTCTCGCGTCATTGGCCCGTAGCGGATGGGCTAACCAACGGCTTGCACGAACAGCTACTCGAGGTGCTGCCCCCCACGTATCAAAGTCGGCTCATACCTGCGCAGGATCTGGTCGTCCGTTGGCTGGAGACGCGCCTGACTAGCGAGATCGACGTGTATACGCACATCGTCGGGATTGCGCGCGGCGTCATTGCCGAGGCCTTCAGCAGCCGCGTGATCACGCCCGGTGTGACGAGCACGCAGGATGTGTCCTGGTATATCCGCGAGCGCTTCGAATCTTTGGGATTGCCGGCGTGGTTCACGCCGGACGTCAATATTCAGCGCGCGGGTATCGCCTGCGAGCGCGATCAGGATTTCTGCGGCGAGAGTGGCGTGATCCAGCGCGGCGACGTGCTGCATACGGACGTCGGATTTTGCTATCTCAAGCTGTGCACCGACACCCAGGAAATGGGCTATGTGCTGCGTGTCGGCGAAGAGACTCTCCCGCCGGGCTTGCAGGCGGCAATGCGCACCGGAAATCTTTGGCAAGATCTGCTGACGCGCGAGTTCCGCAGTGGGCGCACTGGCAACGAAGTACTCGCGGCAACGCGCGCCGCCGCAGATCGGGTCGGTATCGTCAATCGCGTGTATACCCATGCGCTCGGGTTTTTCGGGCATGCGCCCGGCCCCACGATCGGTATGTGGGACAATCAGGGTCCCACGCCCGTGCATGGCGACTGGAAGCTGCAGCCGAATACGGGCTACGCCATCGAGGGCAACATCAAGCAGCTCATTCCCGAATGGAACGGCCAGTGGGTACAGATGAAGCTCGAGCAGAGCGCAATCTTTGACGGTGAGCGCGTGATCTATCTCGCGGGCCGGCAGACTGAGTGGCATGTGATTCGGTAGTCGCCACGTGCCTAAACCCCGTGCTCCACTCCCCGAACCTTTGCAGGCGCGTTTTGAGGACGCCATGCAGCGGCATCGGCAAGGCGAGATTGCTGCAGCCTTCGCGATCCATAACGAGATCCTGACCGCAGTGCCTCGGCACTTCGACTGTCTGCATCCTGCAGGCGTAGCTGCGCAGCAGCTCCGAGATTTGAGTCTCAGCGTCGGATTTTTTGATCGTGCCGTCAAAGTGGACGACAAGGTGGCAATCGTTCGCAACAATCGAGGCGTTGCGCTTCGCGAGTTGGGGCGTTTCCGTGAGGCGCTGATCGATTTTCACAAGGCAATCTCGCTGACGCGCGACTACGCCGAGGCTCACGTCAATTTGGGTAACACGCAGCGCGATCTTGGTCAGATCAAAGAGGCGCTTGCCAGCTTTGACGCGGCGATCCGTTTGCGAGGTGACATCGCAGCTGCACATTACAACCGGGGCAATGCACTTCGCGACTTGGGTCGCCCCGAGGAGGCGCTCACGGCCTACGACAGTGCTCTGCATCTCGATGGGCGCCACCTCGAAGCGCTCAGAAATCGCGCGCTGGTGCTGCGATCATTACGACGTTTCGAGGAGTCCCTGTCGAGTTTTGATGAGGCGCTTGCACTCGACGCTGGATCAGCCGATGGATGGCTCGGCCGAGGCGGTGTGTTGATCGACCTTGATCGAGCCGAAGAAGCACTCGCCAGTCTCGAGCAGGCGCTCTCGTTGCGGAGGGATCATCGCGAAACGCTCAACAACAAGGGAGTGGCACTCACCAAGCTCAACAAATTCACCGAGGCGGTAGCGGTTCTCGAGCAGGTTCTGGCGGCGGATCAGAACTATGCCGAGGCCTGGAGTAATCTCGGAATCGCCCTGCAGGAGTTGCGGTGCCATGCGCAGGCGCTCGAAAGTTACGATAAATCGATTGCGCTCGATCGCAGTTTTGTCGCCGCGCACCTGAATCGGGGCACGGTGCTTTATGCAATGAAGCGTTTGCCCGAAGCGCTCGCGAGCTATGACTTGGCTCTGCAGGGCGATCCCGATCTGGTAGACGCGCATCATAATCGCGGCGTTACTTTGACCGACCTTGGGCGATTGAATGAAGCCATCACCAGCTTTGAACGCGCGCTCGAGCTGAAACCCGACTACAAGATGCTATCTGGTGCTTTGCTGCTGACTCGGATGCGCGTCTGCGACTGGCGTAATCACGAGCAGCGAATGTCGCGCTACCTGGCATCGCTCGCTGACGGCGAACTCATGAGTCCCTGGCCCTGCTTGTCGCTCGTCGATGATCCGCAGCTGCAGCGATTGACCGCCCGTCGCTTCGCGGAGGCGAAGCATCCGGCGAACCCTGTCCTTGGACCGGTGCCGCAACGCCCACCTGAAGCGCGGATTCGGATCGGTTACTACTCGGCCGATTTTCATGCTCACGCCACCATGTTCCTGATGTCCGAGATGTTGGAGAACCACGATCGGGAGCGCTTCGAGATCCATGGTTTTTCTTTTGGACCGCCGGTGTCCGATGCCATGCGCGCGCGAATTCTTCCGGCGTTCGACCAGTTCATCGATGTCAATCATCTGTCGGATGTGGAAGTCGCGGCGTTGTCACGGGAGCTGCGCATCGATATTGCGGTCGATCTCAAGGGATTCACGCAAGATTCCCGCGCCGGTATTTTTGCAGCGGGCTGCGCGCCGGTGCAGGTGAACTATCTCGGTCACCCGGGTTCCATGGGTGCTGATTACATCGACTACATGATCGCCGACAACTGGGTGATCCCTGAGCAGATGCGGTCGCACTACACCGAAAAGGTGGTGATACTCCCGCAAAGCTATCAGCCCAACGATTCGCGTCGCGAGATTTCGGCTCGATCATTCACCCGAGCGGAGCTGGGGCTCCCCGAGACTGGTTTCGTTTTTTGTTGTTTCAACAACAATTTCAAGATCCATCCGGCGACTTTTGATTCATGGATGCGGATTCTTGGATCCGTCGAAGGCAGCGTTTTGTGGTTGCTCGCCGACAATCCGTTCGCGGTCGAAAATCTTTTTCGCGAAGCGCAAAGCCGCGGGGTCGACCCGACACGGCTCATTTTCGCAACGAGGATGCCGCTCGCCGAGCACCTTGCTCGGCATCGATTGGCAGATCTTTTTCTCGATACGCTCCCGTGCAATGCACACACCACCGCGAGCGATGCGCTATGGGCTGGGCTGCCCGTGCTTACGCTCGCCGGGCGTTCGTTTGCGGCGAGAGTGGGTGCCAGCCTGCTTGGCACTTTGCAACTTTATGAGTTGATCACTGAGTCGGCGGCCCAATACGAGGCTTTGGCGATTTCACTGGCCGGTGACCCGGCGCGATTGCGCGCCATCCGCGATCGGCTTGGGCGCGCACGAGTGGAGTCGGCGCTCTTCGACGGCCGCCGTATCGTGCGGCGTATCGAGACTGCATATATGGCGATGATCGAACGATCGCAGCGAGGCTTGCCGCCGGATGTCATCGACGTCTCCGCCTAAAACAGCATTATTGAAGCGATTCGATCGACGCCTCGTGTGGGGTGGAATGATCTTTGCTGCAGGCCTGGTTGCGCTCGCGGCCTGGGTATTTCGTGATCGACTTTCGGCCACTGCGTCGCGCTCAGATGAAAATGGTACGCCGTCAGCATTCGTGGGAAGTGCCGCCTGCGCCTCCTGTCACGCCGATGAACATGCCGCATGGTCAAAGTCGCAGCATGCTCGTGCCATGCAACACACCACCGAAACCACCGTGCTCGGTGACTTCAAAGATTCCAGTTTTCGCTACGCCGGGATGACGTCGAGGTTTTTCCGTCGTGATGGCAAGTTTTTCGTGCGTACCGACGGCGTCGAGGGTCAGCTTGCCGATCATGAGATCAAATACACCTTCGGTGTCGATCCGCTGCAGCAATACTTGATCGAACTGCCGGGCGGCCGATTACAGGCGCTCTCGATCAGTTGGGATAGCCGACCGCGCGAGCAGGGTGGGCAGCGCTGGTTCCACCTTTATCCAAAAGAGCGCATCGATCATCGCGACGAACTGCATTGGACGCAGCCTGCGCAAAACTGGAATTTCATGTGCGCCGACTGTCACTCCACCGATATCCGTCGCAATTACTCTGCCGATGAATCCGCATTCGACACCCGCTGGTCCGATCTGGCCGTGGGTTGCGAGGCCTGCCACGGGCCCGGGTCCAAGCACGTTGCGGCACCCGTCAAACCGTACCGGGTGGGGATGGGCGGGCAGGTGGGCGCGGGCCGGGATCTTCCTGCGGCCGATCTCTCTGCTGCCTGTCTCTT
>JBJTAV010000082.1:0-15114 GCA_046091005.1 Gammaproteobacteria bacterium | reverse complement strand
GTGAAGTTGTTCGGCATCTTGTCAATGAAAAAAGCCCTGCCGAGCTTGCGATGCACGCGCGTGGTCGAGAGATACCGTTCACCGAAACCGCGCCATTCGTCAGCAGCCACTTCGGCGAGCAGGGGCAGATAGTCGAAGTCGCCTTTGTCCTTGCGACGTTCGGCGATGCTGCGGGCGATGTCGGTGATGTCCTGCAGCTCCATCGTGCCCTCGACTTGCGAGTGGCTGGAGAGAATCTGCTCGATCAGTGTCGAGCCCGCGCGCGGCAGACCGACGATGAAGATCGGATCGGGAGCGGGGCAACCAAGGCCAGCGCACTCTTCAAAGAATTGTCGAGTCAGCAACTGCTGACTGCGCCGCAGATTGATGGTCGAAGTTTCGATGTCGTAGTGCGCATCGAGCAGGCGCAGTCGATTGCCCTGATCGTAATGCCTGAATGACTCGGCATAGCGGCGCGCATCTTCCAGCGCCTTGCCAATCGCGAACTCGAAATGCAGTCGATCATCGTTGGCGAGATCGCTGCGCTGCAATTGCGCTTGCATGGCAGCGATGTCAGCATCGCCGAACTTGACCGTCTTCAGATTGGCGAGGCTCCACCATGCCTCACCGAGACGAGGGTCGAGTTCGATTGAACGGCGATAGGCCGCAATGCTCTCGGGCTGTCGCCCCGAGGCCTTGAGTACATGGCCATAGGCCATCCAGAGCTTGGGCTGTAGCGGATATTCGCGCGTCAGCCCCTCATAGAGCGCGACGGTGCGCTCGATTTCGCTGGTTTTGCTCAGCACCGAGGCGAGCAGCGCTCTATACGCCGGGTTTTCCGGTTCCGCGAGCAGTGCCTGCTCAAGATCGTGCTGCGCCGCCACCGCATGGCCCGCGCGATAGCTCGAGAGGGCGCGCGCAAACCGGGCTCCCGGGAACTCCGCCAGCTGCAAGCATTGCCCGAGCAGCGCGATGGCGTCGGCGTCTTTCTGACGCCAAAAGGCAGCCTCGGCGCGCAATCGCAGCGCGAGCGGGTCGTTGGGCCGCTGGCGCAGGTACTCGCGCAGCAAGAAGTCGGCTTCGGGTACTCGCTCGTCGCAGAGTGCCTCGGCGGCCCGCTGAAGCGGCGGATCTTGGGCGAGGGCTCGCAGAAATTGCGCGGTCGCGAGGCCTGAGCGATCGAGCTCCCCCATCACGAGGTGCTGCCAGACGCGATCGAGCAGCTCGCGCTCGGCCGCCGCCAGCGGGAAGGTGGGGGGGTGCGTCGTCGCCATGGCAATAGCGTAAACTAACGCGCCTGCACAGATTCGGAGGTTGCAGCCATGGTCCGCACCACGCTCTCGATTCGACTCGCCGCCCTTGCCGCATTCATGTTCGCCGTGCCCGGCATGGCCCAAGACGCTGCACCCGCCGCCGCCTCAGCCGCCCCGGCTGCGTCCACGGCCACCGCAGCCGCCCAAGATTCCGTCGCGGTGTCTTCGGCGACCGCCGCCGAGGCCAAGAAAATCACCTGCCGCACCGAGCGCGTGACCGGTTCCAATTTCCGCACCCGCAAAGTGTGCTCATCGCCGAATTCTGAAAAGGCCTCGGGCGACTGGGTCCGCGATCAGCAGGATCGCGGCGCCATCGGCGCTTCGGCCATCGTCAATTCCGCAGGCGGCGGCTGACGCGACGCGCAGCGGCGCTGCGCGTCAGCGCGTCAGCGGTTTGTAGCGAATGCGGTGCGGCTGGTTGGCATCTTCGCCGCGACGCTTGCGGTAATCCTCGACGTATTCCTGATAGTTGCCCTCGAACCAGACCACCTCGGAGTTACCTTCGAAGGCCAAAATATGGGTCGCAATGCGATCGAGGAACCAGCGATCGTGTGAGATGACCACGGCGCAACCGGGGTAGGCGAGCAGACCCTCCTCTAGCGCGCGCAGTGTTTCGACGTCGAGATCGTTGGTGGGTTCGTCGAGCAGCAACACGTTACCGCCCGACTTCAAAACTTTGGCCAGATGCACGCGGTTGCGCTCACCCCCCGAGAGCTCGCCGATCAGCTGCTGCTGTTGCGTGCCCTTGAAGTTGAAGCGACCGACGTAGCCGCGCGAAGGCGTCTCGTAGTTGCCGACCTTGATGAGATCAAGCCCGTTGGAGATCTCTTGCCACACGCTGTTCTTGTCGTTGAGTG
This sequence comes from Gammaproteobacteria bacterium, assembly GCA_046091005.1. GTDB lineage: Bacteria > Pseudomonadota > Gammaproteobacteria > Steroidobacterales > Steroidobacteraceae > UBA964. Next base: position 12,965 of record JBJTAV010000082.1, on the reverse strand, counting down.
CCTGTCGTGACTGATCGACGTAAGCGAGTTTCACCGTCGAGCCGATCCGAATTTCGCCCGCATCCGGTTTCTCGGCGCCGGTCAGCATGCGGAACAGGGTCGTCTTGCCGGCGCCGTTCGGGCCGATGATGCCGACGATACCGCCCGGTGGCAGATTGAAGTTGAGATTGTCGATCAGCAGTCGATCGCCAAAGGATTTGCGCAGGCCCTTCGCCTCGATGACGAGATCGCCCAGCCGTTCGCCGGGCGGAATGTAGATTTCATTGGTCTCGTTGCGCTCCTGGAATTCGCGCGAGGCGAGTTCCTCGTAACGCTGCATGCGCGCCTTGCTCTTGGCCTGTCGCGCTTTCGGGTTTTGACGCACCCACTCGAGCTCGCGCTCGAGAGTTTTGCGCAGGGCTTCGCGCTCGCGCTCTTCTTGTGCGAGTCGCTTTTCTTTCTGCTCGAGCCACGACGAGTAATTACCGTGGTAAGGAATGCCGTGACCCCGGTCGAGTTCGAGAATCCACTCGGCGACATTGTCGAGGAAGTAGCGATCGTGGGTCACCGCGATCACGGTCGAGGGATATTGTTCGAGATATTTTTCGAGCCAGGAGATTGATTCCGCATCGAGGTGGTTGGTGGGCTCGTCGAGCAGCAGCATGTCGGGTGCCGACAGCAGCAACCGACAGAGTGCAACGCGGCGTTTTTCGCCACCCGAGAGCAAATCGATCTTTGAATCCCAGGGCGGCAGACGCAGCGCATCGGCAGCAATTTCGAGTTTACGATCGAGTTCCCACCCGCCGGCGGCATCGATGTCGTCCTGCAGCTTGGCTTGCTCCTCGAGGAGCTTGTTCATCTCGTCGTCCGACATCGGCTCGGCGAATTGCTCGCTGATCGCGTTGAAGCGCTCGACCTTGGCAAACATGCCGCCGATCCCCTGGATCACCTCTTCGCGTACGGTTTTCTTGGGATCGAGCTCGGGCTCCTGAGGCAGGTAACCCACCTTGATGTTGGGCTGGGGCCGTGCCTCGCCTTCGATGTTGGTATCGAGGCCCGCCATGATCTTGAGCAGGGTCGACTTGCCCGAACCGTTGAGACCGAGCACGCCGATCTTGGCGCCCGTAAAAAACGACAGGCTGATATCGCGCAGAATCTGGCGCTTGGGGGGCACGATCTTGCCCACCCGGTTCATCGTGTAAATGTATTGAGCCATATAGGCCTCATTATGGCCTGTGCTAGGCTCGATCGCATCTTGTCCGAGAGACTCGCATGTCCGAGGTACTGGTAATTGCCGGCGAGCGGCTCGCCCGCTACGGCTTCGGCAATGGTCACCCTTGGGGGCTGGACCGTCACGCCGCCTTTTTTCGCGAGTTCGAGTCGCGCGGTCTGGAGCGTCGCTGCCGCGTGCACGATACGCGCGCCGCGACCGATGACGAGATCCTGCTGTTCCACACGCCCGAATACCTGAACTTTTTGCGCGAGCGATCGCGGGCCGGCAGCGGCTATCTGGATGGCGGTGACACACCCGTGTTCAACGGCGTTTTCGAGGCGGCGGCCGATGTCGTGGGCGGCACACTGGCCGCTGCGGAGTCAATCATGGCGGGTCGCACACGCCGTGCCTTTGTGCCGATCGCGGGCTTGCATCACGCCGGCCGCGGTGGCGCCGCTGGTTTTTGTGCGCTCAATGATTGCGGCATCGCAGTCGAATGGCTGCGGCGCGAGTACGCGCTCACACGAATTGCCTACATCGATATCGATGCGCATCACGGCGACGGCGTTTTCTATGGCTTTGAAGATGATGCGCAGGTGATCTTTGCCGACATCCACGAGGATGGTCGGTTTCTCTACCCGGGCACCGGCAGCGCCGATGAATGCGGCACGGGTGCCGCCCGCGGCAGCAAACTCAATCTGCCGCTGCAGCCCGGGTCGGACGATGCGGTGTTCGATGCCGCCTGGCAGCAAGTGCTGCGACACCTCGAGAGTTTCGAGCCCGAGTTTCTGCTGCTGCAGTGCGGCGCCGACAGCATCGCAGGCGATCCGCTCACCCATCTCGCGTTCTCGGCGGCAGCCCACGGGCGGGCCGCAGGCGATCTCACCGCGCTCGCCGAGCGGCTCGGGCATGGCCGCGTGTTGGCGACCGGGGGTGGCGGCTACAACCGTCAAAACATCGCGCAGGGTTGGAACGCGGTCGTCGAGGGGCTGTTCGGCTAGAATACGGCCGTTTTCGTTGCCGATCTTTAACAGTCCGAGGCCCCGTCGATGTTTTCGAGTCGCATGAGTATTGCCGGATTCGACCCTGAGCTCGCCGGCGCCATGAGCGCTGAGCTCGCCCGCCAGGAAGATCACATCGAGCTGATTGCCTCCGAAAACTACGCGAGTCCGCGCGTACTCGAGGCGCAGGGTTCGGTGCTGACCAACAAATACGCCGAAGGCTATCCGGGCAAGCGCTACTACGGTGGCTGCGAATTCGTTGACGTTGCCGAGCGTCTTGCGATCGATCGTGCCAAGCAGCTCTTCGGCGCGGATTTCGCCAATGTGCAACCGCACTCGGGCTCGCAGGCCAATGCGGCGGTGTACCTGGCGCTGCTCAAGGCGGGCGACAGCATCCTCGGCATGAGTCTCGATCATGGCGGACATTTGACGCACGGTGCCAAGGTCAACTTCTCGGGCAAGCTCTTCAATGCCACGCAGTACGGCATCCGCCCCGACAACGGTGAGATCGACTACGACGCGCTTGAGCGGCAGGCGATCGAGGTCAAACCGCGCCTGATCATCGCCGGGTTCTCGGCCTACTCGCGCTTTCTCGATTTCGCGCGCTTTCGGGCGATTGCCGACAAGGTCGGTGCCTATCTGCATGTCGACATGGCGCACGTGGCAGGGCTCGTCGCTGCGGGTCTGTACCCCAATCCGGTGCCCTATGCCGACGTCGTCACTACCACCACCCACAAGACGCTGCGCGGGCCGCGTGGCGGCTTGATCCTGGCGCGGGCCAACGACGAGCTGACCAAAAAATTCAATTCTTTGGTCTTTCCGGGTACGCAAGGCGGACCGTTGATGCATGTGATCGCAGGCAAAGCCGTGGCCTTTCTCGAGGCCCTGCAGCCCGAGTTCAAGGGCTATCAGCAACAAGTGGTTACCAACGCGCGGGCGATGTGTGCGCGCTTGCAGCAGCGCGGCTATCGGATCGTTTCGGGCGGTACCGACAACCACCTCTTCCTGATCGATCTTTCCGACAAGAAAATCACCGGCAAAGAGGCCGATGCTGCGCTCGGCGCAGCACACCTCACGGTCAACAAGAACGCCGTGCCGAACGATCCGCGCCCGCCCATGGTCACGAGCGGCATTCGGATCGGCACGCCTGCGGCGACCACGCGTGGCTTCAAAGAAACCGAGATCACCCTGGTTGCCGATCTCATCGCCGATGTGCTCGACGCCGAGGGCTCGGCAGAGGCCATCGCCAAGGTACGCGAGCAGGTTTCTGCTCTGTGCCGCAAATTCCCCGTGTATGAATCCTCGCGATCGCAACTCGAGTCCGTTGAGGGCCGGCGAGCGTGATCGTCCGCCGTCATGCACTGTCCCTTCTGCGGTAACGAAGAGACCAAGGTCAACGACTCTCGCCTCGCTGCCGAGGGGCGGCAAATCCGTCGGCGTCGCGAGTGCCTCGCCTGCGGCGAGCGCTTCACGACCTTCGAGACTGCCGAGCTCGTGATGCCGCTGGTCGTCAAAAGTCACGGCAGCCGCGAGCCTTTTGACGAACAAAAATTGCGCTCAGGATTGATCAAGGCGTTGCAAAAGCGGCCGGTCGAGCAGGAGCGTATCGAGGCGGCAATCGCTCGCATCCAGCAGCGACTGCGCGCGCTTGGCGAACGCGAGGTGCGCTCGCGACAGATTGGCGAGTTCGTGATGGACGAGCTGCGCCATCTCGATGAAGTGGCGTATGTGCGCTTCGCATCGGTCTATCGAAGTTTTCAGGATGTCGAGGCGTTTCGCGACGAAGTGGCGAAGCTCCGCGAGCGTCGTCGCCGCGAGCCGCTCGCGGGTCAGCTGTCGCTGCTCGGCGACAAGGCAGAGACGACAGAAAAAGGACGCAAAGGTGAGTGAGTCTGCTGACGCCTGGAGCGACTTCGAGCGACAAGCGATGCGCCGAGCGCTCGCCTTGGCTGCGCTCGGAGCGCGCAGCACACAACCCAATCCGCGCGTGGGCTGCGTGATCGCCCGCGATGGCGTGATCATTGGCGAGGGTTGGCATCAACGGGCCGGCGAGCCACACGCCGAGGTTTTCGCCTTGCGCGCAGCAGGCGAGCTCGCGCGGGGTGCGACGGCGTTTGTGACGCTCGAGCCCTGCAATCATCACGGTCGAACGCCACCCTGTACCGAAGCGCTGATCAACTCCGGGATCGCGCGCGTGATCTTTGCCTGCGGTGATCCGAATCCGCGCGTCGACGGTTCCGGGGCTGCACGCCTGCGCGCAGCCGGTATCGCCGTCGAGGTGGGGTTGTGTGCCACCGAGGGTGAAGAGCTCAACCGCGGTTTTTTCAAACGCATGCGGACAGGGCGACCGTGGCTGCGGCTTAAGCTCGCCGCGAGCGTCGACGGGCGCACCGCGCTCGCCAATGGCGAGAGTCAGTGGATCACCTCGCCCGCAGCACGTGCCGACGTCCACCGCTTTCGCGCCGAGAGCGCGGCGATTTTGAGCACGAGTGCCACCGTGCTCGCCGATGATCCGCAGCTCGATGCACGCCCGCCCGATGCACGCCCGCTCGACGCGCGCTCTGATGGCGCGCCCTCGCAACCGCGGCGTCAACCGCTGCGAGTGTTGCTCGATCGGCAGCTGCGCATCCCGGCGCGGGCGCGGGTCTTCACCACGGGCGGCGAAGTGGTGCGCCTTGCGGGCGCCGCCATACAGTCGGTCCCGGTGCTGGCGATGGCCTCACCGCCTGGCCGTATCGAGCACATTGCCTTGGATGAGGATGGCCAGTTGAACCTTGACGCAGCTCTTGCGTGGATGGGCGGCGCAGCGCTTAACGAAGTGTGGACGGAATGCGGACCGACGCTCGCGGGAGCCCTCCTCGACCGAGGCCTCGTCGATGAAATCGTGCTCTATCTCGCGCCCAAACTTCTGGGGTCGGCCGCGAGACCCTTGGTCGAGATGGTTGGGCCCAACCGCCTCGCCGAGGCCATGGCCTGGCAAGTGCACGATCTGCAACAGATTGGCCCGGATATCCGTATCATGCTGCGCCGCGATCGCTGAGCTCGCCCAAATTCAATCATGTTTACCGGGATCATTCAGGATGTGGGTCGTGTCGCGACGCTCGAGCGTCGTGACGGTGACGTGCGCCTGCGCATTGAGGTTGACCGTTTGTCTTTGGCCGCCACGCGTGACGGCGACAGCATTGCCGTGAGTGGGGTTTGTTTGACTGCACTCGATATCTTTGTCGGTGATCCTGCTGCCGGCAAGCCCGGCAGTTTTACTGCCGATGTCTCCAATGAAACGCTTTCTTTGACAACCCTCGGCTCTTTGCTGCCCGGCAGCCGGGTCAACCTCGAACCTGCGCTGCGCGCGGGCGATGCGCTAGGCGGTCATCTCGTCTCCGGTCACGTCGATGGACTCGGCGAGGTGCTCGGCATCCGCGAAGATGCGCGTTCGGTGCGCATGCATTTCGGTTGTCCGCAGGAACTCGCGCCGTATTTTGCGCGCAAGGGTTCGGTCGCCATCGATGGCGTGAGCCTCACGGTTAACGAGGTGGGTGCCGCAGACTTTTCCGTCAATCTCATTCCGCATACGCAGCAAGTGACGACGCTTGGCGAGTTTCTCGTGGGTCGTCGCGTGAATCTCGAGGTTGATCAGGTGGCGCGCTACGTCGAGCGTTTGCTTGCGACGACGAGCGTCGTGCAGGGTTCGCGATGAGTACTGACATGGCAGGCAGCGGCCTCGATCGCATCGAAGATATCCTCGCCGATCTTGCTGCCGGCAAGATGGTCGTGATCATGGATGACGAGCATCGCGAGAACGAAGGCGATCTGCTCATGGCCGCTGCGAAAGTGCGACCGGAAGACATCAATTTCATGGCACGGCATGGGCGCGGTCTCATTTGTTTGACCTTGACCGAAGAGCGTTGCCGCCAATTGCGCCTGCCGCTGATGGTGAGCGACACCCATCGTGAGCACCGCACCAATTTCACGCTGTCCATCGAGGCTGCCGAAGGCGTGACCACAGGCATCTCGGCCTATGATCGTGCGCATACCGTACGGACTGCAGTCGCGGCCGAGGCCACGCCGCAAGATCTGCGCCAACCGGGCCATATATTTCCGATCATGGCGCAGCGCGGCGGGGTGCTGACCCGTGCGGGCCACACCGAAGCCGGTTGTGATCTCGCGCGCCTTGCGGGACTTGAGCCTGCAGCCGTCATCGTCGAGATCATGAACGACGATGGCACGATGGCACGCCGTCCCGAACTCGAAAAATTCGCTCGCGCACATGGGCTGCGCATTGGCACCATCGCCGATCTCATTCGCTACCGTCTGCGCACCGAACGCTCGGTCGAGCGTATCGCCGATCGGCGCGTGCAGATCGAAGCGGGTGAATTTCGTCTGCTGGCGTATCAAGATCATGTGCACCGCGACGTGCACCTCGCACTCGTATGCGGCGAGCTTTCGGCTGACGATGCGCCGCTCGTTCGAGTGCATTTGACCGATACGCTGCGCGATGTGGTGGGCGTGCGTGCGGGCGCGCGGCGGTGGACCTTGCGCGCCGCGCTCGAGCGCGTTGCCGCCGAGGGTCAGGGCGTGGTGATCGTACTGCGTGAAAGTGAGTCACCCCGCGAACTTGCCGATGCCGTGACCGCGCTCGATGGCAGCAAGAGTGCAGGCAGTGCTGCCGAGGGCGCGCCAGTGCTGCGCACTTACGGTATTGGTGCGCAGATCCTCAAAGATCTCGGCGTACGTCGAATGCGTGTGCTCTCAGCGCCGAAGCTGCTGCATGGGCTCTCGGCTTTTGCTCTCGAGGTCGTCAGTTACGTGGATAGTCCTCAATGAAAATCGGCACCTCGGGCACAGCGCTTTCAGCCCCGGCCACCCTCGATGCGCGTGGCCTCAAGGTGGCGATCGTCTGCTCACGCTTCAACGATCTCATCGTCGCGCAATTATTGGCGGGCGCACGCGCTGCCTGGGCAAGACATGGCGGTGCCGACGCTGATCTCGCCGAGTTTCGCGTGCCGGGCGCGTTCGAGTTGCCGCTCGCCTGTCAGCAGCTGGCCTTGACGAGCCGATACTCGGCCGTGATCGCGCTCGGTTGCGTCATCCGCGGTGACACGCCGCATTTCGATTACGTGGCAGGCGAATGCGCACGCGGGCTCATGAATGCAGGTCTTGCGAGCTCGCTCCCGGTCATCTTTGGCGTGCTGACAGTCGAAACTCAGGCGCAGGCCGAGGAGCGTGCTGATCCCGCGCGCATGAACAAAGGGGGCGAGGCCCTCGAGGCCGCGCTCGAGATGGCCCATCTGCTGCATCAGGTGCGCTCATGAGCCGCGCCGCCGATCCGCGTTCCGGGGCACGCTCGGTCGCGCGCAAGCTTGCGCTGCAGGCGCTCTATCAACTGCAGCTCAACGACGCGCCTTGGCAGGATTTGCTCAAAGATTTCTCGACCGAAGAAGACATGGCGAGAGCCGATCGCGAATATTTCGATGAGATCGTGCGCGCGGTCGTCGAGACTCGCGCCGACCTCGATACTCGTTTGGCCACCTGGGTCGATCGTCCACCGCAAGATCTCGACCCGGTGGAGCACGCCGTGTTGCTGATCGGCGTGCATGAGCTTGCGCAGCGACCCGATGTGCCATGGCGCGTGGTGGTCAACGAGGCCGTCAGCTTGACGCGTCGGTTCGGGGCGACCGACGCCCACAAATACGTCAATGCCGTGCTCGATCGCGCAGCGCGTGAGCTGCGTCCGCATGAACATTGAGCCGAATGCCCCTCGGTGAATTCGCACTGATCGATCGTTATTTTCGAGCGGCCGGCGCGCCGCGTGTCGATGTCGTACTCGGTGTCGGTGACGACGGTGCCGTCCTACGCCCACCCCCCGGCTGCGATCTGATCGCCGTCAGCGACACGCTGGTCGAAGGGGTGCATTTCCCTGTGGGTTCACCGGCCGCCTCGGTCGGGCATCGCGCACTCGCCGTGAACTTGAGTGACATCGCGGCGATGGGCGCAACGCCGGCCTGGGCCTTGCTCGCCTTGACGCTGCCGCAGGTCGATGAAGCTTGGCTCGAAGAGTTCGCGCGCGGATTTTCCGCGCTCGCTCGTGCCCATGAGGTCGCGCTCGTGGGTGGCGACACCACACGCGGCCCGCTGATGATCAACGTGCAGGTGATGGGTTTTGTGCCTCAAGGGCAAGGACTTCGTCGCAGCGGCGCGCGGCCCGGCGATCTGCTTTGCGTATCTGGCACACCGGGCGATGCAGCGGCCGGCTTGAGATGCCTGCAGACCACGGACTTGCTCGACGCTCCTGCTGATCAAAGTATTCGTGAGGCTTGGCGGGCTCTGCAGCAGCGCTTCGAATATCCGACGCCGCGTGTTGATTTGGGCCTTCGACTTTCGGCAATCGCGAGCGCTTGCATCGACGTCTCCGATGGCCTCGCGGGCGATATCGACAAGATGCTGGCGGCGAGCCTTTGCGCGGCGATCATCGATCTTGATGCACTGCCGAGATCTGCTGCCATGAGCAGTCTGATCGAGGCCGGTGCGATATCTGAACTGGGTGCTTTGCGCCTCGCTCTGGCCGGCGGCGACGACTACGAGCTTGCGTTCTGTGTGCCGACCTCGCGACGCTCTGCGTTGGATGAACTCATGCGAGAGGGAGCGATCGGCGTGATCGGCGAGGTGGTCGAGCTCAAAGATCCTGCGGCGCCCCGCCTCAGCTTTCGCTCAGGCCGCAAAGCGCTGACCGATGTCGCCCTGGCCGATCTGCTCAAAACCGCTGTCGGCTTCGATCACTTCGCAGTGTGACCTGCGCGCGACTCGTCGGCGTCCTTATCGCGCTCGATCAGCGCATAAGCCGAGTGGTTATGGATCGACTCGAAGTTTTCGGCCTCGACTGAATAGGCCGCAATCCGTGGCTCGGCGTTGAGGCGCATCGCGATATCGCGCACCAGATCTTCGACGAATTTGGGATTGTCATAGGCACGCTCGGTGACGTACTTCTCATCGGGGCGCTTGAGGATGCCGAACACCTCGCAAGAGGCTTCCGACTCCGCGATGTCGATGAGCTCCTCGATCCAGAGATGCTCGCGCAGCTTGGCCGTGATCGTCACATGCGAGCGCTGATTGTGCGCGCCGCGCTCTGAGATGCGCTTGCTGCAGGGACACAGACTGGTCACGGGGACGACCACGCGAACCCACACGTCGGCGATGCCCGCCCGCTGTTCGTCGATCAGCGTGGCAGGGTAATCCAGCAGGCTCTCGACCCCTGAAACGGGGGCCTTTTTCATCACGAAAAACGGGAAGCTCATTTCGATGTGACCGGCCTCGGCCTCGAGCCGACGCGTCATGTCATCGAGCATGCGCCGAAAGTTCTCCACCGAGATTTCGCGCTCGCCATGCAGGATCTCGACGAAGCGCGACATGTGCGTGCCTTTGAAATCATGCGGCAGGTTCACGTACATGTTGAACGTCGCGACCGTGTGCTGCTCGCCGCTTGAGCGATCACGCAGCTTCACGGGATGGGTGATGTCCTTGATGCCGACTTTGTTGATCGGCAACTGCCGCGTATCGGCGCGCGACTGGACATCCTCGACGGTAGCGATCACTGCAGAAGCCATCTTGAATCCTTTCAGGTTCCGGTGCGTTGCAAGGCACGCTGAGTCTGCCACCACCCTTCGATCTGGCGGGCGAGTCCGGCGGCATCGAGCCCCGCCGACTGCAGGCAGTCCTCCCGCGAGCCATGCTCAATGAATTGGTCCGGAATGCCAGCCAGATGCAGCGGCAGGGTCACGCCCGCGGCCGCCAGCGCCTCGGCCACCGCCGAGCCTGCGCCACCCTGCACGGCATTTTCGTCGACGGTGATGATGGCTTGATGACGCTCTGCGACCTGCAGAACTAGTGCCACATCGAGCGGCTTGATGAAGCGCATGTCGACGACCGTGGCATCGAGCCGCTCGGCGATCGGCGCTACCGAATGCAGTAGTGTGCCGAACACCATGATCGCGAGCCCACTGCGACCCTCGCGGCGGATGACTCCACGGCCGACCGGCAGCGCGGTCATCTCGGAAACTGCCGCAGTGCCATTGCCGATGCCACGCGGATAACGCACTGCCGCGGGGCCTTCCAGGGTAGTCGCGGTGTACAGCATCTGCCGACATTCGTTCTCGTCGGAGGGCGCCATCAGCACCATGTTCGGAATGCAGCGCAGATAAGAAATATCGTAGGCGCCCTGATGCGTAGCGCCGTCGCCGCCGACAAGACCCGCGCGATCGAGCGCGAACACGACCGGCAAGTTTTGCAGCGCGACGTCGTGGATCAACTGATCGTAACCGCGCTGCAGGAAAGTCGAGTAGATTGCCACCACCGGGCGCAAACCCTCGCAGGCGAGGCCGGCTGCAAAGGTCACCGCATGCTGCTCGGCGATCGCCACGTCAAAATAACGCTGCGGAAAACGCCGCGAAAATTCGACCAGGCCCGAGCCCTCGCGCATCGCCGGGGTGATGCCGACGATCTTCGGGTCACGCTCCGCCATGTCGCAGAGCCAATCGCCAAAGATTTTCGAGAACGCGGGTCCCGTGGCCTTTTCTTTGAAGATGGTACCGCTCGCCGGATCGAAGGCGCCGGGGCCGTGCCACTTGATCGGATCGGCTTCGGCGGGCGCGTAGCCCTTGCCTTTGCGCGTCACCACATGCAGGAACTGCGGGCCTTTGAGCAGACGCATCCGCTCGAGCGTGCGCACCAGCGTCGTGATATCGTGGCCATCGATCGGCCCGATGTAATTGAAGCCGAGCGCCTCGAACAATCCGCCGGGTAGCATCATGCCCTTGAAATACTCCTCGGAGCGACGCGCGAGCTCCCAGGCCTTCGGCATGTTGGCGAGCACCTTCTTGCCGGTCTCGCGCAGCGCGGCGTATTTGCGACTCGAGAGCACGCGCGCGAGGTAATTCGACAGCGCGCCGACGTTCTCCGAAATCGACATGTCATTGTCGTTGAGGATCACGAGCATATCGGTACGCAGCGAGCCCGCGTTGTTGAGCGCCTCGAAGGCCATGCCTGCAGTCATCGCGCCATCGCCGATCACCGCCACCACACGTCGCGATGCGCCTTGCTGCGCCGCGGCCACGGCCATGCCGAGCGCGGCGCTGATCGAGGTGCTCGAGTGCCCGACGCCAAAAGTATCGTAGGGACTCTCGTCGCGATTCGGAAACGGCGCGAGTCCGTCCTTTTGTTTGACCGTACCGAGCTGATCACGCCGTCCCGTCAACACTTTGTGCGGATAGGCCTGATGACCCACATCCCAAACCAGCCGATCTTCCGGCGTGTGGTAGATGTAGTGCAGCGCGACCGTGAGTTCCACGGTGCCAAGACCGGCTGCAAAGTGACCACCGCGCGTCGCCACGGTATTGATCAAATATTCGCGCAGCTCGCGGCAAACCTCGCCCAGTGATTCAGCGGGCAGGGCGCGCAGATCTGCGGGCGAATTGATGCCCGAAAGCAGGGGGTATTTTTCCGCGAGCGTCGTCATGGGACCGCGGAGTGTATTAGTTTGCGCGACCGATGACGAAATCCGCGAGCGCCGCGAGGTCGCGGCCCGCCGCGCCGAGCGGCTCGATGGCCGCGAGCGCCCGCTGTCGCTGCGCCTCCGCAGCCGCCCTTGCGCCGTCGAGACCCACCAAACTCGTGTAGGTCGGCTTGTCGTGCGCGGCATCGGCACCCGCCACTTTGCCGATCTCGGCAGTGGTGCCGGTCACATCGAGAATGTCGTCCTGAATCTGAAAGGCGAGCCCGATTGCCGCGCCATACTCATGCAGTGCCTGCCATTTCGGGCCGGAAAGCACCCCTGCCGCGGCGGCGCCGAGTAGCAGCGAAGTCTCGATCAGAGCCCCCGTTTTCAGCCGATGCATGCGTTGCAGGGCGGCGAGATCGAGTCGGTGACCGACGCTCTCGAGGTCGATCGCTTGGCCGCCCGCCATGCCGGCAACGCCGATTCCCGCGGACAGCAGCCTGACCATGGCGAGCCGGCAAAACGCTTCTGCCGGGCTCTGATCGGCGCGGCCCGCAAGCAGGTCAAACGCGACCGCTTGCAACGCATCACCCGCCAAAATCGCTGTGGCCTCGTCGAAGGCCTTGTGACACGACGGCCGGCCGCGACGCAGGTCATCGTCGTCCATCGCGGGCAGGTCATCGTGGATCAGGCTGTAGACGTGGATCAGCTCGACTGCGGCAGCCGGGTCATCGAGCATCTCGAGCGGGCCACCGAGCGCAACCCCTGCGGTATAGACCAGAGTCGGTCGCAGACGCTTGCCACCACCGAGCGCGCTGTAGCGCATCGCCTCGACGAGACGGGTCGACCCCGCATCGGGCAATTGCAGCGCGCGTTCGAGCACGCGCTCGATCCGCTCGCGGTAATCCATGCTTACTCGCTCTGCTCGCCGTCGTCTTCCGCATCGAAGCTTTCGAGGCGGGGCTCACCGTCGCGCTTCAATAAAATCTCCACCCGGGCCTGCGCGGCATCGAGTGCGCCTTGGCAATCTCGGGTCAGGCCGATACCGCGCTCGAAGGACTTCAGCGCTTCTTCGAGCGGCAGGTCGCCGGCCTCGAGTTTTTCCACGAGAGATTCGAGTTCTGCCAGCGACTTCTCGAAGTCGGGCGCACGCTTGGTTCGGCTCATGACGGCGTTATACAACAAGCCCCGGGTCGGCGGGTTGACGGTCCTGAACCCGGAGTCTACAGTTGCCGCCCCCGTTAGACTTGGTCTAACTGGGTCCCAAGGACAAATCAGACCAAGG
>JBJTAV010000081.1:0-3724 GCA_046091005.1 Gammaproteobacteria bacterium | reverse complement strand
GGGTGGGGGTCTTCAGCGCCGCGCGATAATCGGCCGGGAGTCGGCTGTCGCCACGCAGATAATCGATGAGCGAGGCGAGATCGGCATCGAAGGACGATGCGCTGAAGTTGAGTGCGCGGTTGGCCATCACGGTCGCCAACTCCGCAGATAGTGCAATGCCGTTTCCGGCATCGGCATCGGCATCGACCGCGATCAAAAATTGCGCGCGTCGAATCGTGCTCTCGGAGAGCACGCCATCGGTCATGCCGCCCGACAACTCACGCAGCGAGATGGCTGAGGCGCCGGTGACGCTGCCGAGCGTCGTGCCGCCAATTTTGAAGGTCACGGTTTCGCAACTCGAAGGGCAGCGAAAACTGAATCCGCCGGTGCTGCTGGTCGTACCGGACACCGAGGCCGTCGAGTAGGCGAGGCCCGAGATGGCCAAGTCAGCCCATGCGCCGCTCGCGGTCGGATTTTGCGCAGAGCCCGAATTGCTCTGTGTTCCGCCGCCACCACCGCCACAGGCGGCGAGCGCTGCGAGCCACAGCGCAGCCCACGCTGAACGTTGTGGTCTAATCATCGTTTGGACGAGTCGAAGGGCTGGCAGGCGACGGGCGTCCCGCGCGTGGCGCCAAGTTGCGCGCGGAGCCACACACCCTGTTGCAGGGCGTCGTCGAGGATCAGTGTGGCCTCGCCGGAGACCCAGCGCCGTGTGTCGGCGCGACTGATGAGTCCCGCGAATTTTACAGTGTTGGCCGACTGTCCGACATAGAGCAGATTGCCGCGAAGTCGCAAGCGCAGTGGCGCCTCTTCGCTGGCTGATTCCAGGCTCGTGTGCGTGACGGTCACGGCGCGCTCGGCGAGGCAGACGAGCTCCGGAATCGTTCGCGAGCGGGGGTCCGGATTGGGAACCGGTCGACCGCCTTTGATGACCGGATCGTCCGCGGCGTGGGCCACGACCCCGCCGAGTAGCGCGCAAAGCAACAGGGGACTGATTTTCAGCAGCCAAAACAACTTGGATTTTCGATCAGGCATCACGTTCGGTCCCACAAATTTCCGCTCGGACTATACTCCAGACATTCCTAAAGCCAACTCGATCCCGGTCGACTATTTACTCTTATGTTAAGCCCCGTCGGCTTGCCCCCGCAGTTGCCCGCCCCACCGGATCCCGAGCTGGCTCCGGCGATGGACCGTGCGATCAGCGTTCCCGGTGTGGTCGGTGCCGCAGCGCGCTGGGAGGTCGGCTCGGTACTCACGGCAACGGTCCGTTTTCAGAAAGACGAGTTGCTGTTGAAAATCGGCGACCACTTTTTCTCCAGTCGGCCGATCCCCGGAGTTTCTGAGTATTCGCGACTCTCTTTGCAGGTCGCGCGTGATCTGAGTGGCCAATTGTCGCTCGTACCGTTGTTGCCTCTGGCCGGCAAGGCGATGGCGCGGATTGGTGGCGCACCGACGGCATCGGGAAGAATCACCGGCGATGCCGACACCGCCGAGATCTTGCCGCCCGTGGCATCGCTGCCGTCCACATCGGCACGCGCACCCACCGTCCGGGCCGTCGGGAGCCCGGTCAGAAATCTCTCGGCGCGACTGCATCTGCCGAGTTCTTTGGCCGGCTGGCTGCTGGGTTCGATGGCGAGTTCTGGTGCCGCCGGCGCGACGAGTGCTGCGGCAGCGGGCGAGGTCTCGCCGGCCGGAGGCTCGGTCTCGAGCTGGATACAGGCACTCGCCTCGACGCTATCGCAGAGCGGGCTTTTCTTTGAGTCGCAACTGCGTGATCGCCGGACGGTGCCGCTCGCCGATCTCAAGCGTCGTTTGCTCGAAATCATTGAGGCGCGACAAGCCGGCGCAAACTCTGCGGAGGCCTGGGCGGCCCTGGATGATCTCGTCGGCTTGCAAAGCGCCGCAACGGCGGCGCACCACTCGGGTGGTACCTGCTATTCGTTCTTGATGCCGATGCCGGACGGGCTCGGCGGTTGGTGGATCACGATGCAACGTGATGCGGCGAATGGCCGCATGGATTATTCCGGGGGCGACGGTCGACAAGAAGGCGAGGGGCCGTGGCGGACGCGGCTGGTCGGTATTTCTTTGCCCTTCGGCGACATCGACATTCGCATCGAGCAGATGGGGGTCTTCGGGATCGGCGTGACCGTGCTGACCGACACCGCCGATGAGCGCAGCCGCTGGGAGGAATCGCGCGCGGAACTTGCGCGTCGCTTGCAAGAGGCCGGCCTGTCTTTGTCGCGCTGGGCCGTCATCGATCCACAAGTCGATGCGTTACCGCCGAGTTCTCCGGGTCAGCTGCACTCGGTGCGCGTATGAATGGCGGTGAACAGGATCGGGCGGTCGCGCTCGAGTACGGCTCGAATCCCGTACCGCTGATCGTGGCCACGGGTCGCGAGATTCTTGCGCGCGAAATCGTCGCCGAGGCTAATCGGCAAGGTGTACCGGTGATGCGCGATCCCCTGCTGGCCGCGCGTCTGGCCGATCTGCCCATCGGCACGGCGATCCCTGAGGATGTTTACCGCGCGGTCGCGGTAGTGCTCTCGTGGGTGTACTGGATGGAGGGGCGGGAGCCGGAGGAGGGTTAGCGCCCCGCGCGCGGGTGCTCAGGCGAGCTCGGCCCGGCGAGCCAAACCAAAATCGCGACCGCGACCGCCGCGATCGTAAAGCTGCAAATCGTCATCGGGTTGCCGCAGGATCGACACGATCTTGCGTTGCGCGGCGACGATGCGGGAGAACACCTGATGGTTTCTCGATTGCAGATCTTTGCAGCGATTGATAGAGGCGCGAACGCGTGCCGCCGTGTCCGGGCAGCTGCGTGTTTCGTTGACGCACGACTCGTCGCGGCTTACTCGCTCGAGCAAGGCAATTTTCGCGTCCTTCTCTGATTGGATCGCTTCGAGTTCATCGATGCCGTCGCCGATCAGACCGTTTTTGCTGCGCAGGATCGCATTCTCGCGCTCGAGAATATGACAGATCCTTTGACAAAGGGATTCAAGTCCCTCGAGTCCCTCGGTGCTGCTCGCATTCATGGGCTAGCCCAGATCTCCGAGTTGCTCTTCGAGTTCGCGGAACTTGCGGGCGAGTCGATCTTCATCGATTGGAAAGCGACCCTCGGCAATTTCGCGGCGAATGGACTCGACTTTGGCGCGGTCGAAGGTTTCGTCATCAGGCGAGCCTTGCACGGCCTGCAGCATTTCTTTGGCGGTCGAGGAAATACGTACCGCATCGATGGCCGACGGCAGCCCCGAAGCGGGCGCTTTGGCAAGTCCGGTCGTCTGATCGGTTACCGACGCCGCCGGCCGGGCCGACCGCTGTGTTCCTGCGGCGCCGTTTGTGTGCGGGAAAATCTTGTCAATGGTCATAGAGGGTACCCACTACTAGTGACGGCTTAGTCGGCCGTGGTGGGCGAAACTTTAACGTTGTTGACGGCGGTGGTGGGGCCCGATGAGCCCAAGCCACTCAGTCGGACCGTGCCGTCCGCTTGTACTTCCGCGCGCAGCTTGCGACCGCTCTGCGGATTTTCGAGTTCTATCCACTGTCCGACCCGGCCGTTCTCGAGGGCCATGAGTTTTGCAGAGACCCTGCCTCCCGCGAACTCACTCCATCCCATAACCATGGTATTTCGCTTGATGGAAATCGCAGTACGCAGATCGGCGCGTGCCAGCGTCTCGCCGCTGCGGACGGTACGCGTCAGCGTTTGCCCGAGCGCGCTATCCATCGAAGAAATCGTGCCGGTGAGACG
>JBJTAV010000080.1:0-40678 GCA_046091005.1 Gammaproteobacteria bacterium | reverse complement strand
TTCGGGGTCGAGACTGTCGAGACTCACGGTAATGCGCGTGAGTCCCGCCGCCTTCAGTTCGGTGGCGTACTTGGCGAGCAACATGCCATTGGTGGTGAGCGCGACATCTTCGATGCCCGGCAGGGTCGAGAGGTCGCCCACAAGATCGGTGAGATTGGGCCGCAACAGCGGCTCGCCACCCGTGATGCGCAACTTGCGCACGCCGAGCGTGGCGGCGAGGCGGGCAAGGCGGATGATCTCGTCGAAGGAGAGCCGCTCGGTCGACTTCAAAAACCGATAGCCCTCGTGGAAGGCGTGCTGCGGCATGCAGTACGGGCAGCGAAAGTTGCAGCGATCCATCACCGAGATGCGCAGATCGCGCAGCGGACGGCCAAGACGATCGCGAGGGGATTGCAGTTCGCGCATGATTTTTTTGATCTGCTTACCAGCGATAAAGCCGGGTCACGAAACCTTTCGCATAGGTGTTGGGGCCGGGCGGCAGCTCAACGAAACCATCGGTGCCGGTCAGTGCGGCGAAATCTCCCGAGCCGTTGGTCGGGCAGGGATGCGCCCAGTTGCGACCCCACTCGTCGTTCTGCAAGCGTACCGGCATGAAGCTCGTCAGCGCGACTTTCACCTCGATGGGGGCCGCGATGGCGATTTTTTCTTGTGGGCGCGGGGTCTCGCCCATGGCCGCATAAAGACCGGGCACGACGTATCTCGCGAGACACACGAGTGTCGAGACCGGATTGCCGGGCAGGGCGAAGACCGCCGTGCCAGTCGGGCCGATGCCGAACCACATGGGTTTTCCGGGGCGCTGCGAAATCTTGTGGAATACCTCGTGCACACCGAGGTCGGCGAGGGCGCGCGGCACGAGGTCGAGTTTGCCCATCGAGACACCGCCCGAGAGGATCAGCACGTCGTGCGTGTCGAGATGGACGCGCAAGCGGCGTCGCAGCGCATCGAGATCATCGGGCAGATGATCGTCCGCAATGCGTTGAAAGCCGCGTTGGCGAAGTGCCGTGACGATGCCGTAAGCGTTCGAGCGGCGAACTTGATGCGCTTCGATCGGATCGCCGGGCTCGACGAGTTCGTTGCCGGTCGAGACGACGATGATCGTCGGCTGTGCGCTGACGCGAATGCGCGGCATGCCGGCGCCCGCGGCGACCGCGATCTCGGGCGGCCCAAGATGCATGCCCGCCGAGAGCAGCAGCGTGCCCTGCGCGGTGTCCGAGCCGCGACGATGCACGTTTTGCCCGGGCATTACTTTGACCTGATCTTTGAGCAGCGCGTGGCCATCCTGCAGATCAAGTTGTTCGACCGGTACGATCGCATCGCAGCCGGCGGGCAGCACGGCGCCCGTCATGATTTCGATGGCTTGATCGTCACTTGCCAAAGCAAGCGGCAGATCGCCCGCAGCCTGCATGGCCTGAATCGGCAGGCGGCGCTGGCCCTTGGCGATGACTGAACTCGCAACCGCGATGCCGTCCATCGCGACGCGATCGAAGGGCGGCTGATCACGCTCGGCGTAGACGTTCTCACGGAGCACCGCGCCCGTGCATTGCACGAGCGGCAGCGATTCGATGGGCAGACAAGTGAGCTGCTCGCCGATGAGGGCGTCAGCTTCGGCGGGGGAGATCATGCCGGGAGTGTATCCCGGCACGTCTGATCGGCAACCCGCACGGTGGCGGGCGCCCTCACTTCTTGGCGTTCTTTTCCTTGTAGACGCGGATCTGCGCGTTCAAGCGATCGGCGAGACCCTGCGCTTCATCGACGGCAGCATTTTGCTTTTGCGCAAGAATCTTCATGCGCTCGGCCTTTTGCTCGTCGGTGAGTTGCGGGTTCGCGGCAAGCGCGGCGTTGTGCTCGGTCTCGAGGCAGGCCTGATATTCGGTGATGGAGGCGTCAAAGGCCTTCACGGAACGTTGGCCTGCGAGCATCTGCTCGAGCGTCGAGGTGCTGCCGTCCGGAATGCTGTCCGGGGCTTTGGGATAAGTGCAGGCAGCGAAGGCAGGGCCGGCCCCGAGGGCGGCAACTACGGCGAGGGAAAGCAGCGTCTTCATGTCGGTTCTCCGGACAAGCTCATGAATCGGTCGGCGACATCGCCGTCGTCGTATCTTAAGGGCGGCGGGTGCCGGGTGCTAGACTGCGCAGCACGCGCCCGTAGCTCAGTTGGATAGAGCATCAGGCTTCGAACCTGAGGGTCGGGAGTTCGAATCTCTCCGGGCGCGCCATTTCGACGGGGTAGACCAGAGCGGGGATTTGGAGCGATGCCTTATAGCCGGCGCCTGCGGCGCATTGTTCCGATGCTGTTTTTTCTGGCTTGGCTCTGTGCCGTGCCGCCCGCCGCTGATGCCGCCGAACGCGTCTTTCATCGCGTCGGTACCGATGATCCCTCTACCGTCGATCCGCACCGCGTCGCCGTCCCGGGCGAACAGTTGATCGTCTTTGACCTCTTCATGAGCCTGACCACGCCCGATATGGCGGGTAAGCCGACGCCGGGGTCCGCGGAATCCTGGACCGTGAGCGCCGACGGCAAGAGCTATCTCTTCAAACTGCGACCCAATCTGCGTTGGTCGGACGGGCGGCCGCTGCCCGCCCCGGACTGGGTGTGGTCGTTCCAGCGCATGCTCGATCCGAAAACCGCCTATCCGCTCGCCTCGCGACTCTTCCCGATTCGCAACGCGCGCGCGGTGGCCTCGGGGCAGATGCCGGTGTCGGCGCTCGGGGTGTCGGCAGTCGATGCGCGCACGCTCAAGATCGAGCTTGAAAATCCGACGCCCTATTTCACTGACATCATCATGTCGGCCGCCATGCCCGCGCCGCGTCATGTCATCGAAAAATTCGGTACCGCATGGATTCGGCCGGAAAACTTTGTCAGCAACGGCGCCTTCGTGCTCGCCGAGTGGCGACCGAACGGCTATGTGCGTCTGCAGCGCAATCCCAATTTTTGGGGTGCGGCGCGCGTGCAGCTCGATGGGGTATATCACTATCCGCTCGGTAATCCGACCACGCAGGTGCGGCGCTTCGAGGCGGGCGAACTCGACTTCGTGATGACCGTGCCGCCCGAGCGCGCCGAAGAATTGCGCCAACGCAATCCGAAGGTGGTGCATGTCATGCGCGGCTACGTGAACGAAGTGCTGGTGTTCAACACCCGCAAGGGGCCGACCAGCGACGGGCGCGTGCGGCGTGCGTTGTCGATGCTGATCGATCGCGAGGTGATCGCGCGCAACGTCATCGGTGTCGCGGGGGTGGGTGCATGGTCGTTCGTGGCTCCCGGCGTACCCAATTACGGCGCAGCGGCGAAGCCGGACTTCGCCGCGTGGTCAGCCGCGCAGCGACGCAGTGAAGCCGCGAAATTATTGAGCGCAGCGGGCTACGGTCCCGCCAAGCCGCTCAAAATGCGACTCGGTTTTCCGAATACCGATCTCAATCGCAAAGTGGCGGTGGCGATCGCCGCAATGTGGTCGCAGGGTGGCGTGAAGGTCGAGATGCAGCAAAAAGAGACCAAGGCGCTGGTGTCGGAAGTGGGCGTGGGGGATTTCGATGCCGCGCGCTTCGTTTGGGTAGCCTCGGCCACTGACCCGTACGCCTATCTGGAACGCTTGCTGTCGGTGGGCACCTCGGTGGGCATCAACACTTCGGGTTACCGCAACCCCGCCTTCGATGCCAAGCTCGAGCAAGCCTCGCGCGAAGTTGATCTGGCGCGCCGTGCGGCGATCTTGCGCGAGGCTGAAGCCATGGCGCTCGCCGATCAGCCGGTGGCGCCCATTTATTTTGGTGTAGGCCGCAGGCTGGTGGCCGAGCGCGTGCGCGGTTTCAAGGATAATCCGCGAGGCGTATATCTGAGCTGGTTGCTCAGTGTGAATCCCTGATCGAGATTCGAACTCGCGAGGAGAGATTGATGTCCGCAAATCCATCCCCTTATTCGCCAAGCTTTACCGAGAAGACTCGTCAGGATTTTGTCCTTTCTTTGAAGCGCATCGCCAATGGTCCGGTGCAGCAACGCGTGCGCGAGACCTGGAAGAGCGAGGTGCTGCCAGCAGTCAGTCATGCCGAGGCAGCGCCGCAAAACTGGCGCGAGGTGGCAGGGCCGCTCGCGCGAACCCTGCCCTATCGGCAATGGGCGGTGTTCACGCATCATTCGCAAACCATGATGTGGCAGGCGGTCGAAGACACGACGCGCAGGCTGGCCCCCGAGGCCGATCGGCGTTACGCGGCCCTGCGCCGCGGCACCACGCGAGGCTCGCTGGAACTCGATCCGAGTCAATCGGTGCCCGGCCCCATCGGCAACACCGAAATTCATCGGCAACCCCAAGGCTATGCGGGTCAAGCCGACGGCGAAGATATCGCGCCGGGGTTGCGGTATCACGGCGCCACCATGATCTATAGCGTCGGCAAGGGGCGCACGCATGCCGCGACCGACGGTCGCGGTCAGCTGCTGATCGATGAAATCGCCAAACGACGTCCGGGGTTCAAGCCGCGGCGAATTCTCGATCTCGGCTGTGGCATCGGGCTGCACGCACAGCCGATCGCACTGGCTTTTCCCGACGCCGAGTACCACGCCATCGACGTGGCGCCGGGTTTGCTGCGCTACGGCCATTTGCTCGCCGAGGATCGCGGTGTCGCCATCCACTTTCATCAGCGCGATGCGGCCGACAGCAAATTCGATGCGGCAAGTTTTGATCTTGTCATCTCGAATATTCTTTTTCACGAGACCAGTCACGAGCGCTTGCCGCGCATCTTGCGCGAATGTCGCCGGGTGCTCTCTCCGGGCGGGCTTACCGTGCATGTCGACGTCGCGACGCAGCTGGATCGCCTCGGTCTCGATGATCAGGTGATGAATGCCTGGCAAGACCATTGGAACGGCGAACCGTTCTGGTCCTCGTTCGCCGAATACGACATGCGCGAGCAATTGATCGCCGCGGGTTTCTCCGCCGATAGCGTGTTTGCCGAGCATGTGAGATCGGGCGGCAGTGTGTCGTACGTGTTCGGCGCTGGATGACTAGCGCCTATCCGCGGCTGTTCTCGCCGCTGAGCCTGCGTCGTCAGCAGCTGCGCAATCGCGTGGTGCACGCTTCCATGAGCACGCGCTACGTGACCGATGGCCGCGTCACCGACAAGCTCATCGGCTATCACGTCAATCGCGCCCGCGGCGGTGCGGCGATGCTGGTCACCGAGCCGCTCAATCTTTTGCCGCGGCAGCGCAACCCGCAAAAAGTTCGAGTGCTCGAGGCTGCCAATGCGCCGGGTCTGGCGCGCTGGGCCGGCGAGGTGCGATCTGCGGGGGCTTTGCTGATCGGGCAGATTCAAGATCCTGGTCGCGGTCGTCATCAGGCGGGCCGCAATCACGATGCGATCGGTCCCTCTGCGCTGCCCGATGATCTCAGTTGGACGGTGCCGCATGCGCTCTACACCGACGAGGTCGCGGCGCTGGTGCGCGACTTTGCTGCGGGCGCCGTGGTGCTGCGCGATGCGGGTTTTGCAGGGGTCGAGATTTCGGCCGGGCATGGACATCTCTTCCATCAATTTTTGGCCGCACGCTCCAACCGGCGCAGCGATTGCTACGGTGGAACACTCGAAGCTCGCACCAGACTTTTGACCGATCTCTGTCTCGAGTTGCGTGCGCGTTGCGGCGATGAATTTTTGATCGGCGTGAAACTGCCTGCCGAAGATGGGCTAGCGGGCGGTGTTGGTGCCGAAGAGGCCGAGGCCATCACGCGGCTCGTGTACGCGACCGGCGTCGTCGATTACCTCACGTGGTGTTGGGGTTCGCATTCGCGGCATCTAGGCTGGCACTTGCCCGATCTGCACGGTGCCCGTTCGCCATGGGTGGCGCGTATCGCTGAACTTGGGCGGCTTGCCCCCGGCGTGGCGATCGGTGCGCTTGGGCTCATCACCGATCCGAACGAGGGCGAGCGCATCCTGCGCGATGGACTGGCTGATCTCGTCATGCTCGGTCGTCCACTCGTGACGGATGCCGCCTGGGCGCGCAAGGCCGAGGAAGGACGCGAGGCGCAGATTCGCTACTGCGTGTCCTGCAACACTTGTTGGGGCGCGATCATTGCTCAGGGCACGCTCGCCTGCGACAACAATCCGCGAGTCGGCGAGAGCGATGAGGCGGACTGGCGCCCCGCACCGGCGAGCAAGGCGCGTCGCGTCGTCATAGTGGGCGCAGGACCCGCAGGGCTCGAGGCCGCGTGGGTCGCGGCGGCGCGTGGTCATGAGGTGACGGTGTTTGGTGCCTCGGCCGAAGTCGGTGGCAAGACGCGATTACACACGCTATTACCGGGCGGCGAGAACTTGAGCAGCGTCTTCGATTACCAATATCTGCGCGGTCGCGAGCACGGTGTGCGTTTTGCGCTCGGGCAACGGGCGAATCTCGCCGATGTGCTCGCGCTGGCGCCCGATGTGGTAGTGCTCGCGGCAGGCGCGACCCCGGCGTGGCCGGACTGGTTGCCCGAAGATTATCGCGACGCCGAGCTTTTCCCCGATG
This sequence comes from Gammaproteobacteria bacterium, assembly GCA_046091005.1. Lineage (GTDB taxonomy): Bacteria > Pseudomonadota > Gammaproteobacteria > Steroidobacterales > Steroidobacteraceae > UBA964. The sequence continues at coordinate 34,203 of JBJTAV010000080.1, read as the reverse complement.
TACGCAGCTTGGCGAATTCTTTGGTCCGGCGATCGAACGCGGCAGGCGTAATGACGCGCACCCAAGGCCTTGCGGTCGTTTACGATCACGATCACAGCGCGTTCACTTATGCGACCGTGCAAAAGCTTGCCGAGAGATTCAGCGAAGTTGCCATCGTGACCCCGCGCGAGGGCCTCGCCGAAGAAGAGCCTTTGGTCAATCGTCAAGGTATACAGCGGCGACTGGCCGAGCTCGGCGTGCGGGTATACGGATTCGCGCAACCGTTGTTCGATGAGCGGATTAGCGAGGGTCGATTGGCGCTTGGCAGCGTGCTCGTCGAGCGCGAACTCGCGGTGCTCGAGAACGTCGTGTTGCTCGCGCATGCGATGCCGCGTGTGCCGAACGACGAACTCGCGGCGCCCTTGCGGGCCGCGGGGCTTGAGGTGCGCACGATCGGCGATTGCCATGCCCCGCGCTCGCTGCTGGTGGCGACGCAGGAGGGCAATCGCATTGGCCTTGCGATCTGAGAGCGGTCTTGGCATCGAGCTTGCGGGTTTGTCGCTGCATCGCGACGGCCGAAAAATTCTCGAAGAAATCCACTGGTCACTAAGGCCCGGCGAGCGCTGGGTGCTGATGGGTGCAAACGGTGCCGGCAAGACTCAGCTGCTGAAGGTCATCGCGGGCGCCATCTGGCCGGATCCCGAGAGTCTTGCTGCACGTCGATATCTTTGGCGGCGCCGCCGCGTCGAGCTCGTCGATGTGCTCGATCGAATCGCTTATCTTGGTCCCGAGCGCCAAGATCGTCACGAGCGGCACGACTTCAATTTTTCGGCTCTGCAGATCGTGGGCACGGGACTGACGCGCAGCGATATCCCGCAGGGTGAGTTGCGAGCGCGGCAAAAGGCAAGGGCGCTGGCAGGACTCACGGCGGTGGGTGTGGCGCGTCTTGTCGGACGTCGATTTCTGGCGCTTTCTTTTGGCGAGCGACGACTGGTGTTGCTGGCGCGGCTGCTCGCCACGCAGCCCGCGTGGTTATTGCTCGATGAGTTACTCGCCGGGCTCGACGAGCAGCATCGGCGCAAGACTTTGCGCTTTCTCGATCGATACCCGGGATCCTGGGTGCTCTCCACCCACCGACGCGAGGAGATCCCGCGCTCGGCGACACATCTTGCCGAGATTTTCGAGGGTCGCCTGTTGCGCGCCGGGCCGATCGAAGCGCGCGATCGCGGACCACGACGGCGGCCGCGACGCGAGCTTTCGTCAGGGTCATCCCCGCCGCGATCAATGAAAACGCGCGCGATGCTCGTCGCTTGCGAACAGGCGGACATTTATCTCGATTATCGCCGTGTGCTGCAGTCGCTGAATTTCACGGTGCACGGAGGAGAGTGCTGGGTGGTGCACGGTGGCAATGGTGCGGGCAAGAGCACACTGCTGCGCGCGCTTTACGGGGATTATCCGGCGGCACTCGGCGGGCGAATTCGCCGTCGCGGCATCGAGCCCGGCGTGCCACTCGAAGTGTTTCGTCGTTGGTGCGCCATTGTCGCGCCACACCTGCAGGCGAATCCGCCCGTGGGCGAAACCGTGCTCGACAATGTGGTCAGTGGTCTGCGCAGCAGCATTGGCCTCGATGCACCACCGACGCCCGCCGAACGACGCCGTGCCCTCGCCATATTGAACGAAATGGGTCTTCGCGAGCGGTTGGCGGATCCGCTGCGCGCCTTGTCCTACGGTCAGGCGAGACGCGTGCTGCTTGCTCGCGCACTCGTGCTGCGGCCGCGACTGCTGTTGCTGGATGAATTATTTGCGGGCATCGATGTCGAGACTCGCGCCAGTCTGCAGGAGCGAATCGAGCGCTTCGTTGCGGGCGGTGGTACCGTGGTTTTGACCAGCCATCATCGCGACGAATGGCCGCGTAACGCCACGTATGAGATCGAGTTGCAGCGCGGAAAAGTGCGTCATGCCGGACCCGTGCGACCGGCTCGCGGTTGATCCTGGCGTTCGTGGCCGTTGGCGGCGGCGGCCAGCGCGGATAATCTGCAGCATCGATCTTGGCCGCGGCAGCGGCTGTCGCGGACGGAATCCATGAAAAGACTTGGTGTGTTGTGGCTGGTCGTGTTCATCAGCCTCGCGGGCTTTGGGATCACCACCATTCCGTTTCCGTTTGTCGCTGAAAATCTCGGCGCCTCCGATTTCTGGAAAACCTTTGGCGGCTCGGGGGTGTTTTCGCTCTTTCAGTTGATCGCCACACCCATCTGGGGACGCTTCAGCGACGCCTACGGACGCAAGCCGATCCTGATTTTGAGCACCGGTGGCACTATTCTCGCTTTTGCCTGGCTGGCCTTTGCCTCGACGCTGGAATCTTTGCTGGTGGCGCGGGCTTTTGGCGGCATCATGTCGGGCAACCTCGCAGCGGCGTTTGCCTATGCGACCGACGTGACGGATCCGCAAAATCGCGCCAAGGGGCTGGGCATCGTGGCGTCGGCGTTCGGCATCGGTTTTGCGGTCGGCCCACCGCTCGGCGGCTTGCTCGGCACCGATGGCGGCATCCCGAGCATGCACTGGCCCGGCATCGCTTCGGCGGTACTCTCCGCGATCGCCTTTTTGGGTACGATTTTTTTGTTGCCCGAGAGTCTGCCCAAAGAATTGCGCAAGCCGATCGGCAAGCCCAAGGCTCGCAGTGAAGCGGTCGAGAGCGACGTCTCGCCGATCAAGGCCATGCTGTCGAATCCCGTGCTGATCGGCCTCGTCATGTCCTCGCTTTTTGTCGCCATCGCGGCCGGGGCGATGCAGTCGGTGTTCCAGTTCTGGGGCCGCGATCTCTTCAACTATTCGCTACGCGATATCGGCGTGCACTTCATGGTGTTTGCGCTGTTGTCGGCTGTCGGGCAAGCGGGTCTCGTCGGACCCCTCGTCAAACGCTTTGGTGAAAAGCGCTTGTCGCTCATGGCGATCGGCGGCGTGGCCGTGGGGCTCATGTTGTTTGCCACCGCGCAAAACGATGCCATGGTGTGGGCGGCAATCTGCGTGTTCGGTCTGGCCAACGGATTGTTTTTGCCGGTGATCACCAGTTTGGTGTCTTTTGAAGCCGATGCGCGTTCACGCGGTGCGGTGATGGGGATGTTCAATGCTTCGAGCAGTGCGGGGCGCATCGTGGGGCCGGCGCTCTCGGGACCGGTGTACTTCAAGCTGGGGCCTGCGGCACCCTTCGTCATTTCGGCGGTGCTGGCCATCATCGGGGCCATTTTGCTGAGTCGCGTACGCGCCAAATCTGCGGCGGGATGACGCCCTCGTGACCCATTCTGCGGAGTGATCGCGGCATGCGTCGACGTCAATTCGTCGGGCAAACGCTGCAGCTTGGCGGCGCACTCGTCGGCAGTCATTTTTTGACGCAGCATTCGGCGGCGTCGGGTCAGCCGATGTCGCAGGGCGTATTGCGTCGCTCGCGGGGCGGCACGCTCACAAGTCTCGATCCTCATCGCGCGATCTCGGCCACCGATATGGAAATCGCGCCGGATCTTTTCGCGGGGCTGGTCTCGACCGATCTGCGTGGCAAGGTGGTCGCGGGTTGTGCGCGTGATTGGACCGTCAGCAGTGATGGACGTCGCTACGAGTTCCGTCTGCGCGAGGGTGTGCTGTGGTCCGACGGGCGTGCACTCACGGCTCTCGATGCGGTGGCGAGTCTGCGCCGTTTGTTGTCACCGGCAACGGGTGCGCTACTCGCTTATCGCTACGATGCCATCCGCGGTGCGCGCGCCCTGCGCGAGGGCAAAGGCGAGGCGACGGCGCTCGGTGTGCGAGCCGTCGGTAGCGATCGAGTGCTCATCGAGCTCGAGCACGCCGATACCGATCTGCTCAAATTATTGGCCGTGGCCTATCTCGTGCCGACCCATGCGATCGAGAGCGCGGGTCGCGATTGGGCGAAACCGCCAGCGATGGTCGTCAATGGTCCGTGGCGACCCGTGAGCTGGGCGCAGAACGGCACGCTGGTGCTGGAAGCCAATCCGCGTTGGTTCGGTGTGCCCGGCACCCGGGTTGTGCCTCGACTCGAGTGGGTGATGGGAATCGATGATACGGCGCGCCTGCGGGCGTTTCGCACGGGCGAGCTCGATGTGGTGCAGATTTCCGAGCCGGCGCAGTACGGCATCGCGCGCCGTGAACAGGGCGCGGCGCTGCGCACGACGCCGTACTACGGCGGTGGCTGGGTCGGGCTCAATCTACGTCGGCCTGCGCTGCGCGATCAAAGATTGCGCGAGATGCTTGCACTCGCCATCGATCGACGCGTGCTCGTCGAGAGGGTGCGGCAACTTGGCGAGACGGTGAGCGAGAGTCTGGTGCCCACGGCTGTGGGCGACTATCCGCGTCGTGCCGCAGTCGCTCATGCATCGCTATCTTTGCCGCAGCGTTTGCAGCAGGCGCAGAGTCTCTCGGCGACTCTGGGTCTCAGTCGCAGCAAACCGCTGAAGCTGGTGCTGATCTACTCCATCAATCCGCTCACGCAGCGGACTTATCTGGCGCTCGATGCCATGTGGGCACCGTTCGGCGTGCGCATCGAAGCGCGTGGGCTCGAGTCGCGGGCCTACAGTCTTGCACTGAATGCGGGCGACTTCGATCTCATGGACTACGGACCGTTCTCCGCCGTGCAGAGTGCGACCAGTTTCATCGGTCGCTTCCAAAGCAGTTCGTTTCTCAACTACTCGGGGTACGTGAACGCCGAGGTCGATCGGTTGATCGAGCTCGCTGAAAGTCAGGTGGACCCTGCGGCTCGCGCGGGGCACTACTTCGAGGTCGAGCGCATCGTGCTCCGCGAGCTGCCCGTGATCCCCCTGTACTCGGGCGTCAGCCATCGGCTCGTCGCGAGGCGCGTGCGCGGTTGGGTGGATCAGCCCGGACTGTCGTTTCCCTCGCAGTATTTGACAGTGGACGCGCGCTAGCCGAGATCCGTTAAAGTGAAGCCTGTGCCACCGGAGGTTAGGTCATGATCACGATGCTCTTGGGCATGCTGCTTTTCTTCGGCATGCATTCGCTGGCGATCGCGGCACCCGCCTATCGCGATCAAAAGATCGCAGCGCTGGGTGCGGGTCGTTGGAAGCTCATTTATTCGCTCGTTTCGCTGCTCGGCTTCGTACTGATGGTGCAGGGTTATGCCCTGCAAAGATTCGAGCCGCAGTTGCTTTATGTGCCGCCGGTTGGTCTGCGCCATGTGGCGGCGCTGCTGATGCTGCCGGTGTTTCCGTTGTTGCTGGCGACTTACCTGCCGGGTCATGTCAAACGACTTGCCAAGCACCCGATGCTGGTGGCGGTCAAGTTTTGGGCGCTGGCGCACCTTCTTGCCAACGGCATGCTTGCCGATGTGCTGCTCTTTGGCGGCTTTCTGTTGTGGGCCGTACTCGATCGGATTTCTCTGAAGCGACGTGCGTTGGCAGTTCCGGCGCCCGCAAAAGGACCGATCCTCAACGATGTGATCGTCATCGTCGGCGGGCTCGGTCTCTACGCTGCCTTCGTGATGGGTTTGCACCTTAGGCTGTTCGGCGTCGCGCCCTTCGGCTGAAGTCAACATCCGCATTTTTCGGGAGAATACTGATGACCACAGTTCACGATTTTTCTGCGCGCGCCATCGATGGCAACGAGCGCCCACTCGCCGATTTCAAGGGCAAGACGCTGCTCATCGTCAATGTGGCGAGCAAGTGCGGATTCACGCCGCAATACAAGGGGCTCGAGGCACTGCAGCGCAAATATGCAGATCGCGGATTTGCCGTGCTCGGTTTTCCTTGCGACCAATTCGGGCATCAGGAGCCGGGCAATGAAGAGGAAATCCGCAATTTCTGCTCGCTCAACTATGACGTCACCTTTCCGATGTTTTCCAAGGTCGAGGTCAATGGGAGTGGTGCGCACCCCTTGTATGAGCATCTGAAATCCTCAGCCAAAGGCATTCTCGGCACCGAGGGCATCAAGTGGAACTTCACCAAATTTTTGATCGACCGCGATGGGCGGGTGGTGAAGCGCTACGCGCCGAACGACAAGCCGGAGAGTCTCGAGCAGGATATCGAGGCCTTGCTTTGATGCGTGGGGCCATGTTGTTGCGGCGCGGCCTCGTGCTGTGTGCCCTGCCATCGCTGGTGGTGCTCGCAGGCTGTGCGAGCGCGGGGTCAGCCAACTCTTCGCCGCCGCAGCCTGCAGCGGCGCCCGTGATCGAGGCGAAGCCTGCGGGCGTTTGGCGCTCGGGTGCCATGGTGGCTGCCGCCAATCCGCTCGCGGTGGACGCAGGGATCGAAGTTTTGCGGGCCGGCGGATCCGCCGTCGATGCGGCGATCGCGGTGCAGGCCGTGCTCGGTTTGGTCGAGCCGCAGTCGTCGGGGCTGGGTGGCGGCGCGTTCATGGTGCATTACGACGCCAAGACTGGCGATGTGATCACCTATGACGGTCGCGAGGTCGCGCCACAGGGCGCGACGCCCGACATGTTTTTGCGAGCCGACGGCCGTCCCATGGGCTTCATCGATGCGGTGCGCTCGGGCCGCTCGATTGGCGTACCGGGCGCCGTTGCGATGCTCGAGATGGCGCACCGCGAGCATGGTCGACTGCCTTGGGGTCGGCCGTGGCGAGCGGCAGAGCGTTTGGCCGAGCAGGGGTTCACCGTTTCGCCGCGACTCAATGAAATGATCACCGCAGCCGTGACCCGAGGCGGACTGCCGCCCGAGGCGGCCGCCTATTTGACCACCGACGGCAAGACGCCGCTGGCCGCGGGCAGCACGCTCGTCAACTCGCGCTATGCGGCAACCGTGCGCCTGATCGTGGCGCGTGGTGCAGCGGCTTTTCGCGAGGGTCCGCTTGCCGAAGAGATCGTCGCAGCCGCAGGCCGCGAGCCGACGCCGGGCACGCTCTCGCTCGAAGATTTGCGCGCCTATCGACCGAACAGACTCGAGCCCGTCTGCGGAAGTTATCGGGTCTATCTGGTCTGCGGTATGCGACCGCCGTCATCAGGCGGCATTGCCGTTCTGTCCGTGCTCGGTACTGTCGAAAACTTTGATCTCGCCGCCATGGGCAATACGACTGCGGGCTGGCATCACTTCATCGAGGCGCAGCGTCTGACCTATGCGGATCGCGACACCTATGTCGCGGACGATCGCTACACCCAAGTGCCCCTCGCCGGACTCATCGACAAAGATTATCTGCGTTCACGGGCGCGTTTGATCGAGTCGAGTCGTGCGATGGCAAAGGTCGAGCCGGGAAATCCGCCGGGCGCCACGCCACGCGGGCGCGATGCCACCGGCAACGGCACCGGCACCAGCCACTTCGTGGTGGTGGATGGTCGTGGCAACGTGGTCTCGATGACTACCACCGTCGAGGGATTGTTCGGTTCACGGCGCATGGCCGGCGGTTTCTTTCTCAATAATCAGCTCACCGATTTCAGTTTCAGACCGGTGGACGATGCGGGTGCGGCGATTGCCAATGCGGTAGCACCCGGCAAAAAGCCGAGATCCTCGATGTCGCCGACGCTGGTGTTTCTCGACGGCAAATTCGAGCTCGCCGTTGGCTCGCCGGGAGGCAACTCGATCATTGCCTACGTCAGCAAGGCGATCATCGGCATGCTCGACTGGAATCTCTCGCCCCAACAGGCGGTGGAGCTTCCCAACATGATTGCGCGCGGGCCGATCGAAGCCGAAACTTCAAGAGCCGATCCGCCAATGCTCGAAACTTTGACCGGCATGGGTCATGTGTTTCGCGGTGGACGCAATCAGGGCGAGGGCTCGGGTCTGCATGCGGTACGGGTGATGCCCGACGGTCGTCTGGCAGGGGCCGCAGATCCGCGACGCGAGGGCAAGGCGGTCGCACTGAACTAAAAAAGTTGGGGGGCTACACATGTCGCAGTTGATCTATCGCAAGCCGGTGGTGGGTTTGCTCGGCTTGCTGATCGGTTTTTTGACGCAGCCGCTTGGGCACACCATGTACAAAGTCATGGAATCGGGCTTTGGCGCCCAGGTTTACACGGCGGCGCTTGTGGTCGGCGTCATCGGTTTCGTGATCGTCTGGCGTGGGCTCAAGCAGGATGAACTCAAGGCGACCTGGATGGGCATGCTCGGCGGCTGGCTGATCTGGATCGGCTGGTTCGAGTATTCATTCAAATTCTTTGCCGAACTCTATTCCGTGCCCGCATTCCCGGTCGAGGTCGACGGCTATGCAGCCGCGCCGCAGGCCAACATGCTGCAGGCAACGATCACCATCATGTTTGCGATGTTGCTGCTGTACGGCGTGTTCAACTTGCAGACCAAGTGCAACTTCATGCGCTTTTTCCATCGCAATCTGCGCTTCTCGCCCGGCATGCCGACGCCCGACAATCAGCGCAGCTTCGCGCGCATCACGGCGATGGAAATCCTTTTCGTCACCTGGTTCTGCTACCAGTTCTGGCTGTACATGATCTACTTCGGCACCAAAGGGTCCGGCGTCAACGTGATCATGGGCGTGTACCTGCTGTGGTCGATCTGGGCGTTTTATCTCGTCTACCAGTGCACGCAGCAGATCAGAACTGCCGCCTCGATTCGCTACGGGCTTGGTGCGGGTATCGTGCTGTGGGGTTCGGCGGAAATGCCGGCGCACTTCGGCGCCTACCGTGAGTACTGGCTCTATCCGGCGGAATATCCGATTTTCAACACCCTCAGCAGCATCGTGTTCGTGACGGTATTCGTTTTGCTCGCACGACGGCCGCGTTCATCTCAACCCTCGACAAAATCCGCATCAGTCAGCACCTGACGTTTGCGGAACAGCGACATCAGGAACCGCCGACCGGCCTTGCCGCCGGTGAGCCAGGCGATGCGTGAGCCTGCTTTCTGCGGTTGCAGGATGCGCTCGGCGAGCCAGGGTGTCACCGTTTCGACGCGGTCAGCGAGGATGTTGTACACGCGACGCGTGCGCGCCAAATCTTTGGGGTTGTTGCTGCCCATGTCGCGCTTCAACAAATCGGTGATGACGATGCCGGGGCTCAGGTAACACACTTTGACCGGGCCCTCGCGGGTTTCGCCGAGCAGAGCCTTGTTGAAGTAGGTGAGCGCAAATTTACTTGCGCCATAAAGACTCATCCCCGGCGTGATCATGCCGTTCGAGCCGAAGCCTTCCATGTTGTAGATGGTGCCCGCGCCCTGCGCGCGCATGCCTTGCAGCGCGATCTGCGTGGCCAACATCATGCCGAGCAGGTTGATCTGCTGCACGCCCTTGATGTCGGCTTCGCGCATTTCGCCGGCCCGCTGACGCGGATGTGAAATCCCGGCATTGTTCACCCAGATATCGATACGCCCGAACGCGGCGACCCCTGCCTCCCAGAGGCGCTGCAGTTCGTCACGACGCGAGACATCGCAGGGTGCACCCACGACTCGCGCGCCCGCGGCTGCTACGGGCGCGAGTTCAGCCACCGCCGCATCGACCGCCTGCTGTGTGCGACCGCTGATGATCACGTTGTGCCCGCGCTTGAGCACTTCGGCCGCAAGACCCTTGCCGATGCCGCGAGTACTGCCGGTGATGACGACGCTCAGTGTGCTCATGTGCCCCCCTTTGAGGATTGATCCTAGGCGATTCGCGACTCTTGTCGGTCTGTCACGCGAGCTTCACGCGCCGCGGGGCGCCGGGTCGTCCGAGGTGTGGACATGGCGGGGCGGCTCTGCGCGTTGCGGCAGCCGACCGGTATCCTGCCTCGCATCGGGTCGCAGCAGACGGGGGTATGCGAATGGCTGCGCAATCAGTCGTCATCACGGGCAGCACGCAGGGTCTGGGCTTTGGTTACGCACGCGAGTTTTTGCGGCGGGGACACAAGGTGGTGATCAGCGGGCGTAGCTCCGCGCGCGTCAAGGCAGCGGTTGAGCGTCTTGGCAGCGAATTTCCCGACGCGCGGCAGCGTATTACCGGTTTCGGCTGCGAAATCGCGGAGCTCGAGCAGGTCCGTACGCTTTGGGATTACAGCATCGCGAGCTTCGATCGGATCGACATCTGGCTCAACAACGCGGGCTACGCGCGCACCGGTGCAGAGTTCGCCGACAACACGGCCGAAGAAATCGAAGCCATGGTGCGTGCCAATGTGATCGGCTCCTTCAATGCCGCGCAGGTCGCAATCGCCGGGATGGCGAAGCAGGGCGGTGGCAAGCTCTATCTCACCTTGGGTGGTGGGGGCGCGAGCGGTCGGGTGGTGCCCGGCATGACCGTCTATTCGACCACCAAGCGCGCGGTCAAATATCTGGCGGACTGTCTGGTCAAAGAAAGGCGCGAGCTCCGTGACGAGTCGATTTTGATCGGCACCATCAGCCCGGGCATCAATATCACCGAGGGCATGTTGCGCGAGATGCGAACGATTCCCGAAGCCCAGCGTGCACGCGCGCTGAAGCAGCTCAATTTCATTGGCGAGCATGTCGAGACCACCACGCCCTGGATCGTCGAGCGAGTCCTGCGCGATCGCAAGCAGGGCAACGACATCACCTGGCTGACGGGCGGTCGGCTTGCAGGCAGGGCGCTTGCCATGCTGTTCGGTGCGCGTCGCGACATCGTTTCACGTTATTCCTTCGAGGCTTGATCCATGACTTCCACTTTGCAGCCGTTCGTGTCTGGCGATCTTTTCGTCGCTGCCACGCTACTCGACAATCCGCAGGACGATCACGCCGGTCGCGGCCGTATCTTGCAGTTCGGTGCAGACCTTAAACCCAAGGGCGAGATTTTTTTGAGTGACACCACGCATCTCGTGGGCGGGCTCGAATTCGATCCCCAGGGTGTGCTCTGGGCGTTCGACAGTCAGGAGTTCGTGGTTCTCAACATCCATCGTGATGGTCGGGTCGTGCGCCGCAGCGAGTTCCCGGGGCGGGCTTTTTCGCACGTCAATTTTGCGGCGGACGGCACACTGCTCTTCGGTGAGCATGTGGTTGGTGAGTCGATTCGCCCCGAGGTGCAAGCGCGCATGCATACCCGCATCCCCTTCATGCCGGACAGTGAGCGCTTCGGCGACGGTCATGTGTTTCGCTGTGTGGCGGACGGTCGCTTGATCAAAGAATATGGCACGGCGACCCATGGTGGCATGGGTGGCTTTCTCGGCGTGACCATGTCAGCGCTGTCGCCCGACGGCAAGACACTAATTTACTGCTCGGAAACCGGCCCGCGATTGATGCGTTACGATCTCGTGAACGATCGGCAGTTGCCCGATCTGCAGGCGTTCACGCCGCCATATCCGCCGGGTCCGCCGCCGATGTTTTTCGGTATGGCTTACGGGCGCGATGGCACGCTCTATGTGCTGCGCGGCGCGTCAATTCATGTCGTCGATGACGCCGGCACCACCACCCGAAAAATTCCGCTCGAGGGTTTTGGTTGGGCGACCATCGAACTCGCCGCTGACGGACAGCACGCCTTCGTCAGCAGCTTTTTCTCGGGTGAGGTGGCAAAGATCAACCTCGCGAGTGGCGCCAAGGTGGGCAGCATTGGCACCAACGCGCCCAAGGCGGTGGCCGGACTCGCGGAGTTTCGCGGCTAGCGCGATTCGCGGCTCGCGCTATTGCCGCTTCCGCTATTCGTAGCGCAGGGCTTCGATCGGATCGAGCGCAGCCGCCTTCGAGGCGGGGGCGATGCCGAACACCACGCCGACGATGGCCGAGAAGCCGGCCGCGGCGATCATCACCCAAATTGGTACGTGCGCCGGCGGGAAGTTGGGGATCAGCGAGGCGATACCCATGCCCGCGAGCAGCCCCAGCACGATGCCGATCAAGCCACCGAGCAGCGAAAGCAGGGCGGCTTCGAGCAAAAACTGGATGAGGATGTCACGGCGCGTGGCGCCTAGCGCCTTGAGGATGCCGATTTCGCGGGTCCGTTCGGTGACCGATACCAGCATGATGTTCATGATGCCGATACCGCCGACCAACAAAGAAATGCCGACGATGCCGGCAAGCACCGCCGTTGCCGTGGCCGTGATGCTGTTGAACTGACGTATGAACGAATCGGCTGCTGTGATCTCGAAATCGTTGGCTTTGCCCGGTGGCAGCTTGCGTGTCGCGCGGATGGCACGCTCGGTGCGCTCGCGCACCTGATTCACCTCCGTGAGATTGGTGACCGTGAACGACACTTCCATCCAGCTGCGCTCGAAGGTGCCGGTCAGCGAACGGGCAACGCTGAAGGGAATGAAAATCTGGTTGTCTTGACTGAAGCCAAAGATTTCACCGCGCTTCTCGAGCAAACCCACGACGCGGAACCATTCGCGGCCGATCAGCAGATACTCGCCGACCGGGTCGGGCGGCATGCGTAGTTGATCACGGACGTCCGTGCCGATGACCGCCACGCGACGACCGTTTTTCTCGTCGCTGGCCGTCAAAAATCGACCGATGGAGGTGTCGACGCCGAGCACGTCCTGGGCCTCTTCGGTCGCGCCCTGGATTTGTGGCGTAACGCTGCGTCCCTTGTAGAGCGTGGCGCCGAGCGGTGCGCGCAGGATGGGCGCCACACGCTCGATGCCCGAGATCTTGTAGCGCAGCGCGTCGACGTCCTCGAAGGTGAGGCGATTGATTTGACCGGTGCGGAAGTTTTCCTGTTCGTTCTTCGCATCGAGCGTCAGGGTGTTGCTGCCGAGATCGGAGAACTGATTGCTGATCGAGTCGGAAAAACCCTGCAACACCGAGACTACGGCGATCACGGCCATGGTGCCGATCAAGATACCGAGCGTGGTGAGAAAGCTGCGCAAGCGGTGCGCATTGAGGCTGGCGAGCGCGGCAGAAAAAGCTTCGGCGAACACGTTCATTGCAGGTAGGGTCTCAGGCAGCGCGTGCAGGGTTCGGATGATCTTCGACGATACGTCCGTCGAACACACGAATGGTGCGCCGGCAGTGGGCGGCAATGTCCGGTTCGTGGGTCACGAGCACCACCGTTTGGCCCTGTGCGTGCAGCGCATCGAACAGACCCATGATCTCTGCCGAGGTGCGCGAGTCGAGATTGCCCGTCGGTTCATCGGCCAGCAGGATCGAGGGCTCGCCGACCAGCGCACGCGCGACGGCAACGCGTTGGCGCTGACCGCCCGATAGCTGATTCGGTCGATGGTCGAGGCGATCGCCGAGCCCGACGTTGCGCAGGGCCTGCACGGCGCGATCACGGCGTTCGCTCGGCGACATTCGCCGATACACCAGCGGCTGCATCACGTTCTGCAGAGCCGACTGCCGCGGCAACAAATGAAAGCTCTGGAATACGAAGCCGATTTCACGATTGCGCACCACGGCGAGTTCTTGCTCGCTGAGTGCAGAGGTGTCGCGACCATTCAAAATATATTGACCTTCGCTCGGCGAATCGAGACAGCCGATGAGGTTCATCAGCGTCGATTTACCCGAGCCCGAAGGGCCGATCAAGGCGACGTATTCATTGCGAGCGACGAACAGATCGACACCAGCCAGCGCGAGTACGGTCTCGTCGCCGAGCACGTAGCGCTTGACGATGCCGTTGAGCTCGATCATTCGGCTTCGTCCCTGCCCGAGCCTGGTGGACCGGATCGCGCGCTGGCGTCCATCTGTGAAATACGATCGCCATCTTTGAGCCGGCGCAGAATCTTGCCGGGTCCGACGACTACCTTGGCCCCCGCCTGCAGGCCGGTTTCGACCACTTCCCAGCGATCGTCGGAAAGTCCGGTGGTGATCGCGGTTTTGCGGGCGACGCCATCGTCGTTGAGCCATACATATCTTTTGACGACGTTCTTTTCGGGAGTCTCGGTGACCACAGCCTCGACGGGCACGGCCAATCGCTTCGTGCCATCGCCCAGGAAGATCACGGCGCGCGCGCTCATGCCCGAGCGCAGCAGCAGCTCGCCCGGGGCTTCGATGGCAATCGTGACCTTGTACGAGCGACCCTGTCCGTCGACGGTGGGCGTCAGCGCGATTTTTTCGACGCGACCGGCGAGGGCGGTGTCGGGGTAGGCGGCGGCAAAAACGTCGGCGCGTTGACCGAGCGTGATCTTGGCGACATCCGCCTCGTCGACTTTGACCTCGGCGAGAATCGCCGAGATATCGGCGAGCTTCATGAGTTGCGCGCCCGCGAGCGAAGCGGTCGAGGGGATGGCGACCTCGCCGACTTTGATCGGCAGCGAGACGATACGACCGTTGATGGGCGCACGGATTTCGGTCTTCGCCCGCTGTTCGCGCGCGTCACCGAGCGTGGCTGTTGCACGACGCAACGCTTCTTCGGAGCTTTTGAGATCGGCTTCGGCGACGATGAATTGATTCCGATCCTCCGCCAGTCGATTTTTATCGATGATATTTGCCGCAGCCAGTTTTTGACTGCGCTCGTACTGCTGTTCGCGCAGCGCAACCACTGCGCGCTGTCGCTCGATGCTGATGCGGTTTTGTCGAACGCCGGCTTCTTCGCGGGCGATGATGTTGTTGTAGGACTCCGGGTCGAGACGTAGCAGCAGTTGGCCTTTTCCGACCGTTGCGCCTTCTTCGACGAGGATCTCGGCGACCCGCGCCGTTACTTCTGCGGTCAGGTTGACCTCGGTACGAAAGGCGAGCGTGCCCGAGGCCAGAATGTTCGGGCGCACCTCTTGGGCGGCGATGGCCGTGAGGTCGACCGGAATTCCACCCCCGCCGGAGAATCGGCGAAATCCGAACAGCGCGAGCAGGGCAAGGACAACGAGGCCGGCAATGATCCAGCGTTTATCGAGCTTCATGGGGAGGTGGAATCTCTGGGGGAGCGGTTTGGTGGGGCAGCGCATTGTGCCAGATTGTCAGGCGGATACACTGTCTGCGCAGGATCGGACAGGGACTTCCCTAAGAGGGTCACGCTCATGAAAAGGTTCATTTTTACCATGCTTGTGCTGCTTTCTTTGGCAGGCTGCGGCGCAGGGCTGTCGCGGCAGGGCGATATCGAGCTCAAGTACGTCGATTACGCCGGTGAACCTGTCGAGCAGATCACGGCGATGCGCGGCGTCGATGGCTGGACGCCGGTATCGCGCAACCAGCTCGTGATCTGGACGGGCATCAATGAGGCGTGGTTGCTCAGGGTCTGGGATAACTGCACCGATCTGCAGTTTGCCAATTCGATCCGCGTCACGCAGACCGGTCGCAGCATCAGTCGCTTCGAGAAAGTGATTGCGGGACGCGACAGCTGTCCGATCGTCGACCTGCGACCGATCGATGTCGCGCGCATGAAAGCTGATCGCAAGGCCGCCCGCGATACCACTCCCGCACCACGATGAGCTGCGCGCCCGAATGATCTACACCCTCGGCGAACGCATCCCCGACATTGCGCCCGACGCCTATATCGCGCCCTCCGCCGACGTCATCGGCACCGTGCGCATCGCGGCAGCCGCCAGTGTGTGGTTCAACGTGGTGCTGCGCGGCGACAGCGATTGGATCGAAATCGGCGAGAGCAGCAATATTCAGGACGGTTCGGTCATCCACACTGACGAGGGTGTACCGACGCGGCTCGGTGCGCGGGTGACAGTAGGACACATGGCATTTCTGCATTGCTGCACGGTCGGCGATGAATCTATGATCGCCAATGGTGCGCTGGTGCTCGATCGCAGCGTCATCGGTCGTCATTGCTTGATTGCGGCGGGGACGCTCATTCCGCCGGACAAACAGATTCCGGACGGCAGCGTGGTGATGGGCTCGCCAGGAAAAATCGTGCGCGAAGTGACCGAGCGCGATCTCGCGCTGATTCGCGGTGCCGCGGCGAGTTACGCGCGGCGCGCGCAGCGCTATCGGGAGTCGCTCAGGGCGCGCGCCTGAGGCCGAGCTCGCCAAAGAAATCGATGATTTTCCCGCGCACGCGCGCGGTATCCGCGGCGGCAAGGATACGGCCGGCGAGCACATGGTGCGCGGGGTCTTTACTGTCCTCGATCGTGATCAAAGGTTTGATCTTTGTACCGAGTCGTGCATGGGCCTCGATGATTTTCGCGGTGTTGACCACGCGATCATCGGGCGCATACAGCACCAGCGTCGGTATGCGTATGCGCTCGAGTTGCGAGTCACGCACCGTGCGGACGACCGCCATCATGGGCAACAGGGCGCGCGCGGGATAGCGCCAAGTCCAATAGCGTGCATGGTCGGCGTTGATGGGGGTCCAGCGGTACTCATCACCGACCAACAAAGAAAGCAGCTCGGCACCCCAGGGGCCCGTCAGCAGTTCACTCTGGCGCGCTCGCGGGCCGAGATTGGGTGAGATCAACACTTGTGCGGCGATCGCGGCAGCGTACGGCTGCTGCGCGAGCCACAGGGCCAGCGTGCCGCCCGTGGAGGTCCCGACGACGATCACCCGCTCGCCGATCAGGCGACCGATCTCGAGGGCATCGCGCGTGTCTTGCAGCCAATCGTTGCCGGTGACCTCACCCAGGCGGGCAGGGTTACGTCCATGTCCCGCGAGGCGCGTGTAATAGACGTTGGCGCCCAGCGCCGTCGCCAGTTCATCGCAGAGCGGATCGACCTCCTGCCGCGTGCCGGTGTAGCCATGCAGATAGACGAGCGCAAGCGGCGTGCGGCGTCGATCCTGATGCGCCCAGCGAATGGTTTTTTCCGCGCCAGGGACCACATCACCCAAACTCGCCTCCGTATCCTGTAGCCAGCGTTCGAGTGCTGCAGGGTCGCGCGGCATGGCGGTGGGATGGGTACGGGTGTCGAGTTCATAGGCCGGGCCCGCGAGGTAGAGAATGGCCAGCAGGGCGAGAGTGCCGGCGAGAATGCGGAGCAGGCGGCGTATCATCGAGCGCATCGTACTTGATGGGCGTCGTTTTTGAGCGGACTGCGCACACCAGACTGGGATCGTGATGGCGCGGATTGGCCGAACCGCGAACACAGTCGCTTCGTCGTGGCGGCGGGTTTGCGTTGGCACGTACAACAGGCCGGCCGCGGGCCGGTGTGCTTGCTGATTCACGGCACCGGCGCCTCCACGCATTCGTTTCGCGATGTGTTGCCGCGCCTCGCGCAGCACTTTCAGGTGATCGCACCTGATTTGCCGGGGCATGGATTTACCACGCGACCGGCGACTGACGAGGGGCTCTCGCTGTCCGGCATGGCGGCCGGCATCGCGGCGTTGCTGTCGGCGCTCGAGCTGGCACCGCAGATCGCGGTCGGTCATTCCGCCGGCGCGGCAATTCTTTGTCGACTCGGTCTCGACCGCACCTTGCAACCCGCAGAGATCATCAGCCTCAATGGCGCCCTGTTGCCGCTCTCGGGGTTCAAGCATCCCGCAGTGACGCCGCTGGTGCGGGCGATCGCCAGTAGTGATTGGGTCTCCCGTTTCTTTGCCCGACGTTTAGAGTCGCCGCGCGAAGTCGCGCGCATGTTGGCGGCCACAGGCTCGACGGTGGATGCGCGGGGCATGGAGCTTTACGGACGCTTGTCGCGTTCGCCGGCGCACGCGGGTGCAGCGCTCACCATGATGGCGGTTTGGGATGTGCGGCCTCTCGAGCGCGAGCTGGCGCAGTTATCTGTGCCGTTGACGCTCGTGGTGGGTTCACGTGATCGGATGATCCTGCCCGGCGAAGCGAGCAAAGTTCGTCGCCTGCTGCCCGCGGCGGAGCTCGTGCAATTTCCCGAACTCGGACATCTCGCGCACGAGGAGCGGCCCGATTTCATTGCCGAGCTGGTGGTGACGCATGCGCGGCTGCGCGGCGTACTGTTACCATCCGCTCGGTTCCCCATCCAGGATCCCTGATGTTGCCGACGGCTTCCCATCCGCTACGCGAGGAGCTGCACGACGAGGTGCACGCCCGGCCGCCGTTGCCAGTCGCTTCGCCCTCGCGCGTGACTTGTCTTGCGCTGCTCGTCGGTAACGACCTGCGTGAACGCGAGTGGCAGGGTTTGCGCGCGCTCGGCGCGCGCTTCGGTGTTGCGCTAGCTGAAAAGCCGGCAGGCTATTTTTCGGCCGATTTCACTGCCTTTCGTCTGAAGTGGGAACGTCACACCGAGTTCAGTCGATACGTTTTCGTAGTCGATGGCGCATCGATTGCTGGCGGCTCTGATGCGCCCTTCGCGCACCCTGCGGTCGAATCCGTCCCGGCCGACTGGCTTGCCGTGTTGCCTGGACAAATTATTTTTGCAGGTCACGCCGAGATCATCGCCGCGAGGTCCTGCGATGCTGCCGATCTCGTCAGTCTCTCGCGTAGCGGCTTCGGCGATCGTCCTCTGGTCGGTTCCACGATCGCCGACGACAAAGCAACGGCACTCACCGACTTTCGCATCGATGAGGGCGGCTACAGTCGTTTGCTGCTGATCGATCGCGGGCTCACGCCCGCGCAGGCGGGACGTGTAGTGCAATCGCTGCTCGAAATCGATCTTTATCGCATGTTGGCCTTGCTGGCTTTTCCGGTTGCACGTCAGCTCGCGCCGCTGTTGTCGCGCGATGAACGTGAGCTCGCCACGATTGCCGATCTGCTCGTCAAGGCCGATGCGGCGAGCGAGCCTTTGCTGCTCGATCGTCTGACTTCGCTGCAAGCGGAAATCGAGCGCTGCGAGGCCGATCATCACTATCGGTTTCGTGCCGCCGAGGCCTATCACGAGATCGTGCAGGGTCGCCTTGCGCAGATGCGCGAGCAGCGGCTCGGCAGCTTGCAGACTTGGCAAGAATTCATGGAGCGCCGCTTGGGTCCCGCCATGAACACCTGCAACGCCGCCATGGCGCAGCTGGAATCTTTGTCGCAGCGGGTAACGCGGGCCACGCAACTGCTGTCGACGCGTATCGGCATCACGCGCGAATTGCAGAATCAGCAATTGCTCGAATCGATGAATCAGCGCGCGGCGGCGCAGCTGCGTCTGCAGGCGACGGTCGAGGGTTTGTCGGTCGCAGCGGTCACGTACTACATCGTCGGGCTGGTCAAATATCTCGCCGATGGTCTGGCCGATGCCGGTTGGCCGATCGACGCCGGCATCATGACGGCGATCAGCATCCCGCTGGTCGCCGCACTCGTTTACTTTGCAGTCCGCAGGGTGCGACGCAGCGTCGCCGGGCAGACAGGGGTACTGAAATGAGCGGATCTTCGGCGCGCGGCAATCGCGCGATCGTCATTGGCAGCGGCTTTGGTGGGCTCGCTGCGGCGGCGCGTCTCGGGGCGCGCGGCTACCAGGTCACGGTGCTCGAAAAACTCGATGCGCCCGGTGGTCGTGCCTATGTCTATCAGCGCGATGGCTACACCTTCGATGCCGGTCCGACCATCATCACCGCGCCCTACCTCTTCGCTGATCTGTGGCAGTTCTGCGGTCGCAAAATCTCTGACGATGTGACGCTGCGTGCGCTGGATCCGTTCTATGAGGTTCGCTTCGATGATGGCGACGTGTTCCGCTACACCTCGAACCTCGAACTGATGCGTGAGCAAATCGCGCGTATCGAGCCACGAGATGTCGAGGGGTTCAATCGTTTTCTCGGCGTCAGTCGCGATATCTTCGAAGTCGCTTTCAAGGGGCAGGCGGAGCAGCCGTTCCATGAAATCGGTACGCTGTTGCGCGCCGCTCCCGATCTCGTTCGCCTCGGCGGTTATCGCTCGGTCTACAAAGAAGTCTGTCGCTTCTTCAAAAGCGACAAGCTGCGCGTTCTGTTCAGCTTTCATCCGCTGCTGATCGGCGGCAATCCGTTCACCACCACGGCCTATTACTGCCTCATCGCGCACCTCGAGCGGACCTACGGCGTGCACTATGCCGAGGGTGGCATGGGGGCGCTGATGCGCGGACTCGTCAAGCTGGTCGAGCACAACGGTGGCGAGGTACGCTGCAACGCTGAAGTGGCCGACATTCTGGTCACCGATGGCGCAGCCTGCGGCGTGCGCCTGGTGAACGGCGAAGAGATCGCAGCGGATATCGTGGTCTCCAACGCCGACGCGGCCTTCACTTACAGCCGTTTGCTCGCCAAGCATCCGCGGCGTCGTTGGACCGATGCCAAGATTGCGCGGGCTCGCTACTCGATGAGTCTGTTTGTCTGGTACTTCGGCACCAATCGGCGCTTCGATGATGTCTATCATCACACCATGGTGTTGGGGCCGCGGTACCGCGGTCTGCTCGATGACATTTTCCGTCACAAGGTGTTGGCCAAAGATTGCAGTCTCTATCTGCATCGGCCGAGCGCCAACGATCCGACTTTGGCGCCAGCGGGCTGCGACTCGTTCTATGTGCTGTCGCCCGTGCCGCATCTGCAAAGCGGGACCGACTGGAAGGTCGAGGGCGAGCGTTACCGCGCGTTGGTGGAGCGTCGACTCGAAGATACGGTGCTGCCGGGGCTCGGCCGCTCCATCGTCACCTCACACATGCTGACGCCGCTCGATTTCCGTGATCGATTGTCATCGGTCAATGGTGCGGCATTTGCGATGGAGCCGCAGTTGTTCCAAAGCGCATGGTTTCGGCCGCACAACGTCAGCGAGGAAGTGCGTGGGCTTTATCTCGTCGGGGCGGGCACGCATCCGGGCGCAGGCCTGCCCGGCGTGGTTTCGTCGGCCAATATTCTCGACAAGGTCGTGCCGCCGCCCGGCTGACTCAGGCGAAATCTTCGGCAATCTTCGCTGCGGCGATGCGGCCCGAGAGGGTAGCCATCGGGATGCCTGGGCCGGGGTGCACCGAGCCTCCGGCAAGGTAGAGGCCCGGGATCGCGGTTGCTGCGCCGGGCCGCGCGAAGCTTGCGAACGCACCATGATTGGCCCGGCCGTACAGTGAGCCGCCGGTACCCGGAAAAAGCCGCTCGAAATCTTGTGGTCGGGTGACGATGCAATCACCGGCGCGACGCTCGATCTGCAGTCCGCAGTGACTCAGAAGCTCGCCGACTTCCTGCTCGAGGGTGGCCAGTCGTTCGTCGTCGATCCCGCCCGTGTCGCCATCGGCTGGCGCATTGACGAGCAGCAGCACGCGCTCGCCGCTGTCGGCATTGCTGCTGGCTGCGCCCGTCGTCGCTGCACCTCGGTCTTGTGCGCAGAGATAAACGGTCGGCTGCGGCTTGATGTGGCGTCGCTCGAAAATATTCTGGAACTCTTCGGGGTATCGATCACCAAAGAAAACATTGTGGTGCTCGAGCTCGAACCCTCGGGTCGGCGCTTTGACGCACCAGGTGACCGCGGAGAGTGCGCGCGCGGCGCGCGCCATCGGCATCCCGGCGCTGACGGCATCACGACCGAGGAAGCCTGCAGCCAGCGCATTGGCATCGCCGTTGAAGACGATCGCGTCGGCCTCGATGATTTCACCCGTCGCCAGCTTCAGGCCGCAGCATTGCCCGTTGCGCAGCACCAGTTCGCTCACCGTTGTGTCGAAGTGATAGCGAGCGCCGCAGCTCTCGCCGAGTTGTTGCAGCGCCTCGGCCACTTTGCGCATGCCGCCGCGAACGAGCCACACCCCTTCCTGTTCCACATGGGCAATCAGCATCAAGGTGGCGGGCGCCGCCAGCGGTGATGAGCCCACATAGGTCGAGTATCTGCCGAACAGTTGCCGCAGTCGCGGATCGTGGAAGTGCCCGGCGAGTGCCCGCCACAAACTTTGCCAGGGTGGGGTACCGAGCATGGCGCGCAAGCCATCGGCGGCCAAGCCGCGGCGCGCGAGCGTGGCGATGAGTTCGGTTTGCGCGGGCAGGGCGCGAGTCATGAAACTGTCGCGCAACGCCGCATGTACGCTGGCGCTGCGACGACAAAAATCGCGACAGCCTGCCGCCTCGCGCTGACCCGCGAATTCTTTGATCGCGTATTGTGAGCGCAGGCGATCGGCGAATAAATCGAGACGCCCGCCATCGGGCCAGGCGTGGCGCGCGAGCACCTCGGCTCGATCGAGTGTCAGATGATCTTCGAGTCGTGCGCCTGCATCACGAAAGAGCCCCGCGAAAACCCAATGCATGGTGAAGACCGTCGGCCCGGCGTCGATGGCGGCAGCGCCCACCTCGACCTGCCGCAGCTTGCCGCCAGGCGAGGTTTCTTTTTCGAAGACGCTGACTCGGTAGCCGCGACGGGCGAGATCGGCCGCCGCGCTCAAGCCGCCCATCCCGGCACCGACGACGGCGATATGCGGCATGACTCAGCCGGCCGGAGCGCCGCGTTTGCGGTCGCCGTATGCGCGACCGCGATCGACCTGCAGGCGGTGGTAGATGATCAGCGCCAGGCCGACGATGAGTGGAATCGACCAGAGGCCAGGGTGCAGTGCCAAGGTCGGAATGGTTCGCACGGCGCCAAAAGCGAAGAAGGCGGTGTACACGGAGATGCCGGCGCCCACCAAAGCCTTGATGTGCTCTTTCAGCCAGTCGAGTTTTCCAGGTTCTTTTTTGAGCATGAACCAAAGATTGGTGGCGACCGTTGCCATGCCGATCCCCGGCATGCCGAGCATCACCGGTTGACCGATCTGCAGCGACTGCCAAGCGCAGTTGATCGAGGTGGCCAAGAGCAGGATTTGCAGGGCGACATTTCGCCACTCGAGGTTGCGGCGATGCTCGTGACGATTGACGAGGCAGCTGTGACCATACCAGGCGAGGTTCAGGGTCAGCACTGCGAGGCCTTGCATCATCCAGCCAAAGATTCCCTTGACCCAGGCCGCATCGGGCAAATGCGGATGCGTCGCGAGCGGGTCGATGAGCGTGCAAGTACTGATGCCAATGGCCGCGAAACCTGTGACCAGCATGGCGGTGGTGAACACGCGACCCCATTGCCGATGCGGCATGCTGCCCTTGCGAGCGAGCACGGGTACCCAGAACGACACGAGACCCAAGCTGCCGGCAAGGATATGCAGGATCACGAAGGCGTCGAAGGCCAGCACGACCGTTTGTGCGTTTTGCGCAAGCATGGCAAAGATGCTGCGCTCGCCGACTCGCAGTTGTCAAAGCATCGGGCGATTGGCAAAGCGAGGCGAGTGGCGCTAGGGTATTGGCATGTACGAACCGCCGAGACCGACGTCGCTCGCGGCGATTGCCTCGCTGCTGCGGGTTGCTGCGCAGGGCGATGGCGATCTGCTGAGTCTGTTGCCGCGCAAGGCGTATCGGGTCGATGCCGGCTGGCTCGGTTACTCGCGTCGCTCGATCCTGATCGTCAATGCGCCGCATTTGTTGCGCGATGTGCTGACCGACCCACTCGATGTGTTTCCGAAGAGCGATCTCATGGTGGGTGCACTCGAGCCCCTGGTGGGTAACTCGATCTTCGTTTCGAGTGGTACGGTGTGGCGACGCCAGCGACGCATGATCGAGCCCTCGTTCTCGCATATGCGCCTCAACAAGGCTTTCGTTTCGATGACCGCAGCCGTCGACGATTACGAAACACGACTCGATGAGCTCGCAGCGAGTGGCGGTCACTTTTCACTCGATCTGGCGATGAGCCATCTGACAGCAGACATCATCTGTCGGACGGTATTTTCGACCTCGCTCAAGTCGCAGACTGCGGTCGAGGTGTTCGAGGCCTTCACGGTATTCGAACGCACCTGTGCGCAGGTTGAGTTGCGTCGTCTGATCTTTGATCCGCCCTACACGCAGATTCCGCAGCATGCGGACGTGCTCGCGGCTTGCGAGCGCATTCGCCATCACCTCGGTGATCTGATCGATACCCATCTGCCGGCGGGGTCCTCGTCTTGGGACGATATCGCCGCCGAAATCATCGCAGCGCGCGATCTGGAGTCGGGTGCCGGTTTCAGTCGCAAGGAACTGCTCGATCAGCTTGGCGTGATGTTTCTCGCCGGACATGAAACGACGGCGAGCGCGCTCACTTGGGCGTTTTTCATCCTGTCGATGCAGCCGGAGCTGGTTGAGCGCGTGCGCGCCGAGATCCATTCGATTGCCGGTGATGGCCCCTTGGAGCTCGAGCAGGTACGCCGCATGACGCTGGTACGCAATGTATTCCGTGAGAGCATGCGACTCTACCCGCCGATCCCGTTTATTCCGCGCGTCGCCGCCGAGGCTGCGAAGATCGGCAAATACAGCGTCAAAAAAGGCGCGATGATCATGATCGCGCCCTGGACCATTCATCGACATCGCGACTTCTGGCGCAACCCGCACGCGTTCGACCCGGATCGTTTTTCGGCTGAGCGTGAGCACGAACTCGTCGCCGGTACTTATCTGCCATTCGGGCTCGGGCCGCGGACCTGTGTCGGTGCCGGGTTTGCGACTCTCGAGGCAACGTTGATTCTGGCGCGTCTAATCCGGCGTTACGATCTCGTCGTCAAAGATGCCCGCAAGGTGCGACCGGTGGCCCGCCTGACGATTCGTCCGCAGCAGCAGTTGCTGGCGAGCGTGCAGCGTCGATCGGAGCGTCGCCACGCCGTGGGGGTGTTGGCATGAGATTGGCGTGACCACCGCACTGTTGACGCTTGGTCGTCTGCCGAAAGCCTTGGAAGTGGCGCGCGCGCTGCATGGCGTCGGCGTACGCGTTCTGGTGGCCGAGCCCTTCGAGCGGCATCTGAGCGGGGTTTCCAAGGCAGTCGAGCAGAGCTTCGTGGTCACCGCGCCTGCGATGGATCGTCAAAGATATCTCGCTGATCTGCAGGCACTCGTGGCTGTACACCAAGTCGATTTGCTGGTGCCGATTTCCGAGGAAATCGTGCACGTGTCGGCGCTGCACGGAGCGCTGCCCGCGTCATGTCGACTGCTGTCGATGTCGCAGGCCGAGATCCTCGCGGTGCACGATAAAGGGCGGTTCATCGAGACCTGTGCTGCAGCGGGGGTGAGCGCGCCGCAGAGTTACCCCAGCGAACACGCGGGCGCTCGCGAGCTCGCGGCGAAGTTCGACTATGTATTGAAGCCCACTTCGTCCTGCTCCGGGCGCGGCGTACGGTTTTTCAATGCGGGCGATCCACTGCCGGCCGTGACCGAACGCTCCATCGTGCAGCGCTTGCTGCGGGGCGAGCTCGTCAGCAGTTTCAGCATTGCGCGGGCGGGCGAGGTCAGGCTCACCGTGTTGTATCGCGGTGCCGTGATGCAGGGGACGGTCGCGGTATGTTTTGAGAGGATTGATGTACCGCCGGCCGTCGATCAATGGATCCGGCGTTTTGTGGCACATACGCAATTCGATGGCTTCGTGTCCTTTGATCTCATGATCGATGCCGAAGGGCAGGTGCACGGCATCGAGTGCAATCCACGGGCGACGAGTGGTATCCATTTCGTCGAACCTCGGAGCTTGGCCGCGGCGCTGCTCGAGCCGCAGACCGCGCCGCCGCCCGCGTTGCGCACGACGCGTTTTGCGCAGCAGTTTTATCCTTGTTTGACCGAAACTCAAAAGTCCATGTTCACCCGGAAATTTCGTCGCAATTTGCAGTGTCTCTTGCAGGCTCGCGAAGTCACTTGGGAGACCAAGGATCCTTGGCCTTTCATCGGCATGCCCTATACCGCGTGGAACATCATTGCGCTCGCCGCACGCAAGCGCATGACGTTTGGCGAAGTGGCCATGCTGGACTTTGCTTGGAGCGCGGATGAGCACTGCCGAGTTGCAGGCGCGCGCGCCGAAGTCGTAGAGTAAAAAAAGCACAGGGTCTCTCGACAATGGCCATTAGCGACAGCGTGACAAGCCTGCCGACGGCAAATGCAGCGGAAATTGCGCAGGTGCGTGTGACCGGCCGTGACTTGGTCGCGGCGCCCGCCGACTTGGCCGCTTGTCGTGCCTCGATCCGCGTGGGTTCAAAAACTTTCCATGCGGCCTCGCTGTTGTTGCCGCGACGGATCCGCGGCTCGGCACTCGCCTTGTATGCCTTCTGTCGCGAAGCCGATGACGCCATCGATCGCTCGAGTGAGCCGCAGCGTGCGCTCGAAGAATTGCAGCGTCGACTCGATCGTGCCTATCGCGGCGATCCGGTCGACAACCCGGCCGATCGTGCGCTCGCGGCGGTGGTCGCGCAGTTCGAGATTCCACAAACCTTGCCGGCGGCTTTGCTCGAGGGTTTTGCCTGGGATGCCACGGCCCGCGACTATCACGATCTCTCGAGCGTCCGCGCCTACGGGGTGCGGGTTGCGGGAACCGTGGGCGTGATGATGTCGCTACTCATGGGTGTGCGTTCGACCGATGCGCTGGCGCGCGCGGCGGATCTCGGTGTGGCCATGCAGCTGTCGAACATTGCGCGTGATGTCGGTGAGGACGCGCGCATGGGTCGGCTGTATCTGCCGCGCGATTGGCTGCGCGAAGCCGGTTTCGACCCCGATGCGTGGTTACGCGAGCCGCATTTCGAACCGCGGCTCGGCGCGGTGATCGATCGTCTGTTGGCTGAGGCGCGCATGCTGTATCAGCGCGCGGCGGCGGGTGTCGATGAGCTGCCGGTCGAATGCCGACCCGCCATTCACGCGGCGCGGCTGATGTACGCCGCGATCGGCGATGAAGTCAGTCGTCGGGGCGGCGATTCGGTGTCGAGTCGCGCGGTGGTGTCGGGCCGGCGCAAGCTGTTTTTATTGGCCGAGGCGTTGATCGCGGCCACGCGACGCACCGGCAGTACTGCTCATCCCGTATTGCCGGAAGCGCAGTATCTGCTCGATGCCATCAGCCGGCACGACCGCGCGCGCGGAGTCAGTGGCGATCCACTCGCAGGCGAGACCTTGTTCACCCGTGAGCTCTCGCGTGTGCTCGGCGTCTTCGAGCGTTTGGAGCGCGCCTGAGCGAGCAGGGCTGCGCGCGCCGGCTTCAACGCAAGGGGCGACGCGGCAAACGTACCGGCAACAGCGCCTGCACCCAGCGCGCCGCAAAGCGGCGCAGCGAAACGCTCTCGTGAAACGCCGTCCAGTCGCGACCTTCGGCCCGTGTGCGCACCAACGAGCGCGCATAGAACGGGCCGCTTTCCAGGGTCTCGAGTACTGTGGCCCGGGCGCCTTGATCACAACGGGTTTCGCGGGCAATGCCCCAACGCGTTGCGGCCAAGCGCTGGCGTGGGGGTGGTGGCAATTCTTCGACGGCTCCCTGAGCATCGATCGCCAAAGAAATCGAACGTCCGTCGGCAGATGCCGTGGCGACATCCGGGTGCCAGCGTGTGTCGTAAAAAATCCGGCTGCAATCGGCTGCCGAGGCCCGCGACCAGTTCCAGGAATCGAAATCCGCTTCGAGTGGTGCCGAGCCCTCGTTGGCATCGAGATAGGCCGTGCCTTGCCAGCGCAGCGCAGGCTGCATGAACTCGACCTCGACGCGACAGTACGGCGAGATTGGCGTCCAAAGATGACGATCGCTTGCATCGATCGCATAGGCCCGTGAGAGCAGCATCGAGGGATGCACGGTCACTCGGCCGCGGAGCCGGCTCGGCCACGGGGCGGTGATTTCATCGACCTCGATGGCGAGACGCGTGCCGTCCCAGTGCAAAGTGCTGGGGCCAATGGCGAGGCGGGCGTTGCTGCGCTCGACATCCCCGGCGCCGCGTTCGGTCAGCGCCCAGCGCCGACCCCCGTCGCCGTAGAGCGCCAGGTTGAGGGCGGGGTGGGCCAGCGGGTCACCCGCACCGCGGCGTCGTGCGGCCGCATACCAGGGCGAGAACACGCAGCCGAGCATGGCGATCGTGGTCAGTCCGTGGCGACCGCAGTCGCTGAGCGCATCGACGTACCACCAGGCGTAGCCATCGCGCGGCACTGCGGCCGAGAAATCCGGGCCGGTTTGACTCACCACGGAGGGGTGTCTATATTGCATTACAGTCTAGTCTGACAACCGAAGTTGACGTTTTCCAGTCACGTCGGTGCCGGTCCCGTAGCCGCGGAGGCGCACCATGGAAACTGCATCGGGAATCGAAGCTGCACTCGAAACCGCCGTCGCTTCTTGCGATGCCCTCGGTTGTCCGCCGCGCCTCGCCGCGGCGATTCGCTATGCCGTGTTTCCAGGCGGTGCACGCGTACGCCCCCGCTTGTGTCTGGCGATTGCTGCCGGTTGTGGCGAGCCGCAGTCGCCGCTCGCGGTTGCGACCGCGGCCTCGATCGAGTTGCTGCACTGCGCGTCGTTGGTGCACGACGATCTGCCGTGTTTCGATGATGCCGAAGTGCGTCGCAATCGACCGTCCGTGCACCGTGCCTTCGATGAGCGCATCGCGCTGCTGGTTGGCGATGCGCTGATTGTGCTCGCGTTCCAGAACGTGGCGCGCGCGTTTGCCAACGCACCGGATCGTCTGCCGCCGCTAGTGCTGGCGCTGGCCCGCGCGGTGGGCGCGCCCGGAGGCCTGGTGGCTGGCCAAGCGTGGGAATGCGAGGAATCGACGCCACTCGAAGAATATCGCCGGCAAAAAACCGGTGCGCTGTTCATTGCGGCGACCGTGGGTGGCGCGCTGTCGGCGGGCGCTGACCCGACGCCGTGGCGCATCTTGGGCGAGCGCTTGGGTGAGGCGTATCAAATCGCTGACGATGTTCGCGATGCTTTGGGTACCGAAGAAGAGCTGGGCAAGCCCGCCGGCCGCGATGCCGATCTCGGCCGGCCTACCGCCCTCGCAGAACTTGGCGTGCAGGGTGCAGTGCAGCGCTTCGAGCGTCTGATCACCGAAGCTGCCGCCTCGATTCCCGAGTGCCCGGGTGCGGAGTTCTTGCGTGAACTCGTTGACCTCGAGGCGCAACGCTTGTTGCCCGCCTCGCTGCTGCAGCGCGCTGCCTGAGCGAATCTTCCGCCGTGTGGCGCGATACCTGGCGCGAGTGGCGCAATCGCCTGTTGATGAGTCCGCGTTTTCAGCGCGCCGCTGCGGGTTTTTGGTTATCGCGACCGCGAGCGCGGCGTGAGGCGCGCGAACTCTTCGACATTGTTGCCGGCTTCACCTACTCGCAGATTACTTTGAGCTGTGTGCGCTTGGGTTTGCTCGAGCGTGTGCGCGCCGGCCATGTGTCTGAATCGCTGCTGATCGAAGCCATGGGGCTGAGCGTCGCGGCCGCACAAACGTTGCTGCGGGCTGCGGCCGCGCTCGAGCTACTCGAAGCCGCCGACCTCGACGACGACCCTGCGGGCTGGGCGCTCGGTCGACGCGGCGCGGCTTTGCTCGGCAATCCGGGCGTGCTCGCCATGATCGAGCATCACGCGGTGCTTTATGGTGATCTCGCCGATCCGCTGGCGATGCTGCGCGCGCCACGGGGCGCGACGGCACTCGCCAATTATTGGCCCTACGCGAGCGCCGCGGTGCCGGGTGAGGTCGCAGCCGAAAAGACCTACGACTACACGCGGCTGATGGCCGCCTCGCAAAGTCTGGTCGCCGAAGAAATCCTCGACGCCTACGAGGTCACGGGTCATCGCGCGATCCTCGATGTCGGTGGCGGTGATGGCAGCTTCTTGCGGGCGCTGGCGCGTCGATCGGCCAATACGCACTTGATGCTGTTCGATCTGCCGGGCGTCGCAGGGCTCGCCCGCGAGCGCTTCGCGGCGGCGGCTCTCGCCGAGCGCGTGCAAATCTTTGGTGGGGATTTCTCGCGCGATCCGCTGCCACCCGGCGCTGATCTCGTCAGTTTCGTGCGCGTGCTGCACGATCATGACGACCCGCTCGTCGAGCGGTTGTTACGGGCGACCGCGGCCGTTTTACCTCCCGGGGGCCGCATCTTGGTCGCCGAGCCGATGGCCGGAACCCGCGGGGCCGAACGCATGGGGGATGCCTATTTCGGCCTCTACCTCTGGGCGATGGGCAGCGGTCGGCCGCGCAGCCCCGAAGAACTCACCCGAATGCTCGAAAACGCGGGGTTTTGCCGCGTTCGGCGCTGCCCAACGCGGATCCCCTTGCAGACGAGCGTCTTAGTGGCCGAGCGGGCCGGTTAGGGCGGCTGCGATCCCAGCGAAAAAGTGTCGTTTTAAGTTGACACATAAAAGCGTAAGCGTAGACTGACAGTTGGGAAGTCAGGCCGGGGAGCCTGCATGAATCAGGGACTGAACACTCTCGCCGTGGTGATTGAAGGGCCGGAGCGCTTGGCGCTTGACCGACTCGCCCTGCAATCCCCTGCAGACGACGACCTCGTCGTCGCCACCGAGTGGAGCGGCATCAGCACTGGCACCGAGCGTCTCCTTTGGTCCGGGAAAATGCCGCCCTTTCCCGGGATGGGCTACCCGCTCGTGCCCGGTTACGAATCCGTCGGCCGTGTCATCGCCGTCGGCCGCAATGTTCAGCAGCGCCGAGTGGGCGAGCGGGTGTTCGTACCCGGCGCGCGCTGTTTTGGCGAGGTCCGTGGTCTCTTTGGTGGTGCGGCAGCGCAGCTCGTGGTCCCTGCCGCGCGCGTGACCCCGGTTGCCGAATCTTTGGGCGAAAATGCAGTGCTCTTGGCGCTTGCCGCCACCGCCCATCACGCACTCGCCGCGCCCCATGCGCGGCCGCCTGAGCTCATCGTGGGTCATGGCGTGCTTGGACGCTTGCTTGCCCGTATTTCGATCGCCCGCGGTGCGCCGCCGCCCACTGTCTGGGAGCGCAACGCCGTGCGCAGCGACGGCGCTTGCGGCTATCCGGTGTGTGCTGCCGACGATGACAC
Organism: Gammaproteobacteria bacterium; assembly: GCA_046091005.1. Taxonomy (GTDB): domain Bacteria; phylum Pseudomonadota; class Gammaproteobacteria; order Steroidobacterales; family Steroidobacteraceae; genus UBA964. The sequence continues at coordinate 3,927 of JBJTAV010000080.1, read as the reverse complement.
CAAGCGCAACTATGGTTCGGTGTACGACGTCAGTGGCGATGCCAGGATTCTCGATTCTTTGATCGGTCGCCTCGCGCCGGGTGGCGAAATCGTTCTCGCCGGCTTTTACACCGAGCAAATGAGTTTCAATTTCACGCTCGCGTTCATGCGCGAAGCGCGTATCCGCGTGGCTGCCGAGTGGAAGGAAAGTGATCTCGCGGCAGTCCTCGATTTGTTGACCAAAAAGCGCCTGTCGCTCGACGGTCTGATCACTCACCGGCAGGAAGCCACCGCGGCCGATCAGGCCTACCGTCAGGCTTTCGGTGATGCCGAGTGCCTCAAGATGATTCTCGATTGGAGGCACGCTGCATGACCCCCCCAGGCGATACCGTTTCGATCCCCGTGGAAAAACTGAAGCGCAGCTTGCGCGCCGAAGCGGCGCTGGAGCCGGTGGTGCCTCAGGCCTCGCCGGTCACCAAGCAAACGCAGATCATCGCGATCTACGGCAAGGGCGGTATCGGCAAAAGTTTCACGCTCGCCAATCTGAGCTACATGATGGCGCAGCAAGGCAAGAAGGTGCTGCTGATCGGTTGCGATCCCAAGAGCGACACCACCTCGCTGCTCTTCGGCGGTCGCGCCTGTCCGACGATCATCGAAACCTCATCGCGCAAGAAGCTTGCTGGTGAGCAGGTCGAGATCGGGGATGTCTGTTTCAAGCGCGATGGCGTCTTCGCGATGGAGCTCGGGGGCCCCGAGGTCGGTCGCGGCTGCGGTGGACGCGGCATCATCCACGGCTTCGAAACCCTCGAGAAACTCGGCTTTCACGACTGGGGCTTTGATTACGAGCTGCTCGATTTTCTGGGCGACGTGGTCTGTGGTGGCTTCGGTCTGCCGATCGCCCGCGACATGTGCCAAAAGGTCATCGTCGTCGGCAGCAACGATCTGCAGTCGCTTTACGTCGCGAACAACGTTTGCTCGGCCGTGGAGTACTTCCGCAAGCTTGGCGGCAACGTCGGCGTGGCGGGTCTCGTCATCAACAAGGACGACGGCACGGGTGAGGCGCAGGCGTTTGCCAAAGCCGCCGGAATCCCAGTGCTCGCAGCGATCCCGGCGAACGAAGATATTCGCCGCAAGAGCGCCAACTACGAAATCATCGGTCGTCCGGGTTCGGAGTGGGCAGCGCTATTCGATGAGCTCGGTCGCAACGTCGCCGAGGCGCCGCCGCAACGTCCGAAACCTTTGTCGCAAGACGAACTGCTCGGCCTCTTCAAGGGTGAGGCGGTCGGTCGCGGTTATCAGTTGCAGCCGGCGAGTTTCGAAGACATGTGCGGCACATCCCAGATACGTAAACCCTCACTCGAAGTGATCTACGACGCAGTGTGATGCCATGAACGCCCTCAACACAGAATTCGACAGCAGCGCGGAGGTCGTCTACGACTCCCCGCCGTCGAATGCGGCTGTGGGCGCAGGATGTCACGGCGGCAAGGAAACGATGCGCGCCGCCGCGGCGGCGGCAGGCAAGAGCGCGACGCTCGATGCATATGCCAAAGATTATCCGGCAGGTCCCCATGATCAGCCGCAGAGCATGTGTCCGGCGTTCGGAAGTTTACGCGTCGGTTTGCGCATGCGTCGTACCGCGACGATCCTCTCCGGATCGGCCTGCTGCGTGTACGGGCTGACGTTCACGTCGCATTTCTACGGTGCGCGGCGCACGGTCGGTTACGTGCCGTTCAACTCCGAAACGCTGGTCACGGGCAAGCTGTTCGAAGATATCCGCGACGCCGTACACAACACGGCCGATCCTGCGCTCTACGACGCGATCGTCATCACCAATCTTTGCGTGCCCACCGCTTCGGGTGTGCCGCTGCAACTGCTGCCCAAAGAAATCAACGGCGTTCGAATCATCGGCATCGACGTGCCCGGTTTCGGCATTCCGACGCATGCGGAAGCGAAAGACGTACTAGCCGGCGCGATGCTGCGTTACGCGCGCGGCGAAGCGGAAACCGGTCCGGTGCAGGCGCCGCGGACGGCACGCTCGGGAAAACCGACTATTTCGCTCGTGGGCGAAGTGTTCCCAGCCGACCCCGTGGGTATCGGCATGATGCTCGAGCCGATGGGACTCGCGGCAGGGCAGGTGGTGCCGACGCGCGAGTGGCGCGAGTTGTACTCGGCGCTCGACTGCGCAGCAGTGGCGGCGATCCACCCGTTCTACACCAGCGTCTGCCGTGAATTCGAGGCGGCAGGACGATCGATCGTCGGCTCCGCACCCGTCGGCCACGACGGTACGGCCGCCTGGCTCGAAGCGATCGGTGAAGTCTGCAATGTGCCGCGCGAGAAAATCGAAGCGGCAAAGAATCGCGTATTACCCGCGATCCGTGGCGCGCTGTCGGCAGCGCCGATCAAGGGCCGCATCACGCTCTCGGGTTATGAAGGCTCGGAATTGCTCGTCGGTCGGCTGCTCGTCGAGAGTGGTGCCGATTTGCGCTACGTCGGCACGGCCTGTCCGCGCACGCGGTTTTCGGATGCGGATCGCGAGTGGCTCGAGGCGCGCGGCGTACACGTGCAGTTCCGCGCATCGCTCGAGCAAGACCTGGCCGCGCTCGCTGAGTTCGAGCCCGATCTGGCCATTGGCACGACGCCGGTTGTGCAAAAAGCCAAGGAGAACGCGACGCCTGCGCTCTATTTCACGAACCTCATCTCCTCGCGACCGCTCATGGGTCCGGCGGGCGCGGGCTCGCTCGCGCAGCTCATCAACACAGCGATCGCGGGCAAGTCGCGATTTGACGAGATGAAGGCATTCTTTGGTGAGACTGGCTCGGGAGACCATGCCGGCGTCTGGCCGAGCACACCGGTTCATCGTCCGGAATTCCGCGACAGCTGGAAGCGCAAGATCGAAAAACAAGCGAAGGCGCGCAAAGCCGAGGAGATGCTCTGATGCTCGTCCTCGACCACGATCGCGCAGGTGGCTACTGGGGTGCGGTGTACGTCTTCGCCGCCATCAAGGGTCTGCAGGTGGTGATCGACGGGCCCGTCGGTTGCGAGAACCTCCCCGTGACCTCGGTGCTGCATTACACCGATGCGCTGCCGCCGCACGAATTGCCGGTGGTCGTGACCGGGCTTGCCGAGGAAGAGCTCGGGCAGCATGGCACCGAAGGCGCGATGAAGCGCGCCCACAAAGTGCTCGATCCGAATCTGCCGGCGGTGGTCGTCACGGGATCGATCGCCGAGATGATTGGCGGTGGCGTGACGCCGGAAGGCACGGGCATCAAGCGTTTCCTGCCGCGCACCATCGACGAAGATCAGTGGCAGTGCGCCAATCGTGCGATGTGGTGGCTTTGGACCGAGTTCGGCTCAAAGAAAGTGCCAGCGCACGTTCGCAAGGAAGGCGAGAAGCCGCGGGTCAACATCATTGGACCGTCGTACGGCACGTTCAACATGCCCTCGGATCTCGCGGAGATCCGTCGCTTGATCGAAGGCATCGGCGCCGAGGTGAACATGACGTTCCCGCTCGGGAGCCATCTCGCAGACATCGGCAAGCTCGCCGATGCCGACGTGAACGTGTGCATGTATCGCGAATTCGGTCGGCTCCTGTGCGAGGGGCTCGAGCGTCCGTATCTGCAGGCGCCGATTGGTCTGCACAGCACAACACGATTTTTGCGCAAACTCGGCGAACTCACGGGTCTCGACCCGGAACCGTTCATCGAGCGCGAAAAACACACCACCATCAAGCCAATGTGGGACCTGTGGCGCTCTGTCACGCAGGATTTCTTTGGCACCGCGAGTTTCGCCATCGTGGCCGGCGAAACTTACGCGCGTGGTGTGCGCCACTTCCTCGAATCCGAGCTCGGTCTGCCGTGCATGTTCTCGTTTGCGCGGCAGCCCGGTGTCAAGCCCGACAACGCGGCTGTTCGTCAAGCTGTACGCGAGAAAACCCCCCTCGTGCTATTC
>JBJTAV010000079.1:0-2822 GCA_046091005.1 Gammaproteobacteria bacterium | reverse complement strand
ATGGACGAACTTTCATTTCGTTTACCCTTTGCTCACTGCGGCGCGCCGCCGCGTCCATAACCCATCAGATTGGCCTGCTTGAGCAGACCGGGATACTGATGGGACATCAAGTGCGCCTGCAGCTGGGCCATGAAATCCATGGCCACCACCACGACGATCAACAGCGACGTGCCGCCGAATACGAACGGCACACCACCTTCGGAAATCATCAGCTCCGGCACCAAGCACACACCGGCCACATACACGGCGCCCCACAAGGTGAGTCGCGTGAGTACCTTGTCGATGTACTCGCCGGTCTGCTGGCCCGGGCGGATACCGGGGATGAACGCACCAGACTTCTTGAGATTCTCCGAGGTCTCGCGCGCGTTGAACACGAGTGCCGTGTAGAAGAAGCAAAAGAAGACGATCAGCACGGTGTAGAGAACGAGGTGCAGCGGCTGGCCATAACCAAGCGCCGCAGCCATGGTCTGCAAGACTTCGGCGAATTGGCCCTCGCCTGTACCAAAGAATTGCGCGATGGTCGCCGGGAACAGCAGCAGACTCGACGCAAAAATCGGCGGGATGACGCCTGACATATTGAGCTTGAAGGGCAGGTGGCTGGTTTGCCCGGCCATCACGCGACGCCCGACCTGCCGTTTGGCGTAGTGCACGGCGATGCGCCGCTGAGCGCGTTCCACGTACACGCAGATTGCAGTCACGCCGAGCACCATGACGATCAGCACGAGTGCAAACACACCCGACATCTCACCGGTGTTCACCGACTCGATGGTGCGACCCACCGCACCGGGAAGTCCGGCGACGATACCGGCGAGGATGATCATGGAAATACCGTTGCCGATGCCGCGTTCAGTGACTTGTTCGCCAAGCCACATCAAAAACATGGTGCCCGTTGTCATGGTGACCGTGGCGATGAACAGGAACGACCAGCCCGCGCTCATCACCATGCCGCCGTTCTGCAATGCGACCGCGGCGCCGAGCGACTGGAACACGGCAAGCACGACCGTGAAATAACGAGTGATCTGGGTGATCTTGCGTCGACCCGATTCGCCTTCCTTGCGGTACTCCTCCCAAGGCGGATAAATCATTGAACCCATCTGCACGATGATCGACGCCGAGATGTAGGGCATTACGCCCATGGCGAAGATCGACAGACGCTCCATCGCGCCGCCCGAGAACATGTTGACGATGCCGAGGATGGTGCCTTGGTTGTCCTGAAAGAACCGCGCAACCTCGGCGGGGTTGATTCCCGGGACGGGAATGAACGTGCCGATGCGGTAGACAATCAGCGCACCCAACAGGAACAACACGCGCGCGCGCACTTCGCCAAAACGCGTTGCGTCTGCGAGTGCTGCTGCCGGATTGCCTACCCCTGTTGCCACTATATTGTCCTGTTCGGTTTCTTCAGGCTTCGATGCGGCCGCCGGCGGCTTCGATTGCTGCCTTCGCGCCCTTGGTGGCACCGATACCCTTGAGCGTCACGGCTTTTTTGATCTCGCCCGAGAGCACGACCTTCGCCACTTCAGTGTGGGCCGGCACGACGTTCGCAGCCTTCAGAGCCGCAAGATCGATCACGTCGGCGCTCACCTTGGCGAGTTCGTCGAGACGAACTTCGGCACGCGTGGCCTTGATGGCCGAGCGGAAGCCGACCTTCGGCATGCGACGCTGCAGCGGCATCTGACCGCCTTCGAAACCGACCTTGTGATAGCCGCCCTTGCGTGCACGCTGGCCCTTGACGCCACGTCCGCAAGTCTTGCCTTGACCCGCCGAGGCACCGCGACCGACGCGCAAGCGCGGACGCTTGGAACCCGGGGCAGGCTTGATGGTGTTGATACGCATCGAATGAATCTCCTTCAGTCTGCGGCGACGGGCCTCAGCCCTCGACCACCGCAAGCAGATGACGCGCCGTGCGGATCAGACCGCGATTCTCCGGCGTGTCGGCAACGGTGACCGTCTGATGCCGCTTGCGCAGTCCGAGACCGCGCACCGACTGCGCGATGTTCGCGAGCTGGCCGTAGACGCTCTTTTTCAAAGTGACTTTCAGCTGCTTGGCCGCCATGACAATCAACCCGTGATTTCTTCGAGGGACTTGCCGCGCTTGGCGGCGATTTCTTCGGGCGAACGCACCGAGGCGAGCGCCTTGACCGTCGCACGCACAACGTTGATGGCGTTACGCGAGCCGTAGCTCTTGGCGAGCACGTTGCGCACGCCCGCGCACTCGAGTACCGCGCGCATGCCGCCACCGGCAATGACGCCGGTACCGTCGGAGGCGGGCTGCATCAACACGCGGGTCGCGCCGTGGCTGCCCTTCACCGAGTAGTGCAGCGTCTCGTTTCTCAAAGAAACGTTGACCATGTTCTTGCGGGCAGCGGCCATCGCCTTCGAGATGGCAACCGGCACTTCACGTGCCTTGCCGAAGCCGAAGCCGACGCGACCGGCCCCGTCACCCACCACGGTGAGTGCGGTGAAGCCAAACTGGCGGCCGCCCTTCACGGTCTTGGAGGTGCGGTTCACCGCAACGAGTTTTTCGAGATACTCGTCGGTGGCCTGGGATTTTTCCACTCGTGCCATAGCGTGTGTGTCCTGCCTTAAAATTCCAGGCCCGCTTCACGCGCGGCATCCGCCAGCGCCTTGATGCGTCCGTGGTACATGAATCCCGCGCGATCGAACGCGACCTTGCTGACGCCGGCGGCCTTGGCGCGCTCGGCAATCACGCGGCCGACGACCTTGGCGGCCTCGACGTTGCCTGTGCCCGCGAGGCCATTGGCCACTGCATCCTGAACGGTCGATGCTGCTGCCAGGACTTTTGAACCCGTGGCATCGAA
>JBJTAV010000078.1:0-3752 GCA_046091005.1 Gammaproteobacteria bacterium | reverse complement strand
TGGCGATCGGCACGGCGTCAAAAGCGATCGTCATGCGCTCCTCGCGCCCCGGAAAACTCTCGACACCGTGCCACTGGTATGACGGAAAGAGGGCGAGTCTGCCGACCTGAGGCTGAACCCAGCCCGTCGCCTGCAGCCCCCGGATGGGGTAGGGCGGCTTGCCGAAAGACAACCAGCCCGCGCGCTGCGGATGCCCAGCGATTTCTTTGGGCACGGTGACGTAATAAGCCGAGCTTACCCAACCACGCGGGTGGATGTGGCTCACATGGTGCCCCGAGCCGCCCTCGAGTCGCACCGTCCAGCAGCCGTTCAATCGATAGGCGCCGGCCTTGCGACGGAACATCGGGTGCGTCGCATCGGTGGGCATCGAGTTCATCAACTGCGCCATCGGCTCGCGGATCATGTCAAAGAATGCGCGCAACACGGGGTCGGTCTCGGAGCCCGGATGGATCTCGATTTGGGTGCCGCCACGCACTGAGTTGACGAGGGGATGAGCGGTGAGCGTATGCCGCACCCGCAAACGTGCGGCGAGTGCCTCATTGAATGCTTCGATGCTGGCGTAACCGGCTGGCGCTTGCAGCAGGGTATTCCGACATACCCGCGCTGGATCAGCAACGGCGCGCCAGCCTTCATCACCCGCCATACGCAAGGCGAGCGTACGCAACGCCCAGGCAAACTGCCCGCCGGGTCTGCGCTCGATGAGCCAGGCAGTATGCGCGAGCGCGTCTTCGATGCGCTCGGTCACCATGGCAACGATCGCAGCTTGCTCGCGCACGAACTCGAGTTCACCGCCGCTCTCGAGCGCCGTCGAAATCAACGCCAAGGCCTCCGTGCTGCGCGAGGTCTCGGCGCAGCGGGTCGCGAGCAGTGCGGCGAAATGGTAATCGGCGGGATGCACCGCGAGCCCCTCACGCGCGAGTTGTTCGGACTCGTCGGCGAAGCCTGCATTGCCGAGGCTGCTGATGAGTGCCAGGCGCAGGGCTCGATCTTGCGGATACGCGGCGACGGCTTGCCGCAGATTGTCGGCAAAGAATTGCTTCTCGCCCATCATCCACTCGAGATCCGCGAGTCTCGTTTGCAAATCCGTGTTGCGCGGGAAGCTGCGCACCCCCTCGCGCAGAAAGGTCAGCGCCTCGAGCCAATTGCGTTGCAGCACGCGCAGATCGGTGAGCGCGATGAGTGCGCTCGGCGCATCTTTACCCGCGAGCAGCGGCCGCAATGCCGCTTCGGCTTCAACCACCCGCCCGACGCTCGCGAGTCGCGCGCCAAGCGCAAGCCAAAACGGACTGCGGGAGCTGTCCTGCTCGCCGGCTTGGGTGAGCACATCGAGTGCCGCCTGACGTTCGCCGGTCTGAGCCAGCGCCTCAGAGAGCAAGACGGTACCGTGGAGTCCGCCGACGCCGGGTTTCGTTGCGCGCAGCACCGCGAGCGCATCGTCCGCTTGGTCCATCTCGAGCAGCGTGCGCGCAAGACCGACGCGGGCCTGCGCGAGATCAAAGTTATCCAGCGCCAAACGAAATACGGCCTCGGCCTGCGCTAGGTAGCCCGCACTGCGCAGTAGATTGCCAAGGTTATTGGCGTACTCGGCGCGCATCTGTCGATTGACGCCCGGCAGATCGAGCGATCGACGCATCAGGTCTTCTGCACGCGACAGATCGCCCTGGGCACGCGCAACGAGACCTGCAAGGTGCACGGCAGGTGCCCAGTCGGGGCTCGCGCTCAAAACCGCGGTCACTGCCGTGGCGGCGGTCTCGAGTTCGCCCGCCGAGAGGGCGCGGTGCGCTTCGGTCAGAAGGGCGGCCGAGCTGCTTGGCGTCGCAGAGCGCGTCATGCCGAGACTATATCCGGAAACGCACAGCCTGCCGCCTGACAGTCCGCGCATCGATCCGTTAGCATCACGACATGAAGTGCGCTGAACCCATGCGACATCTGGGCGCGGTCGAGATCGCGCCGTTCGTCGCCGCGCTGGCTGCACAGCCCGAGAGTCTTTGGGATGCCGATGGGCAGTTCCAAAAGCAGCTCGCTCCCTATCGAAAATCCCGCACGATTTACTTGCTGATGACCGTCGGCGGTCCGCTCGCGCCGACTCGCGAACTGGCCGGCTGGGCGCCACTGCAGCAGTCGTTCGCGCCGATTGCTGCGCGGATCGCCGAGTTTTATCCGCGGCCAGGTCGCGTGCTCAATGCACAGGTCGCGCTGCTCGGGCCCGGTTTGGATATTCCCGAACATGTCGACTTTGGACCCACTCTCGAAGCCACGCATCGTGTGCATGTGCCACTCGAGACTCATCCCGAAGTGCAGTTCATCGTCGAGGATCAGAACATCGCTTTGCAGGTGGGCGAGGCCTACGAACTCGACAACATGCGGCGTCATCGGGTGTTCAACCCGTCGCCATTTCGTCGCATTCACATCATCGTCGACTATTACGAAGAGCCAGTGCCCGCGATCGTGGCTGCATCCGTCTTTCGATGACGATCTTGTCGCATCGGCACCGCTTCGTGTTCATCGCGGTGCCCAAGGTCGCCAGCCACAGCATTCGTTTTGCGCTGCGTGCGCATCTCGGGCCCGACGATGAGGAACAAGTGTCGCTGTTCGTGCGCAAGCGGATCGAGCGCCCGGTGTTCGACGCGCAGGAGCACGGCCATCAGACCGCCGCCGAAGTGCGCGCCGCCATCGGCGCGGACATCTGGTCGCAGTATCTGTCCTTCGCCGTGGTTCGAAATCCTTGGGATCGCTTTGTTTCGTATGTCGCTTTCATGATGCGGCACAATGGCGCCTTCGAGCGGGACCCGCGCGCTGCCATGCATCGGGTGTTGGCCAATCCGCAGAATCAGAGTCCGGTGCACTATCGAGCACAGCTCGATTTTTTGACCGATGAATCGGGTGAGCTGATCGTCTCAAAGATTTGCCGTGTCGAACGATTGCAACAGGACTTTTATGAAGTCTGCGATCTCCTGGCGTTGCCACGCTGCCCGCTCGAGACTCGCAACACCTCGGTCCACCGACCCTATGTCGATTATTACGACGACGAACTGCGCTCAGCGGTCGCAATGCGCTATCGCGCCGACATCGAACGCTTCGGGTACCGCTTCGGTGCCTGAGTCTGGCGCCTGACTCGACCGACAGCGGCCAATCAGCTCTCGAAGTCAGGGACGGTCGGGTAGGCGTCGAGCACCGGACCCAGCGCTTTTTTGAGGGGGTCCAGCCAAGGTTCGTAATGGCGCCAATGATCGACGCCTTCTTTGTAGATTGGCCGGCGGACCTGCTCCGAACTCGCGGTGCGCACGATCCGGTCGTTTTCGTAACAGCGCAGACATTGATCCTCGAACGGCAAGCCGCAGTAATCGAGCAGGCGTCTTACTTCGCTCTCGGTGTCCTCGACCATGCGCTCGTAGATCACGCGATGGACGCGGCCCGGCAGCACGGCATCGTAGTGCGCCATGAGTTCGACATAATCGCGATAAAAGCGACCGATGTTCTCGAGGCCGTACGAGAACAACTGCCCCATTGCAAAGTGCTGCTTGAAGTTGCTGAAGCATGAGGCGAGCGGATGGCGCCGCGCATCGATGATGCGCGCGTTCGGCAGGATCAAATGAATGAGTCCGAGATGAGTGAAGTTGTTCGGCATCTTGTCAATGAAAAAAGCCCTGCCGAGCTTGCGATGCACGCGCGTGGTCGAGAGATACCGTTCACCGAAACCGCGCCATTCGTCAGCAGCCACTTCGGCGAGCAGGGGCAGATAGTCGAAGTCG
>JBJTAV010000077.1:0-12202 GCA_046091005.1 Gammaproteobacteria bacterium | reverse complement strand
CCTCGTCCGTGGCAATTACACCGGTCGCTTCCTGCTGCAGCTTGATCAGGATCCCGATCACTTTCAGGATAGCTACTTCAAAGTCGATGCCACCATCGGCTTGGCGAGCGGTGATGGCCGATGGAGACTTGAGCTCATCGGCCGCAACCTCACGAATGAACTGACTGCCAATTTCGGCAACGACGATATCGCCGCATCCGATGCGCGCTCCTCGTCAAGCTTTTTCACGGTCGATCCGCCCCGCTCCTACACGCTGCAATTCACCAGGCGGTTCGGGGCGGGAAAGTGAGCCACGGCTTGACGATAACCTGATGACAAACTAGGTGCGATCATCACGTCGAGATTTTTTGCAGCACTTTCTCGCCATGGGTGGCTGTTTCGCGGCAACAGCGTCACTTGATGTCGGTGAGTTGATTGCTGCCACACCCCGCACGCAAAGCATCTACGCGTTCCCTCAAGGCGTAGCGTCAGCAGATCCGCAAGCCGATGCCATCATGTTTTGGACGCGGATCGTTGGCGACGGGGCCGCCGTCCCTCGTATTGCACTGCGCTTGCAGATCAGCACCGATGCCCAATTTCGGGGCGGCGTCGTCGACTCGGAGATCGCTGCCAAGGTCGAGGATGACTTCACTGTTCGCGTATTCGTCGATGGCTTGAAGCCCGATACCCGCTACCACTATCGATTCCTCGCACCTGACGGCACCCCGAGCCGCGTCGGTCGTACGCGTACCGCGCCGGCGCCCGGAGCGAAAACTCCGCTCAACATCGCGGTGTTTTCCTGCCAACACTACAGCGACGGTTTCTTCTCGACATACCGCCGCTTGCTGCTGGACGACGCCGCAGCGCCCGCCAACCAAAAGTTGGATGTGATCTTGCATCTCGGTGATTTCATCTACGAATTCCCGGAAGTCGATCTGTATCAGGCCGATGGCAGTCTGGTGCGTGCACTGAATCCGGATGGATCGCAGCGTCTCGTTCCGCCGTTACCCTCGAGCACGGCGGAAAAACCGGTGCGACTCGCGGAAACCGTCGAAGACTTTCGGCACTTGTATCGAACCTATCTCACCGACCCGGACTTGCAGGACGCGCGCGCAGCCCATCCATTCGTTTATGTCTGGGACGATCACGAGTTGGTGAACGATTGCTGGCAGGGTTTTGTCCTCAAAAAATCCATTCATCAGCGCCGCATCAATGCGAATCAAGCTTGGTTCGAATTCATGCCGGCGGCACTGACGAGGGCAGCTGCAGGCCCCGCAGGCCAGAACCCGGCGAAAGACTTCGTACCCACGAAGGTCAATGAAGGGCCAATTGCTGACCTCGACGACCACTACCTCGTGCGCGAACCCGGCAACCTGTCGGCAATTCGATCGGTGACGGTGATTCGTTCGCTGCGCTGGGGTGCGCTTGCGGACCTGATGCTCCCCGACCAACGCAGTTATCGCGGCGAACGCGGCGTCGATTCGAGCCTGCTCACGGGTTCCCTCGCACCCTACCCGTTGTGGCCGATGCATCCGCAAACAGTCGAAACTTTGAACGCCGGGCGTTTCGCCAACAATGGCAAGCCCCCGGAGACCGTGGAGTACGAGGGTCGACAACTGCCGAATCCGCGCAAACAAGCGCCGCTCGGCTCGATGTTGGGTCGAGAACAGAAAGAATGGTTGCAGAAATCTTTGACTGCCAGCACCGCCACCTGGAAGATTCTGGGCAACAGCACGCCGCTTCTTCGGTTTGGTCTCGATGTCTCCTTCCGTCCCGGGGAACCTGAGGCGGGACTGCTATGGACCGAGAGTTGGGACGGCTATCCCGTCGAGCGCAAAGAATTGATGAGTTTCATCCGCGATGAAGGAATCGCCAATGTTGTATCTCTCGCGGGCGATCGGCACGCGCACTTTGCTGGTCTGATTTTTGACGACTTCGAGGCGAAGCAGCCGCGTCCCATCATTCCCGAGTTTGCAGGGGCAAGCACCAGTGCAGGTTGCAGGGCAAAAGTGCACTCCCTCGAGATCCAGCACGATCCCGAGCTCACGCCTTTGTTCCTGTCAATCAAGAAAACGGGTACTGATGAGGCGCTGATGATCCCGACGCTCAACGCCTGGCTGCTGCATGGGGGAGCCTCGGCCAAAGCGCTGCACGAGACCGGCAATGCCGACACCGTGCGCAAGCTGGCGAATCCGCGCATCAACCCCCACTTGTACTACGCCGATACAGACGCTTACGGCTACCTTATCGCACGATTCACAGAAGAACGGTTAGAGACCGAGTTTGTGACCATCCCCGAACCCCTGCTCGACCCGGGTGCGCAGGGACCCAAAGTTTTGCGGCGCGTGCGTTATACGGTGAACCGATGGTCCTCAAAGGAAGAGCCAAAGCTCTCCAAAGCAGAGATCAGCGGCGAGCCACCGCTGTTTGGCATTCGCGAGACCTGAGTTCTTCTTCTCAGAACTGCTGGCTGTGTTCGACGAGATACTCGGCGAATTCCAAAGGCGCGGGCGTCCCGCTCGGCCGACCGATATTGCCGTTCATCAGCACAACGGCGGCCACGCCATCTTTGAACCGCAATCGAAGATTCGAATTGACGCCGGGATCGCTGCCGCCATGCCCCCACAACAGGGGCTTTCCAGGATGAGACGACGCATTCCAACAAAGACCAAAAGTACGACCCTCGTCGCCCGATGCAGGGCGGAACATTTGCTCGATGGTCTCTGCGCGCAGCAATGGGGATCCGTCGGTTCCCCGCTCGCCGAGGTAGGCCTGAGCGTAACGCACGAGCTGATGAACGCTGGTGCGTAAAAAGCCGTCAGGCAGATTCGGATGGTTGTATAAACAGTTTGATGCGTAATCGTTATTGACGCGGGTCGTCGCACCCGGGTCGCCGATGACACTCGACGGTAATCCGCCCCAAACAGGGCCGCGCACCTTGCCGCCACTGACCCAGCTGTAGGGGATCGAGTGTCGGGACTGATCGATATTACGCAAATACCACGACGTCGCTTTCATGCCAAACGGCTCAAAGATTTTTTTCTTGCAATAATCTTCGAAGGGCATGCCGGAGACCCGCTCCACGACATGACCCAATAGCCCGAAGGCGACGTTGTTGTACGAGAACCCCTTGCCCGGCACCCACTTTTGAAAATTTCGCTCCGCATCGTAGAAGCGGCCGCCAGGCACAAGGTAGGCGCGTAACCACTCCTCGAGCGACAGCGTCGGGTCACTACAGGCGTAGGCCTGCGCATAGGCGGGACCGTCTTCGATCGCCGATTGGTGAGTGAGCAGATGACGAATGGTGATCGGAGAGTTTCGGTAAAGCGGGTGCTGAACCACGAAATCGAGGTGGCGGTTCACCTCGTCATCGAGCTTGATTCGACCGTCATCAACAAGCTGCATCGCCGCAGTCGCGGTAAATGTTTTGGACACCGATGCGATGTTTTGAATCGTGTCGGGTGTCATCGGAATCTGCTTGCTGATATTGGCCCAGCCATAACCTTTGGACCACACCAGCTTTCGATCGCGCACGACCGCGACGGCGAGACCCGGAATATGCTCGCTCGCCATCCGACGAACGAAATATTCGTCCGCTGCAGCGCGCGCATCGGAGGCTTTCAGCGTCGGACTTGCAAGAGCCGCCGTTGTGCCTGCAAGACCTAAAAGAAATAGGCGCCGATCGACATGACTTTCAAAGCGGTAGCTTTTCATTCATACCCTCAACTTAGGCAGCGAGTTGCCCCACAGCGTATACAGATCGGGCGGCTTGGTTCCGGCAATACCCGAAAGCTCGTCGATGGAAATCGACTCCTGCCCTTGTCGCCCCCAAAAAACCACCTCATCGCCCGCCCTGACGCGCTCCGGAATATCGGTGACATCGGCCACCAACATGTTCATGGTCACGAAGCCAAGGATGGGAGCCCGTCGTCCGTGAACCAGCAACGAGGGCCTGGCAGCACCACTGACTTGTTGTTCGGTCCCGGAGAAGACTCTACGAAAACCGTCGGAGTAACCGACCGGAATATTGGCCAGACGCGATTCGCGCCTGAGCGTAAATGCTCGCTCATATGACACGGTGGAACCAGCCGGGTAACTGCCAACATTGGTCACTCGGGCCTTGAAAGTCCCAAAGAATTTGAACTCCGGAAAAGCATTTCCGCCATGTCCGAAAAGAGTACGCCCGACCCGCATCAGATCGAGCCGATTTTCGGGGACATTGAGCGAGCCGTAGGAGTTGGCACAATGAAGCAGCACGGCACTGCGCGCGAGGTCCGCGGATTTCAAGATCCAATCCGCATCAGTCAGAAATCTTTGTGCGCCTTCGCGGTGCTCTTCGAGGGTGTTTACCGGGCAGTGATCCATCACCCCGGCGAGACGAAGCCCCGGCAACGTCACCAGTTTTCTGGCGTCTGTGCGGTTGGCTTCAAGACGAAGATCGAGACCTTCTCGACTCATGCCCATGGAATTGAGCGCAAGGTGTACAGGCAAGCGTACCCGGCGTCGCGAGGCAATGCGCGACGCATTCTCGGCGACCTCGAGCCCACCGATCATTTCTTCGATGCGATAGCGTAAGCCGTCCTCGAGTTCATCTGCGGTGGCGATCCGCAGACGCAAAATTCGCCCGCGAAAACCGTGGGCACGTACTACGCGCGCTTCTTCGGTACTCGTCACGCCGAGCGAGGAGACTCTGAGACGGAGGATTGAAGGCATCAGCACATCGATGCCGTGACCGTAGGCATCGGCTTTGAATACCACGCACACCTTGCTGAGGTCGCCGACATGGCGCTGCAACTCGCGCACATTCGATTCGAATGTCTGCGTGTCGACTTCGAGCCAAGCATTCTGCCGAGTGACCGAGCGGCCATCGGTGTACCTGGATTGCGGCGCGAGCGGTGGTGCCGCCGTAGCCTGCCCTTGCCCCAGAAACGCAGCGGAAATGACGCTTCCGGTGAGCAATCGGCGACGGCTGATCGACATAGGTGGCCTCGACTTTTCAGTGTGCGTGAACAGCGCCTACTTTACGGCGCCTGACTGTTCAAAAGTTTCGCGGTCGCGCTTTGGCGCAATCGAGACATCGATCTGGTCACCAATAATCAGCGTCATCAAATCAAAGGCGGTCAGCAGGGGCCCGTCGTAAAACGGACGAGTCGCAGCACGAAGGTCCTCGGAGGTTGTCTGCGGCGGAATGATGTGCGAGTAGACCGCAAGCCGGGGGCGCATGGTTGCAAATGCACGCCCCGCCTCTTCGGGTGACGAATGCACAGAGAGGCTCACGTTCGCCCGAACGGCCTCGGCCGATGTGCCGGGCGATGGAACCTGCACCTCGTGCACAACGACGTCAGCGCCGCGCCCGTACTTGATGAGTTCGGAGTCAGGTGCCACGCGCAGATCCCCGGAGAAAGCCACGGAACGACCCGCGTAATCCACACGGTATCCGTACGTGGCGCCCCAAAAATTCGCAACTCGATTGGTTCCCGGCAGAACTGGCATGTGCGCGACCTTGAACGCCGTGATCTTCACACCATCCTGATCGAATACGACTCCCGGACCAATTTCTTTGGCGTCCATCGGGCTCCCGGGGGAAGGGATACCGACGATTTGGCGGTAGTCGATGTCCCAGCGATACGCCTGCTTCAATCCGGCAACGAACTCGCCAGTACCCGGCGGACCGAATACCCGCAACGGCGCCGGACGCCCGTACATCCAGCCGGTGATCCAAAGATCGGCGACGCCTGCGACGTGATCGTAATGAAGGTGCGTGAGGAATATGTCGGTCACCTGGGTCAGCAACCCGAAACCACCCGCCTCGAACATGCGCTGACGCACGCCGGGACCGGCATCTATGAGAATCTTGCGACTACCGGCCTCGACGAGAATCGAGGGGCCGTGCCGATCGGCTGAGGGCCGGGGCGCACCGGTGCCAAAGAAGGTGAGCTTGATGACTTTTTCGTTGATGACAGATGTTGCCTCGGCGTGCGCGACCATCGGAGAAACGAGGCCGAAAACCAGCATCAACATCGACTTTGCAATGACCTTCATGTAACACCTGTGCATCGGGCATCCGTTCGTGAAGAGGATAGTTTCATGCGTAGACATTTGCAATTGCATATGTTTTCGGTATGAATACCGAACTGCGGGGATACCCATGAAAAAAACGCTCCTGCCAATCATACTTTTTCTTGCCAGCACGATCGCGTTTGCGCAAAGCGTCGAACGTCCATTCGATCTGGTGCTGGCGAACGGCAGAGTCATGGATCCCGCCTCGGGGACCGATGCCATCCGCAATGTAGGAATCCTCGACGGACGCATCGCAGCAATATCCGCCTCGCCGCTACGCGGTAAAAAAATTCTGGATGTTCGCGGACTCGTGGTGGCGCCCGGGTTCATAGACCTGCATGCCCATGGCCAAGACAGATTCAGTTCGCGACTGCAGGCGCTCGACGGCGTGACCACCGCCTTCGAATTCGAATTCGGGGTTTTCCCCGTCGCCCCTTGGTACGCCGAGCGTGAAGGCAAGGCGCTGATCAACTATGGCGCCAGCGTGGGTCACCCAGCGGCTCGCGTCAGCGTCATGCACAGTCTGGACATCGGTTCGCTCGAGTCGGCAGAAGCCACAGGCGGCTCTGCAGCGCCGAGCCAGCGCCGCCCTCCGCCACGACCCGCGCGCTGGGCCGACGATGTGATGACACCCGATGAAATTGAGCGGCTGCAGGGACTGCTGCAGCAGGGTCTCGACGAAGGTGCGCTTGGCATCGGCTTCGGGCTCGCTTATACGCCCGCTGCAAGCCGCGAGGAGATCTGGCGCGCGTTCGACACTGCTGCGCGAAACGGGGTGCTCACGCATGTGCACCTGCGCAGTTCAGGAAACATCGAACCGGGCAGCACCCTTGGAGCGGTTCAGGAAGTGCTCGCGAATGCCGCTTCGACCGGTGCTGCGCTACATATCGCGCATGTCGCGACTACGGCACGCCGGCAGTTGCCGCTCGTGCTCGACATGATCGACAAAGCGCGGAATAACGGAGTCGACGTCAGCACCGAGGTCTATCCGTGGGAAGCCGCCCAAACCAGTCTCGCGTCCGCTATTTTTGATGACGGATGGCAACAGCGCACTGGCGGCACGTATAGCGATCTCGAGTGGGTAGCCACCGGCGAGCGTCTCACCGAAGAATCATTCAAACGCTATCGGGCACAGCAGCCACCGGGCGCCGTGGTCGCTCACATCATTCCGGCCGAAATCGTCGAGCTGGGTTTGGCACATCCCGGTGTGATGGTTATCAGCGATGGCCCCATCTACGTACTTGGGCGCGGCCATCCGCGGGGCGCTGGCAGTTTTTCACGCACCCTCGGTCGCTATGTGCGCGAACGCAAAGCGCTGTCGCTGATGGACGCCCTCGCCAAAATGACTCTGCTGCCTGCGCAGCGCCTTGAAGCTGTGGTCCCACAGATGACCCGAAAAGGTCGACTGCAAATTGGCGTAGATGCAGACGTCACCATCTTTGACCCCGCCACGGTCGGCGAGCGAGCCACCTATCAGCAACCCGTGCTCCCCTCTACCGGGATCGTGCATGTACTGGTCGGCGGCACGCCTATCGTGCAGGACTCCAGCTTCGTGACTGACGTTTTTCCGGGACAAGCCATACGTCGTACTCCAAAGAAAACCCCATGATCAAAATACCACTCAAGCTGCTCATCGGGATCGGTGCACTGGCATTCGCCAGCAATCTGCCTGCGCAAGACTGTGCCGGAATCATCGATACGCCACCCTGGCCACGAATGGCAGAGGTCGATCGTATCGCCGAGCAAGCACTCTCCAAAGGGCCCATGTCGGGAATGTCGATCGCGGTTTTGCGTGGCTCCAAACTGATTCATGCCGCAGGCTACGGGCAGGCGAATCTCGAGCTTGGCGTTCCAGCGACACCGCAAACGGTTTACCGGATCGCCTCGGTGACCAAACAATTCACGGCCGCTGCGATCCTGCGCCATGTCGAACGTGGCGAACTCAAGCTCGACGATGACATCCGCAAATATCTTCCCGACTTCGACACACAAGGGCGCGTAGTCACGGTTCGTCATCTTCTCGATCACACCTCCGGCATTCGCAACATGACGACGATTGGACCCGCGATGGCAAACCGGGCGTTGGATGTCACGCGGGCGCAGGTGTTTTCCTGGTTGAGCCAGGCGCCATTCGACTTCGAGCCGGGCGAAAAATATCTCTACAACAATTCAGGCTATTGGTTGCTCGGCGCGATCATCGAAAAACTGGCGGGTGAACCCTACGACACAGTCATCGAGCGGAATCTGCTCGCCCCGCTGTGTCTGCAATCGACGCGGTACGATGTGCCGAGCGAACTCGTTTCCGGCCGCGCGAGTGGCTATACCCGCGGCAGCGCCGGCTTCCTGAATGCTGAACCAAACAGCCCCACACGGCCATACGCCTCCGGCGCGCTGATCTCCACGGTGCTCGATCTCGCGGCGTGGGAACGCGCGTTGTTCGGCGGCAAGGTGCTCGGGGCAGAATCTTTGAAGCTGATGACGACCCGCGGCCGTCTCAATAATGGCCAACCTACGGCCTACGGCATGGGGCTCGCCGTCACGCAGTTTCAAGGGCGACAGAAGATTGCTCATCCTGGCGGAATCATCGGCTTCTCGAGTTTCATGGCGTTCTATCCGGAAGAGCAGCTCTCCATCGTGGTGCTCACCAATACGATGGGCGTCGAGTTGCGACCAGAAGTCGAGGAGCGCATCGCAAGCCTGCTTTTGGGAACCAAACCCGCAACCACACGGCACTAAGGCCGCTGTCGCAGGCGCGCCTCGATTTCAGCCATCTGCAACCCGGAGGGTAACGGTTGCAATAGCAGGAACAAGCCGGATGCCACACAGAGCGGCAACGCGCCGCCGATGAGCAGCGCGTGTGCCCAGCCGAATTCTTCGACGAGCAGACCCACGATCGCCGGGCCAAAAGCCAATCCGGAGTGAATCGCCAGCGAGGACGCAAAAGCGATCCCCGTCGCCCGAAGTTCGTTGGGATAGAGCTCTGCGATGTAGGGAAACTTCACGGCCGAAGTACCGAGCAAGAAGAAGGTCAACACCGCGTACGTCAGCAGCGCAGCGCCCTCTGTCCGATCCAACACCGCAAACACGGCAAAGGCGATGCCGGCTGCGAGAGTCGACAGCCCGATGGTGTTGCGGCGCGTCCAATGAAATTCTCCGATCCAGGCGGCAGCGGCGTAGCCGAGTACACCGATGGCATTGCCGGTCGCGACGAACACGCCAGACTCGACAGATCTAAAGCCGAGCTCATCGTGCAAAAAGAGCGGCATCAGCACGAAACCACCGCCAAAAGCCAAAGCAAAACAACTCTGCGCCGCGAATAGTGGCATCGTGCGTCGCCACATGCCTTCCCGGAAAAGACCGACGATTCGCCAGTTGCCTCGACTCGAAGATGCACGACTCGGTGCAGACTCGCGAACCACTGCAAGCACCAAGAGCGCTGCCGGTACACCCAGAGCAGCGGCGGCAAACAACGCCCGCCAGCCCCAAGTGCCGAGAACGAGCGCGCCGATCACGGCCGCGACCAACCAGCCGATCGGCACTGCAATTTGCAGCATGCCGACCATCAAGCCGCGGATACGCGGCGGGGCTTCCTCGGCCACCAAAGCACCCGTGGAGGGAAACACCAATCCGCTGAAAGCGACCGTCAAAGTGCGCACTACGACGAGGCCGATGACGCCGGCTGCAACCATGTGCAGACCCGAAAAAATTGCTGCGGCGATCGTGCCCACCAAGAGCATCAGCCGTCTGCCGTATCGATCAGCCAATGTGCTTAAACCCACGACGAGGATTCCGCCAAGCGCGAACGTGAGTCCGGTGATCAGCCCGAGTTCGGCATTCGAGAATCCGAACTCAGCGCGAAGCAACGGCAGCGCCAGCGACCACAGCGCAAGTTCCGTCTGCGCACAGGCATAGGCAAACAAACACACCAGCCACAGCTGCCTAGGGTAGCCCCGAAACTGAACGAAGATTGATTGCAACGCGTTCACGGCAACGTGCTGAGCACCCCCCTGTATTGGCTGTAAATGAGCGACCGCGCGGATGCGCAGTTCAGATGCAAATACGCCAATCCCGTTCTGCTTCGAGCGTAGCACACGATGCCGATCAGACTGGCTTCGAGCCCCTGCCCTTGCCCCCGGCTTTGTCGATGACGATTGCGTCTCGGCAACTCTCGCGGCTAGCATCGCGCCCTGGCATCACCCTCTTGGAGCATTGCATGGCGGCACGTCGTAGAACGGCAGTCAAAAAAAAGGTCAGTGCTCGCCCGCGTCTCGTAAAACGAACTGAACCCGTCGTCACCGCGAATCGACAACAGTCACCGGGAAGCGAGATCCCCTCGCTTCTGGGTCACGATCTGCAGAATTTCATTCCCTGGCTCGCCAGCTCGCTCACTCGTTATCTGCACGGCGTCATGACCGAAGCCCTGGCCCCGCACGGGATCTCGATTGCCGAGTGGCGCATCATCTTGGGCGTCATCGATGGCCGAAGTTATTCGCTGACCGATGTGACAGAGTTCACCGGACTCAATCAATCTTCGCTCAGCCGAGCGATCGTGCGCATCGAGAACAAGGGCCTCGTTACTCGTTCACGGCGCAGCCACGACGCGCGCCTCATGAACATCGAGATCACCCCTGCGGGGCGCCTACTCTGCGGGCGCGCCTCGACCGCGGTTCGCGCGGCCTGTGATCGCGAACTCGGCGTACTGACCAGCACCGAACGTGAAACATTCGTGCGCATTTCTCGAAAGTTGCTTGCCGGGCTGCCGCCGCCCAAGCGCGAGGCAGGGCTCGCGTACTAAGCGCCTGTACAGAAGCGTTACTGTCCCAGGCTCTGGCGATAGAAAGCCCAGCTCTCGCTACCCATCGCATTCCAAATTCCAGGGAGAGCGTGGCGGACCCCCGGCAACTCGATGTACTCATGCTCGATACCGAGCGCCAGAAGATGCCGATGGAATTCGACATTGGCCGGATAAGTCTCATCACCCGTGCCAACTACCTGACGCAGCTTGGGTAACGGCGAAGCGGATTTCGCGGCCTTTTCAGCCTGTTTCCACGGACTCTGCTCGCGAAAATAACCCATATCGTCGCCGTAGACGGTCTTCATCAAACGGGCTCGCTCCTCGGCCGAGGCTCGCGGCGTCTCCAAAAGTTCCTGCTGTAGCGGACCGGCCGCGAGCATCAATACTCCCGCAAACATCTGCGGATAACGAAAACCGAGTCGGGCAACTCCGTACCCGCCCATGCTGAAACCTTCGAGGATTCGTCCTTCGCGCGCCGCGATCGTTCGCAGGCATGAATCGACATGAGGGATCAGATCTTTGATCAGGATTGACTCGATCGGTGTCGAGCCATCTTTGGAGTCGAGCCACATGCCGGCAGGCAAGCCGTGAGGGAACACCACGATCACAGGCGGTAACTCACCGCTTTTGATGGCGGCATCGAAGCGCGCTGCAATCATCGGGACGCGAGCGATGCCGCCACCGGTTCCGTGCAGCCAATAAATCACGGGGAAACGTCGG
The DNA here is from genome assembly GCA_046091005.1 of Gammaproteobacteria bacterium. Lineage (GTDB taxonomy): Bacteria > Pseudomonadota > Gammaproteobacteria > Steroidobacterales > Steroidobacteraceae > UBA964. Next base: position 648 of record JBJTAV010000077.1, on the reverse strand, counting down.
GTGGGCTCCGCTTCATAGGCTGTGGGCAAGAAGACGTGATAACTGACGTCTGCATCCGTGGCATCGCTGCGGAAAACCTTTTGTGTCAAATCGGGCCCGGTGACCGCGGGCGTGATCCACTTCGTCGCACCAGTTGGCACGGATGGCTCGCAGGGCGCTGCCACTACCGAGCTAAACGAAAAAAAACCAAGCAGCAAAACCCAGAATGTCGAATGTCTCATTGGCGCCACTACCCTCGCCTTGGCCACCGCATGGTCGCACGGCGATGCTAGCGGAGGCAGATCGACACTTGCAATAGCATATATTTGACCGCAATACCGCGGGGATGTTGACCATCGCAAAAACGTATGCATATGCTATTTCATACATTTTGGATTCTGTTGCGTTGACATCGGGCTTTGACCTCGATGCATCGCGAACGCCATCTGCAAAAGCCACTTGCTCATATTCAACACTTCCCGAGGCATCCACATGTCACACAGCCGAGCGAACACGATCCTGTCAGCGGGCACTGCATGTCTTCTGCTCATTGCAGTCACGGCAACACCAGTCGATGCGCAGCAGGAGAGCAACCGCGGTGCGTCATCGGGCCTGGAGGAAATCGTCGTCACCGCTCGCAAGCGCGAGGAAGCGCTCGCGGATGTGCCG
>JBJTAV010000076.1:0-25840 GCA_046091005.1 Gammaproteobacteria bacterium | reverse complement strand
GCGCTGTGAAATCGACTTTTATTTGATGTCTCGGCAGGGGATCGTTTTGCACGGTCTGAGTTTCGTGCGGCAGTTTCGCAGTCGTACGCCTGAGCAGGTGCGAGCCATGTACGCGGAGCTCGCCTCACTGATGGCGAGCGGCGAGCTCGTGGCGCGGATCGCCGGCGTTTATCCGCTCGAAAAAATCGTCGAGGCCTGCGAACACGCCGGCAAAACCGGCGATGATCGCGACGGCAAGATCATCATTTCTTTGAAAGGCTGATCTTTCGCGAATGGCGCTCAGTCGTTGACCAGCACCACTTTGCCATAGTGCGTGCGCGAGTCGACCATGCCATGCGCCTTGACGAGCTCGCGCATCGGCAGCACGGTGTCGACCACCGCCTTGAAATGTCTTTTCGCGAACAGCGGCAAGGCTGTTTCGCGGAAAGATTTCATGGACTCCGGGATGAAGCGCGCACTCGAAGAAATACTCATCGCCAGCAGCTGCAGGTTACGCATGCCGATATTGAGACTGAAGCAAACCTGACGGCCGCCCGTGCTGCCGTACATGACGATGCGACCTTCTGCCGCCATCGAGTCGAAGAGTGCAGTGGCAGTCTCTTCGCCGATGGTCATGAGACCGATGTCGATGCCGTGGCCGTGGGTGTCGCGCATGACTTCGGTCGGCAGGTGTTTGGTCTTGTAGTTGTAGGCGGCGTCGGCGCCGGCCTCGATTCCGCGTTGGCATTTGTCGTCACGGCTTGCGGTTCCGGCGACCCAGCAACCTTGCCATTTGGCAATCTGCAAAGCGGCGCTACCCACACTGCTGGCGATGGCCTCGATGAGCACGCGCTCGCCGACCCGCGCGCGAGCTACGGTGTAGAGCGCATGCCAGGCCGTGAGCCAGCCAACGGGAATGGCCGCTCCTTCAATGAAATCGAGGGTGGCTGGCAGCGGCAAGGTGTGCACGACGTCGAACAGCACGTGCGTGGCATGCGAGCCGCGAGCTCGGCCGAATACGCGATCGCCGATGGCGAAAGCAGTGACCCCGGGGCCCACGGCCTCGACCACCCCGGCCGATTCCATTCCCATGGCAAAGGGCAACTCTTGGCCAGAGTAGGTGCCCGCACGCATCCGCGTTTCGGCGAAGTTGATGCCTGAAGCATGCACCCGTACGAGCAGTTGACCGGCGGCTGGGCGCAGCTCCGGTAGCGTGCCCCAATGCATGACGTCAGGGCCACCGAATTCTTTGACTAACCAACCGTGCACGACGCGGCCTGCGATCTCAGCGCCGCGACGCCATGAAGTTCGTGAACGCCGTGTGGTATTCGTCAATGAAAGCGGCGCTGACGGGGTCGGTCTGCAGCTTGCGCCACCAGCAACCGAGCCGCGGCAAACCGTCGTAGGGATCGACGACGCCGCACGCGCCGGCGACCGTGGCCATCATTTGCAGGCAGGGCATCATGGCGACGTCGGCATAACCGAGCGCACCGCCGACGGCGTAAGGCCCCGGACCCATGAAGTGCTCGAGTTGCTCGAGCGATTTGCGGTACGCCAGAACGCCGGCGGCGACTTCATCGGCCTTGCGCGTGGCCGGATTCATGTTGGTGAAGAAATAGCGTGCTTGTGCCGTCACATAAAGGTCGACGATGCGACCGAGCAGGCGTGATTGCGCGCGATCGTAGGCCGAGGTGGGCAACAACGCGGGTGTGGGATAGGCGTCTTCGAGGTAATCGAGCAACACCATCGATTCGGCGAGGGGTCGGCCGTCGATTTCCATTGCCGGCATCTTGCCGATGGGATTGAGGCGCAGGAATTCCGCACTCTTGATTCCGCCCGGCGGCAGTTCGGGGATGAGGGTGAGACCTTTGAGGCGAGCCGCAAAGGCCACGCGGGCGACGTAAGGTGACACGAGCGAGCCGTAAAGTTTCATGGAACCTCCGCAGGGATATCGCGCTTTGCCAAAGATGCAGCGCGTCGTGAAAAGGCGGCGAACTATGTACGGGCTGCGGTGACAACGTCAACTCGCCGCAACGACCACAATACGAAGAAAAGCAGCGGTAGCGTGACGAGGTTGAGCGCTTGCCAGCCCATCGTTTCGATGGCAGCGCCGGCAGAGAGCGAAGCGAAAGCCTGCGAGCCGAATACGGCGAAATCATTGAAGCCCTGTGCACGGAATCGCTCTTCGGGGGTATAGGTGGAAGACAGCAGCGTGGTCGCGCCGACGAACAGCAGGTTCCAGCCGACGCCGAGCAGCAGCAACGCTGCAAAATAGTGAAGGAACTGATGTCCCACGAAAGCGCAGATCACGACGCAGATCAAATTGATGCCAATCCCTGCGAGCATCATGCCGCGTACACCGAGGCGTGCAACGAACCAAGGTGTCGCCAGCGACGGCAGATACATGCCAAGCAAATGAGCCGTGATGACAGTCGTGGTCTCGGCGGTCGAAAAGCCATCGTGGACATGCATGCTGAGCGGCGTCGCAGTCATGATGAAACTCATCACCGCATAGGACGCGAGTCCTGCGAGTACGGCCAAGTTGAAGCGCGGGTCACGCAGTAGCTCGCGGATGCTGCGCCCGGCACTCGTGGTGTGTGTCACGGCGGCGATTTGATTCTCGGGCAGCAAAGTGAGGATTGCCGCGGCAATCACGCACAACACGGACAGCGAGAGAAACGAGCCGGTGTACTGCGGCCATTCGCCCAGATCGCTCGTCAGGCCGCCCAACATCGGACCGACGAACGCTGCGATCAAGGTACCGATCATCACTGTCGAGACGGCACGACCCGAGTCGGCGGGTCCCGCATATTCGATCGCTGCAAATCGATACTGCTGCACAAAGGCCATGTTGCTGCCGATGAGGAGTCCGGCAAGGCAAAACAAGACAAAGCTTTCATGGGCCACCGCCCAGGCACAGAGCAGTGCGGCCAAGGCGGCGATGAAGGCGCTGCCGATGAATGCGCGCTTGCGACCGATGCGTTGCATCAGCAGCGCCGCCGGCAGTGACATGCCTGCAAGACCCAGTACCGACATCGACAGCGGCAGGGTTGCGAGGGCCGGGGTCGGCGCGATCTGCGTACCGACGATACCTCCGAAAGCGAACAGGGTGATGGTGCCGCAGGCAGCAAAGGCTTGGGCGAGGGTGAGGATCCAGACGTTACGCATGCGACAAGAGCGATCGTGGACAGGGATGTTTTCGACAGTATATCGACTGCGTTGTCCTCGGTTATGCTGAAGCCATGAGCGACCAAAAACTCCCGACGCCTGCCCCTGAACCGGCGTTTTTCGATAACCCCGCCATCGATAACCTGATCGCGGTGACCATGGAGTTGGGCGCTGAACTCTGGGTGCAGCGCGAGCGCATGCGGGTCATCGAGCGGCTGCTCGCGGAGCGGGGTGTGGTGACCGCCGAAGCGATCGAGCAATACACCCTGTCTGCAGATGAAGCGGCACGCGTGCAGACCGAACGCGATGCCTTCGTGAAGCGTCTCTACGCGGCATTCACGCGCGAGACCGTACCGGCGACGCCGGACGGTCCCTGAATACCATCATGCCGGCGACCGTCGCTGCCGAGTACATCGAGCGCATTCTGCGCGCGCGCGTTTATGACGTTGCCATCGAGTCGCCGCTCGACAAGGCGACTCGTCTCTCCAAAAGACTGGACAACGAGATCCTGCTCAAGCGCGAGGATCTGCAGCCGGTGTTTTCATTCAAGCTGCGCGGCGCCTATAACAAAGTGGCGCAGCTTTCCGATGTGGTCGCGGCTCGCGGCGTCATCTGCGCCTCGGCAGGCAATCATGCGCAAGGGGTCGCACTTGCCGCAGGTCGTCGCGGCATTCGCGCCATCATCGTCATGCCGGTGACGACGCCGCAGATCAAAGTTCAAGCGGTGGCTGATCTCGGTGGCGAGGTCGTGCTGTTCGGCGACGATTACGACAGCGCCTACGAACATGCGCTCGGGCTCGCGCGCGAACAGCAGCTCGCTTTTGTTCATCCCTTCGACGATCCGGATGTGATCGCCGGGCAGGGCACCATCGGCATGGAGATCGCGCGGCAAACCGGTGGCAACATCGATGCCGTATTCGTTCCGGTCGGAGGTGGTGGTCTCATCGCCGGAATCGCGGCTTATCTGAAATATGTGCACCCGCGGGTCCGCATCATCGGTGTCAATGCCGCCGACTCGACGGCCATGCACGACTCGCTGCGTGCCCGCGAGCGTGTTTCTTTGCCGCGCGTGGGCATTTTTGCCGATGGTGTGGCGGTACGTCGCGTCGGCGAAGAAACCTTCCGCCTCGCGCGCAGTCTGGTGGATGAAATGATGCTCGTCGACACCGACGAGATCTGCGCCGGCATTCAAGACATTTTCGAGGATACCCGCTCCATCGTCGAGCCCTCGGGTGCGCTCGCCGTCGCGGCGATCAAAAAATTCGTGGCTCGCGAGGGCTGCACGAGACGCCGCTGTGTCGCCATCAATTGCGGTGCCAACATGAACTTTGACCGGCTGCGGCACGTGGCTGAGCGTGCCGAAATCGGCGCCCATCGCGAGGCCCTGCTGGCCGTCGAAATTCCCGAGCGCCCCGGCAGCTTTCTCGAGCTCTGCCGAGCTTTGGGGCGACGTAGCGTCACCGAATTCAATTACCGCTACGAACGACCTGCGGCAGCACGCATTTTTCTCGGCTTTGGCATGCAGGGTGGGCGAGACGAACGTAACGAGGTGATCGCAGCTTTGCGTCAAGCGGGGTATGGCGTTACTGACATGACCGACAACGAGCTCGCCAAGCTGCACGTGCGCTACATGGTGGGCGGTCATCCCGAAGGTCTCGCCGACGAGCGCCTGTTTCGTTTCGAATTTCCCGAGCGACCCGGGGCCTTGCTGCGCTTTCTCGAGGCCGTGGGTTCGCGCTGGAATATCACGCTCTTTCACTATCGCAATCACGGCTCGGATGCCGGTCGCGTGATGGCGGGCATTCAGGTGCCCGAGGCGACACGCGAGGATTTTCTGCTGCACCTCGCCGAGCTGCACTACCCCTGGATCGACGAGACGGCGAACCCTGCGTATCGCTTGTTTCTCGGCAGCTGAGACCTCTGTCCGTGTCGGTGTATCAACCCATCGTGCAGCCGCGCGAGCAGGTCGTCCTGATACGCGGGCTTGCGCATCGCTTGCTGCACTGGGGGCCAGACGACGCACCGCCGATATTTTTGTTGCACGGCTTTCAGGACTGCGCCGACACCTTCCAGTTTTTGGTCGACGCCTTGCCGCGTGGGCTGCGCTTCGTGGCGCCGGATTGGCGCGGTTTTGGTGGCAGTGCGCGCAACGATGCGCCCTATTGGTTTCCGGACTATCTCGGCGATCTCGATGCCATGCTCGATTTCTTTGTCGGTGAGCAGCCGGTGACGCTGATCGGGCACAGCATGGGCGGCAACATCGCCGCGCTCTACGCCGGCGTGCGGGCGGAGCGTATCGGGCGCTTGATATCCCTCGAGGGCTTTGGTCTGCCGCGAGTCGACGCCGAGCGTGCACCCGATCGCTTTGCGGAATGGCTCGATCAGTTACGTAAAGGCGTCAAAGAGTCGTACTACGAAACGAGCGATCGTCTGGCCGAGCATTTGCAGCGGCGTAATCCGCGATTGTCGGACGCCATCGCACATTTCGTGGCCCACGTCTGGACTCAACCGGCGGCCGAGGGCGTGATGCTGCGCTTCGATCCTTGGCACCGACTCACCAATCCCGTGCTTTATCGCCGCGAAGAGGCTGAAGCCTGTTGGCGACGGGTTCGGGCCCCCACTTTGTTGGTGTTGGGAGGGCTATCGGAGTATCGGCGCCATCTCGAGAGCCATGACGGCGTCAACGAGGTGAGTCGCTGGCAGTCGTGTTTCGGCGATCTCGAAGTGCGGGACTTCCCGGCACTCGGCCACATGATGCATCACGAGGATGCACCCGCCGTGGCTGCCGCGATCGAAGATTGGCTGCATCGCCACTGATCTTCGCAAGGTTCGCCAAATCGGCGACACTCAATCCCGATGACTATGCACAGTGATCAAACGGGAACGCGCTGGGGTGGCGTGAGCTCCGGGGCGCGTCTTGCCGGATTTTTGGGTCTCGCGCCTTTCGGCTTCGCGCTGCTCTGCGTGACTTTGGGGGCCGACCACGGCTACCTCGAGTTTGGCAGACAGCTCGCGATCGCCTGGGGCGCGGTCATTCTCGCCTTTGTCGCCGCTGTCCACTGGGGGCTTGCGCTGGCGGGTCGTTGGGAGTGGTCCTTGTCGACGATTGTCGGTTCGATTTCGCCTTCGGTCGTCGGTGCGCTCGCGGTATTGCTGGGCGGCGAGCGCGGTATTGCGCTTTTGGTCGCGGGCTTTGGTCTCTTCTGGCTGTTCGAGCATCGAATGCACCTCGAAAATTTGCCGGGTGATTATCTGGCATTGCGACGTGCGTTGACTCTCGGCGTGTGTACGCTACTCGTCCTCGTGGCGTTCGCCTCCGCCGAGGCCACTGCAGGGAGCATCCGATGAAACTCGAGGAACTGATCGACAGCCAGTGGCTGCGACCCGTGATTGTCATCATCTTCGTCGCGGTTCTTTTGTTGCTCGCGTTTCAGGTGCTGCAGCCCTTCATCGTTCCGGTGATCTGGGCGGTGATTCTTGCTTATGTCACCTGGCCCATGCACGAGCGACTCGTGCGACTCTGCGGCGGCCGACGCACACTCGCCGCGTTTTCGATGACCGTATTGTTGAGTGCAGCCATCATCCTGCCGCTGGTGTGGATCGTGCTACTGCTCAAATCCGAAGCCTTGCCGTTCTATCGCGAGATCCTGCCGATGCTCGCGCGCGCCAAACTGCCCGAATTCATCGCCGAACTGCCGCTGCTGGGTCCTCGCCTGCAGGAGATCCTCGCGCAGATCGCTCGCGACCCCGGCGCCGTCGATGCAGCAGTACGCGATTTCTTTGCACAGTCTTCGGGCGAGATCAGCGCACTCGTCGGGGGTGTCGGACGGAATATCGTCAAGATGGGCATCGCGATGGTGTCGCTGTTCTTCATGTATCGCGACGGCGAGCACTTTGCTGCGCAGGTGGAGCGCATCCTCGAGCAATTCTTTGGTCGAGTACGCGTGCAGCACTATCTCGAGGCGGTCGGCAATACAGTCAAGGCGGTGGTCTATGGCATCGTGCTCGCCGCGCTTGCCCAGGGCACACTCGCCGGTCTTGGCTATTGGGTCGCGGGTTTGCCGGTACCGGTGTTCTTCGGATTGCTGACTTTTCTCGTCGGCTTGGTGCCATTCATCGTGCCGTTCATGTGGGGCTCGGCCAGCGTCTGGCTGTATCTCACCGGCGAGACCACGGCCGCCATCGGTTTGGCCATTTGGGGTCTCACTGCCGTGAGCTGGATCGACAACATCGTCCGACCGCTCGTGATCAGTGGCGCGACGCGCATCCCCTTTCTGCTCGTGTTGTTCGGTGTCCTCGGTGGCCTTGCGGCGTTCGGGCTCGTCGGGCTTTTCCTGGGTCCGGTCATTCTGGCGGTCATCATGGCGGTATGGCGAGAGTGGCTCGCCGAAAAGCGTTCGCAACCGACTGTTTCGTCTGACTTCTAGCGCTTGGTGTTCAACGGGAGTTTTCCATGCCCTCGATTCTTCGTCGCACCACATTCATCGTTGCCGATGCGCAGCGTTCGGCCGCGTTCTATGAAACTGTCTTCGGCTGGACGCGTTTCTATGACCATTCTTTGACGGCCAAGGCAGGTTTCCCGCCGGTGGGTCCGCGTGACGAGCCGGTCAAACTGGTGCTGCTCAAGGCGCAAGATCCGCAGATCGGCATGGTTGGCTTCTTGCAATATGTCGACGCACCCTTCGATACCGGCGTTGCCGTGCGTCGCAGCAAGGTACGCATGGGCGAGGCAATTTTGGTGATTCAGACCGACGACGTGCTCGGTGCACACGAGCGCGCAGTGGCTGCAGGCGCCACCATTTCCACGCCGCCAACTGACTGGAGCGTGCCGTCGCACGACGGCAAAAGCACGATTCATCTGCGCTCGATGTCGATGTTCGACCTCGACGGCATCTACTCGGAAATCAACCAGCACCTCTAGCGCCGCGCCGGCACTTTTCTGGTAGCACCGCGCCGGCACTTGCTAGGCCGTGGCGCGGGTCAGCACCTGCGGCGTCTCTGGGGCGCGCCAAGCGCGCATGCGTTCGAGCAGGCGAGCGGCGTCGTTGTCGATCAGCAGCATGTCGCGGACGCCTTCGCGCAAAAAGCCTTCACGATCGACATGATCGAGAAAGGCTGCGAGGCCCTGATAGAAACCATCGACATCGAGCAGGGCGCAGGGCTTGCGATGCAGTCCGAGATGGGACCAGGTCCAAACCTCGAAGAGTTCTTCGAGCGTGCCGACTCCGCCCGGCAGCGCGATGAAACCGTCCGCGAGCTCGGCCATCAGGGCCTTGCGCTCGTGCATCGAGCCGACCACGCGCAAATCTTCGAGGTCGCGATGCGCGACTTCACGCGCCAGCAGATTTTGCGGAATGATACCGATCACTTCACCACCCGCGGCGCGCGCCGCATCGGCGAGAGCGCCCATCAGGCCGATGCCTGCGCCACCATAGACCACGCCGACGCCCGCCTGCGCGAGTGTCGCACCCAGCTGTCGCGCCGCCTCGAGATAACGCGGGCCTGTGCCCGTGTTTGCACCGCAGAAAACGCAGAGCCGCTTCACCAGCCCATCCCGTAATAGGTGATGGTGCGACGGACGTTGTCGCGCACGATGCCGTTGAAGCCACGCAGATGTGCAAAGCGTTCGCGTAACCGACCCGCGACCACATCCGGAATTTGGTCTAGCGGCGTACCCGCATCGAGTTCACGACGCGTTTCGGTCATCAGTGCTTCAAGGTATTGGCGTCTTTCGGTGAGACGCGATTTCGGTGCGAGAGCGATACCGTGACCGCCCACATATTGCTCGAAGGACCAGCCCTCGAACTCGCGCAGACTGCGCACCCAATTGTGCAGAGAGTAATCGGCAATGAAGGGCAGCGGCATGCCGCCTGCCGTACCCAGATCGACGATGAAGGGCACGTTCACGTGATCCGGCGTCATCACGATCAGGCAATCACCGTGGTTGACACCGAGCCAGCGCAGCTCGAGCTTGCGCTCGCCGAGCTTCAGCACATGCCGATCGCCAGTGAAAGTCCGCGTCGGCATGACGATTTCGGGCTCCGGCAAATCTTTGAAATGAGCCACGCAATTGCGATGACTGATGAAGGTTGCGCCTTCTTCGGCAAAGATTCGTCCACCGCGCACATGGTCCCAGTGCTGGTGGCTGTAGATCACATATTTGACCGGCAGTGGTGTGAGCTTGCGGATCTCTGCGCGCAGCACCGCGGCGGCTTCCGGCTCGATCGGATCGGTGACGATGACCCCGTCGCGGGTGATCAAAAATATGTTGCGGACCCCCGTGTAGCGGAAGGTGTAATAACCCGGACCAATCTGCGTGACTTCGTGACCCTGGACTGGTGCGGGCAGGGCGGTGCGGGGGGGCTCGTCGCTGGCGAGTGCAGGGCCGAAGAGGGTCGAACCGAAGAGGACCGTGAGTGCGCTCAGCGCAAAGAAGCTTCGCATACGAGGTCTCCTGCGTCAGTGCGAGCCATCGAGATTCGGCAGCAGTGTCGCGGCCCACTTCGACTCGGCATCAGGCAGCAGCACATGCTTGGCCTGCGGAAAATCGGCGGCTGCACGCCAAGTGTTGTCGCGCTGCGGGTCAAGATCCGAAGCGGCGAACACGATCGGCACGGCGGCACGTCCCAATGCCGTCGCCAAGCGTTTGCGCAGCGGATAGTCGAACTGCGCGCGTGACAAATGCTGCCAAGCTGGAGAGCGGAATAATTCGAGCACGCGCTGCTGCACTTGTATCGGATCGACCTGCGGTTCTTGACGGATCGCGGTGCTGCCCTTGCGTTCGTACCAAGGGAAAAACAGCGCCTTGTCGCGCACCAGATGCCAGGCTTTGAGCAAATAACCGCCGTACCAATCGGGTTCGATCTCCGGCGCCACATGTTCAACCAGATCGGCGGCAAGCGTGTCGCTGACATAGGCCACCCCGACCATGGCGAGTGCATGCACGCGATCACGGTGGCGCAGGGCGAGTTCGAGTCCGACTGACGCCCCTGCACCGACACCCACGACGTCGACTGCATCGAGCCCGAGCACGGCCAGCGCTTCATTGACGGCTTCCGCGTAGGCGGTCAGCGAGGACTTGCGTCGCGGTAGTGTGTCATCCGACTCACCGTGCCCAGGCAGATTGAGTGCGATCACTGGTCGGTGACCAATGAAACTGCCAGCGATCGTCGCCACGGTTTCGCTGGAACCCAGAGCATCGTGCAACACGAGCACCGTACGTCCACCGACATCGTCGTTGCGGCGCAGACGCAGTTGGCCACCCGCGATATCCACGTAATCCTGTCGCAACCGGCAATGCAGATTGGCGGGCACCGTAATCTTTGGTGCCTTCGGCGGTTTGTGCCGTTTGATGTAATCGCGACAAAGATCAAGCGTCTGCTCGACCGTGCCGCCCGCCTTGACCGTGACGTTGTCGCTCGCATTGCGGATACGCGGCAAGTGCGCAGAGAGCACATCGGTGTCGTAGGCGGTGACCAGCGTCGGCGTTCGCATATCGCGCAGCGCGAGAGCGGAACGCATCGTGAAGGCAGCGCGATAGCCCACGCGATAGTGATCACCTGAACGCATGAAATCGAGCAGCCCCGCGTGCAACACCTCGGCGGGCGGCACATCGCCGCGCAGCCGCGCGGCCTGAGACTTGGCAAACCACGGAAAGAAAATCGTCTGATCGCGCATGCGTGACCACAACCAGACGAGGTGCGAGCCGTCCCACGCCGGCATGAACGCGGGCAGATAGTGCTGCAAAATATTCGCTTTCTCGCCCTCGGCGAGGATCACGTACCCATTGGCCGCCGCGCAGACGATGCGCTCGGGATACGCCGCGGCGATCGCCCCGCAAATCATTGCACCCGTGTGAAAACCGTAGACGGCAGCACGCTCAACGCCGATCGCGTCCATGAACTCGATCGCGGCTTCCGCGAAATCGCTCATTTCCGCCTGGCCCACGCCCATGGAATCGGACAGTCCGAAACCTGGCGAGTCCGGCGCGATGCAAGTGAAATGCGTTTTCCAACGCTCCATCGCCGCCAGCATGTCGCGCGATGACAGCGGCGATTGATGAAACATGATCACGATTGGTCCCGAGCCGACGCGGCGGTAATGAACCTGTCTTGCACCCCAGCGGCCCATGGTGATGGAGGCAAAATGACGGGTGATGCGATTGGTGGACATGCGACACTCCCCTAGGCGAACGCCCGACGAACTTACCACTGCCCCATGAGCCAATCGACCGAACCCGATATCGGGTCCACCGACAGGTTGTCGGATGCCGCCAAGTCGGGGGTCAGGGCTGCGCTGGCCTACCGCGATTTTCGTCGTTACACGCTTGGTCGATTCACTGCGACCCTCGTCTGGCAGATGCTCGGCGTGGCCGTGGGATGGCAGGTCTACTCGATCACCCGCAATCCGCTCGATCTCGGACTTGTGGGCCTCGCGCAATTTTTGCCGTTCTTTGCGCTGGTGCTGCCCGCGGGCCAGTTGGCCGATCGTCGTGATCGACGACTCGTAATCGTTGCTGCTTATCTGGTCGAGGCCCTGTGCGTGCTGACGCTGATCTGGTTTTCGTGGAGCGGCAGCAAAGACGTTCGCTGGGTATTTCTCGCGATGGCGCTGTTCGGTGCTGGTCGCGCGATGTGGATGCCGGCGAGTCAGGCCATGGTCGTCAATCTTGTGCCGACCTCGGTTTTTCCTGCTGCCGTGGCCTTCAACTCGACCTTGTTCGAAGTGGCCGTGATCACGGGTCCCGCGGTGGGCGGCCTGCTCTACGCATTCGGCGAATCTCGTCTGCAGATGTCCGGTGCGCTGCTCGTCTACTGCACGGGTTTCGTTTTGCTCGTGATCGCCATCACGCTGATCGCCGGCATTCGCCCTCGTCGCGCCGCCACTCCGACCGATCCCGTCTCGTGGCATGAGCTTACGCTCGGATTGCGTTTCGTCTTTCAGCGTCGGACCGTGCTCGGCGCGATTTCTTTGGACTTGTTTGCCGTGTTGTTCGGCGGCGCAACCGCGCTGTTGCCCATGTTCGCCGCCGATATTCTGCATGTGGGCCCCGAGGGGCTAGGCATCTTGCGCACGGCGCCCGGGGTGGGTGCTGCGCTGACGGCCGTCTGGCTCGCCCGTCGACCGATCAGCCGACATGCTGGCGCCTACATGTTCGGCGGCGTTACGGTGTTTGGTCTGGCCACTATCTTGTTCGGTTTATCGACGTCGTTCTGGCTGTCTGTGTTCGCACTGTTTTGTCTCGGGGCCGGGGATATGGTGTCGGTGCTCGTCCGTCACCTGCTGGTGCAGCTCGAGACGCCGGACGCCATTCGCGGGCGGGTCAGCGCGGTCAATGCCATGTTCATCGGCGCTTCGAACGAGCTCGGGGAATTCGAGTCAGGCCTGACGGCGAGCTGGTGGGGGCCGGTTCGGGCGGTGACCATCGGTGGAGTGGCCTGCCTCGTGGTGGTAGCGGGCTATCTCAAGCTGTTTCCGGAATTGCGCCGCCTCGATCGGTTTCCTCAGGGGCCCTGAGCCCAGGGACCCTGAGCTGTATACATCGACAGGGCGGACCGATGCGTTGTCAAGAATCGCAAAGGCTCGCGTCTCGGGAACCCGTTCTCGCCGCGACGAGTCAATCGGCAGGTGGCTGCGTGGCATACTCGACGCAACCCTTCGGAGAATCCTGATGCACGCTGGAATCGTTCGCCCTGCTGTGCTCTCTGCCGCCCTCGCAGTCACTCTCGCGGGTTGCATGACCGCGCGCATCGACGAGTCGCGGGAACTGCCCACCCAGATCGCCTCGGGCGAGGCGGTGGTCATCCTCGCCAAACCGCAGATCGAGGGGGCAGCCGCCGAGGACGAATTCATGGACTGTGTGGGTCGCGGTCTCGGCAAAGGGTCGAGCCCCATCCGCGTGCAAGACAACAACCAGTTCGTCGATTCGCTCTTTCCGTGGTTCGAACCCGCGACGGCACCGCGTCGAGCTGAAGCTGTAACACAACTTTTGGCTCGTCCCGGTGTCAGCGAACGCGTGGCCTCGTCTGGCGTGCGCTACCTCGTCTGGCTCGATGGCGGCACCCGCAAAACCGATGGCGGCGGTAGCATTGCCTGCGGAGCCGCGCCCGGCGCCGCCGGCTGCATTGGCTTCGGTTGGTGGGAGAACGAGTCGAACTATGAAGCGACTGTCTGGGATCTCAAGCAAGCGAAGTCCGCCGGCAGCGTCGGCACCAATGTTTCGGGGACCTCGGCATTGGTGGGTGCGGTTGTGCCCATACCGTTTATCGCGCGCGTGCAAGCCACGGCCTGTCAGCGGCTCGCGGATCAACTGCAGAGTTTCTTCAACGGCGGCGCTCCCGCCCCCTGATCATCGGCAATCATGATCAAAATAATCACGATCAAAGAATTTCGTTGGTGTGCGCTGGCCTTGCTGCTCGGTCTTGCGGGCTGCGCAACCCTGCCGCAGACCGGCGGCGGCTCGACGGGCGGTCTGCCGGGCAGCATGCCGGGTGGCATGCCGGGTGGCATGCCTGGCGGCACTCCGAGCGGCTCGTCCGGCGGCTCGACGGGCAGCGGCACCACGGTGACCTTGCCGGGCGGCATTGTGTTTGGCGGCGAGGGTGGTGGTGGCGCCGGCGGCGGTAGCGAAACGCGCGAAGACAAGGGCAGCGGTGGCTCGGCGACTACAGCCGATGAGCGTCGTGGCGCAGCCGAAAAAACTCTCGACGATTCGTTGGGCGAATTCGACAAGACCCTCGAGGAAGAACAACGTCGCACTGCAGAAACTCGCGATGCGCAGGCGGCAAACCGTACGGCCTCCGCGGGGACCGCGGGCGATGCTGCGAGCGGCGGTCTGGGTCGCGGCGAAGGCGACCTCAAATCCGAGCGTACGGCGCAGTCCGGCACGGGCGGTGGCGACGCCTCGGGCGGCGATCAACGCGATCGCGGCACGGTGAGCGGCGGTGGCAGTGGCGGCCCCGACCGCAGCCGACCCTCGGGCGAGGATGACGACATCGTGGCGCGACGGCTGCGACGCGCTGCCGAACAGGAGACCGATCCCGAGCTCAAAGAAAAGCTTTGGAAGGAGTACACGGAGTACAAGCGGAATGTTCAGGGCAAAGGCTGATTTCTTTGGCAGAGGATGCTCATTGCGCGCGCCGTTGACCGCCGCGCTCGCGCTCTTTGCACTCGCGGGCTGCGTGGTCAAAGAGACACGACCCCTGCCCAAGCTCGAAGCGGTGCAGGCGACGCAACAGATTCCCGACGCTGAACTGCTCGATGTCAGCGTGCAGGCCTTCGATACCAATATTCCGGCTGCTCTCGTCGACAACGAAGAAGCGTTGGACAAGCGACGGATCTACCCCGAAGTTCGCCGCGCCGAGTCGCGGCTGCTGGCCGCGCGTTTGAAGTCGACCCTCGAAGAGTCGGGGCAGTGGGGCGCAGTGCGGGTCGTGCCTGAAGGCGTGAAATTCACCGACGTGTTGGTGAGCGGCAAGATCATCGAATCGAGTGGTGGACGACTCGAGCTTGAGATCGATGCCGTCGATGCGATGGGTCGCGTTTGGATCAAAGACAAACGTTACTCTGGGGATGCCGATCTCGGTTCCTACAAGACCGATGCGGCAATGCGTGCGCGCGATCCTTTCCAGAACGTCTATGCGCAGATCGCCAACGATCTGATGGCGGTGCGCGACAAACTCGGCCCGGGTGAGCGCGGCGAAGTGCGCGAGGTGGCGCAACTGCGATTTGCGCAGGATCTCGATCCGCGATCTTTCGGGGGTTACCTGCAGACTGACGCTTCGGGTTTGACTCGAGTGGCGCGGCTGCCAGCCAAAGATGATCCGGCGCTCTCGCGTATCGGCAAGATCCGCGAGCGTGATGCCGGGGTCATCGACACCCTCGACGGCTATAACGAACAGTTCAACGAGGGGATGTTCGACTCCTACGCCAGCTATCGACGCACCATCCGCGAAGAAATGGAAAAAGAAGACAAGGCGCGGGCGCAGGCGACGACGCGTACCGTGCTCGGCGCCGCGGCGGTGCTCGCCAGCATTCTGGTGTCGAGTCAGTGCAGTTCTACCGACTATAACTGTCAGCGTATCGAAGACGCTGTGCGTTATGGCGGCGGCGCGGGCGGCGTGGCGGCAGTGATGTCGGGTATCAAAAAATTCGCTGATGCGAAAACGGCAGCACAATCCGTCCGCGAGCTTGCCCGCAGCTTCGAAAGTGAAGCCGGTACGCAGGTGGTCGAGGTAGAGGGTCGTACGCTCAAACTCACTGGTACGGCCGAGGAACAGTATCGCGAGTGGCGTCGTCTGCTCGCGACAATCTATGCCGAGGAGACCGGCGGTGTGACGCCTGTGGCGACGCCGCCCGCAGCCCAGCCACCTGCCGGCAAGCCGCCTACCCCCACGCCGAAAGCGCCGCGCAGCTGAGATTCCGTGGCGGCATTCGCGAAAGGACAAAAGCTGCTCGATCGCTTCGTACTGCTTGAGCCCCTGGGGCAGGGCGGTCAAGGCGAGGTGTGGCGTGCGCTCGATGAGCAGCGCTCTGCGCAGATCGCCATCAAGATCTTGCCTGCCGCCGAGATCGAAGCCCTGCGTACGCAGTATCTGCTTGCACAGGCGGCGAAGAGTCGTGGGGTCCTCGAATACTTTGAGCCGTGTCTCGACGAGACGTTTGCGGTACTGCCCATGGAGTTGGCTGCAGCCGATGCGCGCTCGCTGCGGGCACGTGCCTGGACGCAGTCGCTCGGTCTGCTACGCGAGGTCACCGAGACACTCGCCGAGCTGCATGCCCGCGGCATTGTGCATCGTGATCTCAAGCCCTCAAACGTGCTGATCGGTTTCGATGGCCGTGCCCGTGTGGCCGATTTCGGCAGTGCGACGCATATCGGTGAACGCTTTGGCACCCGCGTGCTCTCGCCCTTCAGTGCCAGCCCCCAACAGCATGCCGGTGCCGCAGGCAGTGTGGCCGATGACTTGTTCGGGCTTGGTGCGCTCGCCTATGAATTGCTCGGCGGCTATCCACCGAATTTTCCCGATACGGCGCGTGCTCTCTCTGGTCTGCCGCCGCCACGACTCGTGACTTCGGTCGCAACCCCTGTTGCCCTGATCGATCTCGTGATGTCGTTACTCGCCGGCAATCCGGATGCGCGTCCGCATAATCTGCGCGAGATCGCCCTCGTGTTGCAGTCGCTGGAGTCGCAGCGACTCGCCCCCGTGATTGCCGCAGAGGTGGTTCCGCTCGAGGTGGCCGCAGCCAGCAACGATGTCGGATCGACTGCACGCCCGTCGATCGCTGCCTGGAGTGGGCTCGTGGCGCTGGCGGCGGTTTTGGTGGCGGTCTTCGTGCTGCTGCCGCGCTATGTGACGCCGCCGGTTGCCTCGCCTGCCGCGAGCGTGACTACTGCGGGCACGAAGCCCGCCGCGACTTCGGCCGCCGCGGCTGCAGCGAGCAAAGTCGAGGCCGATCGTGAACTGCAAGACCGTCTCGCCGAAGCCAGCGGTCGATATCGCACTTTGCTTGATGAGCTCGAGGCGCAGGGCGCGGGTGTTTGGGGTGGAGCAACCTTTGCCGCTGCGAAATCTTTGGGCGTACTGGCTGCTGAAGCGGAAGCGGCTCGCGATTACGCGCTCGCGCTCGATCGCATCGGCGTGGCCACCCAGCGTCTCGCGCGTATCGTCGAAGAGCGTCCGCAGGCTTTGGCCAAAAAATTGCGTGAGGGTGAAGCTGCGCTCGATGGCGGTCGACTCGAGCTCGCTCGTCAGACTTTCGAACTTGCACAATTGATCGAACCGACCAATGCCGATGCCGGCCGCGGTATCGCGAGAGTCAAAGCACTTGGGCCGGTGTTGCCCGCGCTGGTCGCCGCCGAGACGGCCTCGTTGACCCTCGATCACCTGACCGCACTCACGCGTTACGAAGAAGTGCTACGCGCTGATCCGCTCAACCGGGTTGCGCGTGAGGGCGCCGCGCGAGCGCGCTCGCAGCTGGGATCCGATCGTTATGCGCGCGAAATTGGCGAGGCGCTGGTTGCCTTGCGTGCCGGGAGGACCGCAGACGCGCAGTCGGCACTGTCGAGAGCGCGCAAGCTGCGCCCCACAGGTGCCGAGCTCGCGCCGTTGCTCGCGCAAGTCGAGGCTGCCGGCGAGAAGCGTGATCTCGATGAGGTACAGGCCGAGATTCTGCTGCTCGAAACCGCAGAAAAATGGGGCGAAGCCTTGTTGCGCTATGACGCACAGCTTGCGCGCGATCCGAGTTTGGGTTTTGCACGTAACGGTCGAGCGCGCGTCGTACCACGCGCGGATCTCGCGCGACGTCTCGATGCCCTGCTCGCCAATCCTGGTCGATTGACGGCACCTGAGGTGCGGCGCGAGGCCGAGCGCCTATTGACCGATGCCGGCAACGTGAAAGCCGCTGCGCCTGTATTGCGTAATCAGTCAGAGCAATTGCGAGCCGCGATCCAACTCTATGATCAGCCAGTGCTCGCCGTGCTCGAGTCGGATGGCGTTACCGTCGTCAGTGTGCAGCGCGTGGGCAGCTTCGGCGCCTTCACGCGCCGCGAACTGCAACTCAAGCCCGGGCGCTATGTGGCTATCGGCAGTCGTACGGGTTTTCGTGATGTGCGTCGTGAGTTCACGGTTGCGCCGGGAACCACTGCGGTAGTCGTGCAGGTCAGGTGTACGGAGGCGATCTCGTGACCGCTGCCGAAACACCGATGCTGACCCTGCGCGAGCCCGCAGGCACTCGCGAGTTGAGTCTGCCCTGTCGAATCGGTGGTGCGGCGGGCGATGACATCATCGTTCCGGGTACGACCGGCAGCGAATCTTTGCTACTGCACTGGCTAGACAGCGAGCTTGGAGTCACGGCAGCGCCTGGCACCACGGCCTTGGCTAACGGCATGCCGCTCGTGGTCAGCGTGTTTACGCCGCTGCAAGACGCCGATGTCATTGCCTTCGGCAGCGCGCGTTTGTTGTTGCAGGGAAAAACCGTGCTCGAGCTGCGCCATCTTGTCGGCAACGACACGCTGGCACCCATCACCGTCGATACCGCTAGCGAGTTCACCGAGTCGGCGGGTGACGAGCGAATTTTTCTGGCCGACTTGGCGGCAGACCCTGCAACGGATGATGCGCGAAGTCCCGCCAAAGTTTCGGCATCGATCGGCTCCAATCGTCGGCTCTTGGCAATTACCGCCGTGGTGCTCGCGGTGTTCGGAATCTTTGCACTATTGCTGTCGCGCCTCGAAACCGTGCGGCTCACCGTGTTGCCCGCAAACGCCGAGGTGACGGGTTCGGGCTTCGGTTGGCGATCCGCCGACACCTTGCTGCTGCTGCCCGGCGAGCGACGCATTCGCGCCGAAGCCGAGGGGTATCTACCGATCGAGCGCGTGGTCGAGGTCCAAGAAGACGCGCCCTTGTCACTGCAACTGCAGCTCAAAGAAAAACCAGGCGTACTCGATATCGACACCGCTGGCGTCGCGGCTCGAGTGTTCATCGATGGCGCCGAGCTCGGCACCGTGCCGGGCGAGGTGCAAGTTGCGGGTGGCGAGCGCACGCTCACACTGCGTGCCGAGCGGCACCTCGATCTCGTGCAAAAAATAACTGTAGAGGGTCGCGGCACCCGTCAGCCTTTGAGCCTGCGTTTGCAGCCCTCGTGGGGCGCTCTCGAAGTCAGCGCCATGACGACTGGCGCGAGCGTATCGGTCAATGATTCGACACCGGTCGCCCTGCCGACGCGTGTCGATCTGCCTGCAGGCTTGCATCGACTGAAGATCTCGGCGCGCGGTGCGCGCGATTGGCAGAGCGCGGTGTTGCTCAAAGCAGGTGAGACCCAGCGGATTGGCCCGGTCGAACTCGGCGCTCCCGACGCTCGTTTGCGAGTCACGTCGCGACCCGCTGGCGCTGATGTCACGGTGGGTGGAGTGTTTCGGGGTCGTACGCCGGTGACAGTGGGGCTGCCGGCCGGGTCCGAACATGACATCAGCGTCTCGCTGCAGGGTTATCGATCGGTCGAGCGTCGGGTGTTTGCCACCGCTGACAAAGATATCCCGCTGCAACTCGCGTTGCAGTCCGTGCCGGTACGCCTGACGGTGCAGGGCGAGCCCATCGACGCCGAAGTGGTGATCGATGGCGAAGTCCGCGGCAAGACGCCACTGACGTTCGAACTGCCTGCCCGCAAGCACAGCTTCGAGGTACGCAAAGCGGGCATGCAGGCCGAGCGTATCGACGTTGATCTCTCGGCCGCGGTAGATCGCACGGTTGACTACAAGCTGGTACCCGTCGGTCGCGCACGTGACTGGAAGCCGCCACCGCCTGCGCTGCGTGCCCAGACCACCGGCACCATGCTGCGCCTCATTACCGGTGGATCATTCACGATGGGCAGTGAGCGTCGTGAACAGGGTCGTCGCGCCAATGAATTCCCGCGCAAGGTAACCTTGGCGCGTCCGTACTATCTCGGTACGCGTGAAGTGACCAATGGCGAGTTTCGTCGCTACAAGGCGGACCACAATTCCGGCTTTGTCGGCAAGCGCACACTAGATCTCGATGGCCAACCGGTCAGCAACGTGACTTGGAGCGATGCCGTGCAGTACTGCAACTGGCTGTCGACCCAAGAGGGACTGCCGGTCGCCTACGAACAAAAAGGCGGGCGCTGGACGCTGATCGAACCCGCGACCACCGGCTATCGTTTGCCCACCGAGGCCGAGTGGGAATATGCCGCGAGGCATGCAGGCCCGGGCGCGCGCACCCAGCGTTACGAGTGGGGCGATGCGTTGCCGCCGCCCGCCGGCGTCGGCAATCTCGCGGGCAGCGAAGCTATCGATGAAATGACTCGCGTGCTCGAGGCTTGGCAGGACGATTACCCGGCGGTTGCACCACCCGGGAAATTTCGGGCGAATGGTTTCGGCATTTTTGACATGACCGGCAACCTGTCCGAGTGGGTACACGATGCCTACGTGTCTTTTGATGCCAATGCAGGGGGCACAGACCCGCTGGGACCCGCTGCAGGCGCCAACGCTGCCGGCGCAGCCGCTGCTGTGAATGTGCGGCGCGTGATCAAAGGCAGCCACTGGCGTACGACCACCTTCGCCGATCTGCGTGCGGCTTGGCGAGAGGGTTTCGATGGTACCTCGCAAGAGGTCGGCTTTCGGGTCGCGCGTTATGCGGAGTAAGCCCATGCAGAGCAAGCCCATGCAGAGCAATCAAAAGACTTGGCGGATGATCCTCTTCACGGCAGTGGCCGCACTCGTCTGCTGGGGCGCTTCGCTCGCGATGCTGCGCGCGGTAGCTCAAGACGCCACACCCCCTGCAGCCGAATCCAACGAGGCCGAAGAAATCCAGCGCCGCAAAGCGCCACCCAAGACCTCGGACGAGGAATCGCCCGAATATCGCGATTCCGCCGACAACAACATCAGTCTGCCCATCGATATCTGAATATGAACAAAAAAGCCCCCAACGAATTTCTCTTCACCATCGTCGCGCTGGTGGTGTCCATCGTCATCGTGCACACGATTTACGTGTTGCACGTACGACCCGTTGCCGAGGCGACGCTGCAGGCCGATCGCGAACGCATGCTGACCGATCCGAATTACGTCGCGCAGCGCTCGCTCGAAGTGGTGCTCAAAGATTATGAGCAAGAAGCCGAGATCATTCTCATGCTCTGGGCGCTCGCCATCATGGGTTACAAGGCCCATGCACAGCGACGCGAACAGCAAGCCCTCGACGCCGACCTGCTGCGTCTTCCGGAAGGCATGAAAATCCTGCCCGAAGACACCCGCGAGTACGCCAGACAAATCGAGAATCTGCCCGCCGAGAGTCGTGAGCTGCTGGTGCCGCGGGCCTTGCTCGGGGCGCTCGCGCGCTTTGGCGCCACGCGCAGCGTGCAAGACGCCTCGACCGTGGCGCACGGTTTGTGTCAGTCGGAGGCAGATCGTCTCGATTCCGATCTCGCGCTGCTGCGCTATATCGCCTGGGCCATTCCTGCGATCGGCTTCATCGGGACGGTGCGCGGCATCGGCGATGCCTTGTCGCAGGCGCACAAGGCGGTCACGGGCGATATCTCGGGCGTGACTGAGGGACTGGGTGTGGCCTTCAACTCGACGCTGATCGCCTTGCTGCTGTCGATTTTATTGATGTTCCTGATGCAGCAGCTGCAGCGAGTGCAGGAGCGCCGCGTCCTCGATACCGAAACCTGGCTCGATCAAAAAGTCATCCGCAACCTGCAGGCGCGTTCATGAGTGTGACCGGGCTGCATCTGCTTGACGCAGCGCTCGCAGTGGCGAGTGATGGCAGCCTGTTGTCTTCGTCGTCTTCGGTGGTGCACGCAGATCCTGGGCGTGCCGCCATGATGGGTCGCCCAGCAGGGGATATCGCCCGTCTTGCACCGCGGCAGGTGAGCAGCGACCACTGGGCAACGATCGCCCGTGAGGGTGGCAAGGCCTCGGCAGCCGCCGTCGCCGTGGCGCGCGCCGAATTGCGCACACGCATCGATGACACGCAGCGCGACTCGCCTTTGCAGTGCGCCGTATCGGCCGCATTTTCTGCGGAATCTTTGGGCGTGATCCTCGCCCTTGCGAGGCGCGAGGGACTCCGCATCGGCGGGTTCCACGATGCCGCGGCGCTTGCGGTGGCGAGTGTTGGGTTGACTGGCACGACGCTGGTGCTCGAATTCGGCCTTGCGCACGTGGTGGCAACGCGAGTCGAGCACGTCGATGACCAACTTCGCCGGCGTGCGGCGGTGGTTCGACGCGGCGCCGGTTTGCTCGCGCTCCGTCAATCTTGGTTGCGTATGGTGAGCGAGGCGATGGTGCTGCGCACACGCTTCGATCCTTTGCATGAGGCCGCGAGCGAGCAACGCCTCCATGATTTGCTCGATGACGCCGCAGCGCGAGCGGCGACGACGGGATCAACCGATCTTGAGCTGCCGACGGGACGCGATCCGGTACGTATCAGCCTCAGCCGCGATCAATTCACGGAAGCCGCGGACGACCTCTACCGCGAAGTTCTCGCCGCGCTGCACGAACTGCGTCCAGCAGGGTCTCGCGTCAATATTTTGATCGATGACACTGCCGTCCGTCTGCCAGGCCTTTTGAGTCGACTCGCAGAGTTGCGGGGCTGCCGGTTTTATTCATGTAGTGCGAGTTTGACCGCGAGGGCAGCATCACTTGCAGGCTCACAAGTTGATGACGACGGCGCCGTGACGCTGCAGCGGGGCTACCCCGCAGGCGTACCGCTCGAGGCGGCGAGCGAACTCGACTTGTCGGCACTCGCGAACTTCGTCGATACCGCGCCCACGCATGCGTTGTGGGAAGGTCGAGCTTTCGTGTTGCCGCAGAGCGGCGCCTTGGAAATCGGTCGTGATCCTGCCTCGGGCGGTCTGCGCTTGGGCGAGGGCTACGCCGGTGTGTCGCGCCTGCATTGCTCGCTGCGTGCAGAGGGCGGCACAGTCACGCTGATCCCGCATAGTGCCCAAGATACTTGGCTCAACGACGAGCGCGTCCGGGGTCGAGTCCGCGTGCAGTCCGGGGACCGACTGCGTCTCGGTACGCCGGGTGTATCGATCGAACTCATCGCGGTCGGCGGAGCAGGTCATGGCACGCCGCAACGTTGAGGTTTTCAGCCTTTCGTTTCTCGATGTGATCTGTTGCGGCTTTGGCGCGGTCATTCTTTTTTACACCATCATCAGCGCACAGAGCGGCATCGAGCGCACTCGCAAGGCCGAAGATCTGAGTGCTGCGGTGTCCAAGCTCGAAGAAGAAGTGATCACGGGCGCCAAAAATCTCGTGGTGCTGCGCAACACGCTGCAAAAAACCGAGAGCGAGACAGTCTCGGCCTCCTCACGCGCCACTCAGCTCATCGAAGAATTGCAGCGCAAGCGTGAAGAGAGCTTCATTTATGACGCCGAGACGCTCGCCAAGCGCGAGCGGATCGAGCAGCTCAAAGCCGACGTCAAGGCGCTCGAGGAGAGTGGCCGCCGACTCGAGGCGAGCGCCAAGGTCGCGACCCCACGCGGCGAGCTCACCGGCGCAGGCAAATCGCGGGCGAGTCGACGCTACATCACGGGGCTCACGCTGAAGGGTCGGCGTATTCTCGTGTTGTTCGATCGCTCGGCCAGCATGCTCGATGAAGACTTGGTCAATATCATCCGCTTGCGAAACTCGCCTGCCGCGGCGCAGCAGGGGGCCGAGAAGTGGCGGCGCGCAACGGATATTGCCAGCTGGATTGTCAATGAAATCCCGGACGCTTCGCAGTATCAGATCTACGCCTTCAATACGGCGGCCACTCCCTTGCTCGAAGGCTCGGCGGGCGAGTGGATCAAGGGCGACGATCAGGGTCGACGCGAAAAATTATTGGACTCGATGGGTCAGTTGGCGCCCGCAGGTGGCACGAGCCTCATCAACGCGTTCGCAGCCATCCGCGACATGAAAGTTCCGCCTGATCAGGTGATTCTGATTACCGATGGATTGCCGACTCAGGGAGCGACCGCACCCGCGCTGCGTCGCTTCGTCGATGCAGCCGACCGTGCCAAACTTTTTGACGAGGCCATTCGCGGACTCAATAAAAACGTCCCGGTAGACGTCATTTTGCTGCCCATGAAGGGTGATGTGCCCGCACCCCATCGGTTCTGGGGTCTTGCGCGACTGACCAAGGGCGCGTTCGTCATGCCGTCACCGGACTGGCCATGAAGCTCGAGCGGCGCGACACCGAAGTATTCAGCCTGTCGTTTCTCGACGTTATTTGCTGTGGTTTCGGCGCCATCATTCTGCTGCTCGTGCTGTCCGAGTTTGGTCAGCCCATCGTGATCGAACGCTCTCGGCAAGATCTCGAATCACAGATCAAAAAGCTGCAGGAAGAGTTGTTTGTCATCCGCGGCGAAAGCGAGCGTCTCGAGCGCGAGCTCAAGGGTCGCGTTGATCTACTGGTGCGCGAGCGGCGCAATCTCGCCAAAGTTGCCGGAGATTTCTCGAGCATTCGCGGTCAGTTCGATGCCTCACGGCAAGATGCAGCCGTAAGCAATATCCTCGAAAACGAATTGCTCTCGGCGTATCAGGAACTCGAAGCGGAGAACAAGAAGCTGATGCAGGCCTCGCGAACCCGCAAGCGCATCACTACCCAGGCGGTCGGCGGCATCCCGGTCGACAGCGATTACGTGATCTTCCTGATCGATACCTCGGGCAGCATGCAGGGTGGGCATTGGGAAACCGCCATCGAGGTGATGCGCGAAATTCTCGACATCTATCCGCGCCTCAAGGGAGTGCAGATCGTCGATGACAATGGACGTGAACTCTTCGGTGGCACGCGCGGCCGCTGGCTGACCGATTCACCGGGTTTGCGGACCGATATCGTCCAGCGCATGCGTAATTGGCGATCGTTCAGCGATTCGAGCCCAGCCGACGGTATCGAACTTGCGATCAAAAGCTATTGGTCAGCGGATAAAAGAATCAGCATCTATGTGCTCGGCGACGAGTTCACCGGTGAGTCGATCCAAGGGGCTCTCGATGCCGTCGATCGCATCAATCGGCCTGACTCCAGCGGGCGCCGCCGGGTCCGTATCCACGCGGTCGGCTTCCCGGAGGCGCCGGGCATGACACCGTTTACAAATATCCGCTTCTCGGCGTTAATGAGAGCCATGTGCGAGCGCAACGACGGCACCTTCGTCGGACTGACGAACACCAAGAGCTGCGCCTTCAGCATGAACATCGGAGGCATCACGACATGCGTCGGTGGCAACTAGCAAGCATTGTGCTCGGATTGATCTCGCTCGCCGGCTGCGGGGGCGTACAGATCGCGCCAGACCCTGATCTGCCCAAGGCTCTGGTGGAGTCAGTACCGGCAAAGATTGGTCTCGTCATGTCGGCCGAGCAGCGTAACTACACCCATTCCGAAACCCGCAGCGGGGTATCATGGGTCATCGAACTCGGCGCTGCCCAACAGGAGCTCGCTCGCACCGTGCTCGGTGCCACGTTTCGCGAGGTCAATGAATTTGCTGATCTCGATGCCGCTCGGGCGGCGCCCGGTCTGCAGGCCATATTCGAACCGAAAATCGAGCAGTATTCATTCGCGACGGCACAAGAAACCGGTGGTGCGTATGTCGCAGTCACGATCCGTTATCGCATCAACCTGTTTTCGCCGAATGGCGAACGCTATGATTCTTTGACGCTGACGGGATACGGCACGGCGCTGGCCGACGGGCTGAGCAGCGGTGCGCCCATGGACGAAGCCACCGAGGCAGCCATGCGCGATGCCGCCTCGCGGTTTTTGGTGCAGTTTCCCGCCACCGAAACCGCCAAACTTTTGGCCGGCGGCAAGCGGCTCGAGGTCAGCGCCGAAGACGCCATGCGCGCGCTCGCAGCAAGCGGACTGCGCATCGAGGCGCTGCCGATCAGGGTGTCGCGGCGGGTGGATCCGAACTGGAAGCCGGGGGCGAGCGCTGGATTCTGATCATCAGCTGTTCGCGTAGTACGACGCCTTCGGTCTCGGCGGGCTCCCCATCGACGATGCGCGGCGCAAAGCGGGTCTTGCGCGCTGCGAGCACGGCCGCCTTGGTGCTGTTCTCGGGCGCCGCGGTGTTCGCGACCGCGACATCCAGAACTTTGCCATCCTTGCCGACTTTCAGTCGCATCTCGACATCTTTGATCGCGTATTCGTCGGGGTTCTGTGCCCGCATGCGCGATACGGCGGCCGAGGGCGCGCGATAAACAAGCAAACGCGGC